>JAJYSU010000079.1 GCA_021793395.1 Actinomycetes bacterium
CACGGGCCCCGTCTCCTGGTTCACCTCCCGCCGAGTGCCAACTCCGACGGATTTCTTCTCGATGAAACGTGATGGACCTAGTGGCCCACCGCTGCTCTCTGGCGGTGGCGAAATTCGATGATCGACTCCGGGGCGTTTCCATGATTCTCGTCAACTGGATTACGTCAATCCGATCCCGGTGCCCCTGATCAGAGTCTTGCGCCCCAGACTGTGAAGAGACCCTGACTAAACAGCAAGCAACGTTTACAGTTGGCCCGTGTCCCGTCGGCTCAGCATCCTCGCCACCGTCCTGCTGCTGTTCCTCGCCGCCATCGCGGCCCAGTCAGTGAACATCCAGTTCTTCAAGGCCTCCGCTCTCGACGCCTCACCCCTCAACCCGCGCAACATCTCCGCATCGGTGACGGCGCCGCGCGGAGAGATCGTGGCCGCGGACGGCACCATCCTCGCGCAGTCGCGACCGTTGCCCGGTGCGCCCAACGTCTATCACCGCGTCTACCCCCTGGGGGCGCTCACCGCCGGGCTCGTGGGCTTCGCGTCGCCGAGCTACGGCACCTGGGCCCTAGAGGCCGAGTACAACAACTACCTCTCCTCTCACGCGCAACCCCCCCAGTCCCTGTCCCAGGTGCTCTCGCCCACCACCGGGGCCGACAACGTCACCCTCACCCTGCAGCCCGCGCTGCAACGCGTCGCCCAGCACGCCCTGGCCGGGCGCGACGGCGCCGCGGTGGTCCTCGACCCCCAGAACGGCGACGTGCTGGCGATGTACTCCAATCCCACCTACAACCCGACGCCCTTCACCTCCTTCACCTTCAAGGTGGCCGAAGCGGCCTGGATAAAGGACACCACCAACAACGCCTACGGCTTCCCGCCCCTGGGCAACATGGCCGTCCAGCAGACCTTCCCGCCGGGCTCGACCTTCAAGATCGTCACCACCTCGGCGGTCGTCGTCTCCAAGCCGCAGCTCCTCAGCAAGTCCTATCCGGTCCTCTCCTTCACGCACCTGCCGAACTCGAACAAGACGCTCTCGAACTACGCCTACGAGCTCTGCGGGGGCACGATCGCCCAGATGCTCCCGCCCTCGTGCGACACCGGTTACGCACTGATCGGCCTCGACCTCGGCGGCGCCGCCCTGGCCAAGGCCGCGAACAGCTACGGCATCAACCAGGTCCCGCCGATCGACCTACCCGGCGTCGTGCCCAGCTACTTCCCGCCCGCCTCCTCGTTCACCTACAACCAGCCGCTGCTCGCGTACTCGGCCATCGGTCAGGAGAACGTGCGGCTCTCGGCGCTGATGAACGCGCTGATCGCCGGGGCCGTGGGCAACGACGGCGTCATGATGACGCCCCACCTGATGGACTACATCACCGGCCCGGACGGCACGATCGTGAAACGCTACGTGCCCACGGTGTGGAAGACGCCCCTCACGCGCGCCCAGGCCAACGTCATCATCCCGCTCATGCAAGACGTGGTGAAGAAGGGAACGGCCGAGACAGTAGGATTCTTGCCCGCGGACAACGTCGCCGCCAAGACCGGCACCTCCCAGGTCGGTAACGGCGTCCAGAACACCGACGACTGGATGATCGCCTTCGCCCCCGCGAGCCACCCGACGATCGCGGTGGCCACCGTAGTCCCCTTCCAGGCGACGTCGGCGACGGGCGCGTCGGTGGTGGGCCCAATAGTGAAATGTCTTGTCGAAGGCGCACTCGCGATTCAATCCAACCAACCAGCGTCGGGTACCACGAACACGTGCCCCTCTTGAACGCGTAATAATGGCGATCCGTCTGGGTGTAGCCGCTTCGGGGGGATGGCTTGGCATCCCACCCGGCGATCACTTGACCTTTGGCATCCGAACGAGGCCGAGCAGCGGGTACGTCGTCGCCTACGACCTGGTCCTGCCTGCCTCCTGGATCCGCAGTGCCGCCACCAGCAAGCAGCCGGGGACTGGTGCGACAAACGGGCCGATAGTCAGCACCCCCAGCAGTGCGAGCGCACCGAGAACACCGATGACCAGCCACGCAACGATGCCTACGCCGCTTCGAGCGTGCCCCAGCCGAGCCACGATGGCCGCGATGGCAAGGAGGGCGCCGACGAGAGGTATGGCGACGATGACAATGGCCCTTTTGCCGTTGGCCTGCACCAGGGTCTGCGAGATCGTGCCGTTGTAGGCCGAGACCGTGCAGGCGGCCACGAACAGTCCCGCGCCGAAGACGACAGACGCCACCAACCACCAACGGGTCCACCGATCCAGCTGAGTCCAACCGGCGCTCATCTACTCACGCTACCCATCACACCTCCGATGGTCCGGGTTGGGCCAGAGCTGGTTTGTTGCGCACGGCCTATGCGATGTCTCGCGCCGTTCCGCGGCGCCAGGGCTGGGGATCGATGATGAGAGCTAAGCGCTCGAGGCGGACCCTCTTCGCACGGGTGGGACGCTGGCTCGCGGGGCCCTCTGGGGTCGCCTCGCGAGGGACTTGGCGGTGATGGGCGCGTCGGACAGCGCGTGCTCCAACAGTCGGTAGAAGGCCAACCCTCGATAGCGTGAGGTCCGACGGTTGTAGCGGAAGGTGAACTCATCGAGGTGACTGAGGCGGTGTCGGTGTTGAACACCTCCTTGGTGGGTCGATAGCAGCCAGCGCTTGACCAGCGCGCCCGACGAGCTAACAGACTGCCTGCTACGAGCGTCTGTGCTGGATGATCCGCGCGGTCCCGAGAACAAACAGCGAGGCGACGGCGAGCAGTGCAAGCCCAGAGACTGCTTGAAGAATCCAGAAATGGTCAGCTGGCTGATACGAAACCCAGTACGTGTAATGGTGCAACGCCAGCCACCGTTTCGCCGCGTTGGGAGCGTTTGTTGCTCCCGTTGATTCGAGCAGGCTGTTTACGTGAAGGCTGACCCTTTTTGCCGCCTTGACACCTAACACGTATCCACCGGGACCCGTGTACCACGCGCGCGCGAGCCAGCCCCCTGCGGGACCTTGGCCGTGTGATGCGACGATGCTGAGCGGCCCGGAATTCATGCCATTGAGGAGGATTCGCGACGACGCGACCGTACCGACGTCGAAGATCCGCGTGAGGTACAGGCCAACTGCGAAAAGGACTCCGCCAACTATGACCATGGTGGTCGCAATCGCGGCAACTGTGCGCTTGACGACGGCCCCAACCAACGTTCCGAACGTCAGCGCGAAAAGCGTCCATACTGGCGTCATCCACCACGTCGTCGTGAACAACTCGGACTGCCAATGGCTCCCGACCGCAATGTTAATCATCGCGTAGGGGTGTATGTACCAGCCACCGAGCATGAATCCGAGCACGACGGCCACGGGCGTCACGATCAATGTCAACATCGCAAGGGTCACGAGAACCAAGCGAGTGCGGCCCACTCCCTGCGTCCAGGCGAAGCGATACGTCCCCGACTCCATCTCTCGCGCGACCAACGGCGCGCCGATGAAGGCTCCGATCACCAAGGGGAACAGACGAAGCGCGGTGACGAGCGGCGTGAAGCTCGGTATATCAGCGTATTGGTTTGCCGTGTTTGCGCACACACCGAGATCTATCGGATGAGCGAGCGTGCAGCCGGCCGCGAGGTAACTCGCGTAACTCGCGCTCACCGCGTCACGACTGATGACGATGGCGATGGCGATGGTAACAAACGCCACAAAAATAGTAATAAGCGCCGCGCGATGCTGGATCAGAGCAACGTGCATCACCCGAAGCCACGAGACACGTTGTCCAACAGGGCTGTGATCGCGTGACGCTACCGACGAAGAAGCGACCGTCGTCGTCACCGCGTCACCTCCCCGCACGATTCGCGGAAACCGCAAGTGGGCCAGACATCGCTATGGCGGATGGTTCACGCAAGTAGGCCAGTACGAGTTCATCGAGCGAGATGTTCTCGGCCACCCAGTCCTTCGGAAACTCTACCGACGCATCGATTCGCGCGACGAACTGAGTTTGTCGCCCCGCGTGCTGCGACTGGACGACAG
>JAJYSU010000080.1 GCA_021793395.1 Actinomycetes bacterium
CTTGAGACTGGCGAGCGTTGCGCTCAAGTTGCCGCCGGCGATCTGGCTATAGACGTTGGTGGCGCCCGCCTTCAGTCCGTCCGTCGAAAAAAGTTGATTGACGTTCGCCGAAGCACTATTGGTGACGTACGCGAAGATGACGTCGCGGCGAAGCTGATCGTTTGCTTTAGTCACGCTCATTTCGATTTGAGCAACGACATTCTTCGAGTTCTTGATTTGATCTTCATACCGTTGAAGATTGATACGGGCCAAATCGTACTTCTGCCCCATCGTCTCTACGCGACTACCAATGGACTGAATCTGTTTGTAGAGTACGACGGCCTGAGCCCGAGCGGTCACGACGCTGGAGGCGCTGGCGGAGAGTGACGGAAATGCTATCCAACTCAACGAGATTGGGCGGTCTCAAGGGGTCAGCGCAACGGTCCTGTGATAGAGGAGTTGAAAAACATTGGAGCAAGATTGGAGCAAATCGAACTACAATTTGATTCTTACGTCGGTGATCGTATCGACTGAATCCTCCTCATGTGCCCGACAGCGATTCTGTAGTGACGTAATGGTGAACATGCTGAGCCGGTTCATTTTTCCTGGACTTCGTCATTGAGTATTGGAGCCAGCAGATCGGTGGCGTTGGGAATGAGGTGACAGACGCTCGATGGCGAGCAGTCCCTCGGTCTAAGGCCTTGAGCTCGAGCGACGAGGTGATCAATGGTGTCACGTGCTCGACGAAGGTCCACGATCTGCTGGTCTATTTCTTCACCGCGCCGCATGAGGAGCGCGAGCACGTGAGCACACGGAGATTCGTTGCGATCACGAAGCGCCACTATGCCGCGGATCTCACCAAGGCGAAGCCCCGACGATTGGCTGGCTCGAATGAAACGTAGTCGTTCGACCACATCTGACTCATAATCTCTGTATCCCGACGCGAGGCGACGTGGTTCATCCAGCACGCCGATTCGTTCGTAGTAACGAATCGTCTTCACGGTGACTCCGGCGCGCCTGGCGACTTCTCCTATGTGCACGTTTGGATGGTAGCCCTTGACTCTCCCCTAGAGGGGAGGCCTTAGTCTCGATTGAACAGACGTGTCGATGATCGTCAACGACACTCTTTGCAGTTCGCCCGAGCGAGTCACTCGAGAGAGGAACGATATGCCCAGTGCAATCAAGTTTGATTTGGCGATTGTGGGTTCCGGTAGCGCCGCGTTCGCGACCGCCATCGAAGCTCGACGCCACAAGGCGTCTGTCGTGATGATCGAGCAGGGAGCCGTCGGTGGCACCTGCGTGAACGTGGGGTGCGTACCCTCCAAGGCCCTGCTGGCCGCGGCCGACGCCCGTCACGTGGCCCTCGCCCAGCACTTTCCCGGCATCGCGACGTCGGCTGGCCAAGTTGATATGACGTCGCTCGTCGCCGGCAAGGACGAGATCGTGAGCGAACTGCGCCGCGAGAAGTACGTGGGACTTGCCGAACTCTATGGCTTTCACATCCTCACCGGTGTCGCGCGATTCATCGAAGGTCCCGCGCTTGAAGTGAACGGCGAGCGCATCGAGGCCACGCACTACGTCATCGCGACCGGAGCCGCCCCGTGGGTTCCGCCCATCGTCGGACTGGACGAGGTTGACTATCTCACGTCCACCACGGCCATGGAGCTCGATCACGTGCCCTCGTCGCTCGTCGTGATCGGCGCCAATGCCGTTGGTCTTGAGCAGGGCCAACTCTTCGCCCGACTGGGCGCTGAGGTCACCATCGTAGAGGCACTCGCGCGTATAGCGCCCTTTGAGGAGCCAGAGATCTCCGAGTCGTTGACCACCATCCTCGCCAGCGAGGGGATCGCCGTTCGAACCGGAGCGACGGTCCGAGAGGTCCAGCGCGAGGGAGAAAAGGTCGTTCTCTCGCTGGACTCGTCGTTGGGTTCTGAGGAGTTGCGCGCCGAGGCCGTGCTGGTCGCGACGGGTCGGCGTCCGACCACCGAAAATCTCGGACTTGAATCGGTCGGGGTGACGCTCGGCGCGCGCGGCGAAGTGGTCGTCGACGAGGAGTTGCGCACGACCAACCCGCGCATCTTCGCCGCGGGCGACGCGACCGGACACCCACAGTTCGTCTACGTCGCGGGTCGTCACGGCGCCGTCGTGGCGGATAACGCCCTCACCGATGCGCACCTCACCGTTGACTACCGGACCCTTCCGCGGGTGACCTTCACGTCACCGGCCATAGCGTCGGTGGGAATGACCGACGAGCAGGCCAATGATCTGGGTATCGACTGCGAGTGTCGCGTGCTGCCATTCGCCTACGTGCCGCGCGCCATTGTCAATCTGGATACCTGTGGGGTCGCCAAGGTCGTCGCCGAACGGAGCACGGGTCGGGTCCTGGGCGTGCACCTGCTGGCCGAAGGGGCGGGTGACGCCATCCTCGCCGCGGTCTACGCCCTCGACGCGGGCTTCACCGTTGAACAGTTAGCCAACGCGTGGACGCCCTACCTGACCATGGCCGAGGCAATCAAGCTCGCTGCCCAGTCGTTCACCCGCGACGTCGCGGCGTTGTCGTGTTGTGCCTCGTGAGCGAGGACACGACGCATGACGGCTCAAGGAGTGCCCCGCCGATTCGACGCGAGGGCGGCAAAGGCGTCTACTTCTTACTTTTGCTACCGGCGATGTGTTGTGGCCTCCCGATCATTGTGGTGGTGCTGGCTACCGCCAGTGCACTGACCAAGGGGGTTGTCGTCGGGGCCGTTGTAGCTCTGGTCGGCATCGCCGTCACGTTGTTCGTACGTCGCACAACGCGGGCTAACACTGCGAGCTGCGGGCCAACTCGAGAATCTCAAACATCATCACCGTCGCGCCCCGAGGATCAGCGGTGATGAGTCAGCAAGGAGGCGGAGCACCGTCGACGACCGGCGGTTCCGTCGACGCGTCAATCGCTAAATCCCCGTCAACGTCGGCGTCGTGGACAGCGGTGCTGAGCGACGTCGCCCGAGATCGCGTCAATCAGGTAGTTTTCATCGCCACCGCGATCGTCGTGACTTTCGCCTACTCCATGCTCCTCACTTTCGCCTATACCCAACGATTTTCGTGGGCGAACTGGCACTACCTGTACGCGCGGCTCCTCATATGGAGCGTGGTCTTAGCGATCGCTATGGCGAGTGTCGTGGTGTTGCAGGTTCACGCGATGCGACGCGTGAAGGCCGCGCGCTCGCGCACGGGCGTGGTAGGGGGACTGGCCTTTGTGGGCAGTGTCCTGCCGAGTTTGTTGTGTTGTACCCCCATTATTCCCACCGCCCTCGCCTTTGTCGGATTCTCCACCGTGAGTGTCTACGGCACCACCGGGACGTTGCAGCACTTTTTTGCTACCTACCAGACCCAGTTCTTTGTGGCGAGTCTCGTTCTCGTCGCGCTCACGGCGTGGTGGAGCGTGCGCCGAATTGCTGAATCCACGTGCTTAATCGATGGTTGCGAACCCGAGTCGCACGGAGGTGTCAAAAGTACTGCTACGCAAACGAAGCCGAGTATTACGGAGGTTTCCCTATGAGTCGCCCCGCGGATGGACGTGCAGCGCCAAAGAGTTCGCGCACCCAACTGCAGATTCGCCGAGAACGACGACGTCGGTTTCCAAAGTACCGCGTCGCCGCGACAGTAGGTGCGCTCGCCATTGTGGCCACCGTTCTTGGACTACACCTCAGTTCGAGTACGTCAACGCCTTCGTCGCCCAACGCCTCTCGCATGGGCACCGCCCGGGCCGTGGGTCTCGAAGCGCCCACCGGAACGTTCACCACAACCTCTGGCCATCGCGTTAGCGTCGCGTCGCTTCGAGGAAAGCCGACCCTGCTGTGGTTCGTGGCCACGTGGTGCTCGTCGTGTCAGGCGGGCACGCAAACCATGGCTCAGAATGTGACACGACTGAGGGTCGATGGCGTGCACGTGGTCGAGATTGAGCTGTACCG
>JAJYSU010000081.1 GCA_021793395.1 Actinomycetes bacterium
ATCACCAACTCCTTGTACCCACGCTCACGGAACCACCGCGACTTCCAGTCCGTCGTGATGCCGAGGCGAAACCCGTAGGGATTAACTTTCTGACCCATTACTTGTCCGTCTCCTCGGTGGTCTGCGTGGACTCCGTGTCGTCCCCGGTCGTCGACTCGTCTCGCTCCTCGGCCGCGAACTGCTCGACGTCGAGAGGCTGCGCGGGAACGAACGTGCCGTCGACGGCGACATCCTCGGGAACCTCCGTCTCCTCGACCTCGTCAGCCTCCGACGCCACCTGCGCGGCGCGAGCGGCGCGCTGGTTCAGACTGGCCTGCTGATCGGCGCGACGACGCGACGACGAGACCCGCCGGGCGCGCGACGCGCTCGCTTGAGCACTGCGCGCGGCCCGCACGACCTCGAGGCGCTCCTCGTCGAGGCGCGAGACGATAACCGTGATGTGGCACGAACGCTTACGAATCTTGCCCGCTCGGCCCCGCGCGCGAGGCGAGAAGCGCTTCAGCGTCACACCCTCGTCGGCGTAGGCGGCCGACACGTACAACTCATCCGCCGAGAGGCCGTCGTTGTTCACCGCGTTGGCCACGGCCGACGCGAGAACCTTGCCGATCACGTCCGCGGCTTCGCGAGTAGTGAGCGCCAGGATCTCACGCGCGCTGTTCACGTCCTCGCCACGAATCAGGTTCAGTACGACCCGCGCCTTGCTCGCTGACATGTGATAGCCACGCAGCACCGCTCGGGTGCCGGGACGCTCGTTGATCTTGGGACCGGTCATTAGCGCCTACCCGCCTTTTCCTGGCCGGCGTGGAACTTGAAGGTTCGCGTCGGGGCGAACTCGCCGAGCTTGTGTCCCACCATTGACTCGTTCACGAACACCGGCACGTGGCGACGTCCATCGTGCACCGCGAACGTGTGACCCACCATGTCGGGGATGACCGTCGAGCGACGACTCCAGGTCTTGATGACCCGCTTCTCGTTGGCGGCGTTCAGGGCGTCCACCTTCTTCAACAGGTGGGCATCGATGAACGGGCCCTTCTTCAGACTGCGTGACATGGTCTACCTACCTCCGTGAGCCGCGTCCACGGCGGCGTCGAATGATGAGCGCGTCGGACGTCTTGGGCAGACGCGTACGGCCCTCGGGCTGGCCCCACGGCGAGACCGGATGGCGTCCACCCGACGTCTTGCCCTCGCCACCGCCCAGCGGGTGATCGACCGGGTTCATCGCCACACCGCGCGTCTGAGGACGCACGCCCGCCCAGCGACTGCGTCCAGCCTTGCCCACCTTGATCAGTTCGTGCTCGGAATTGCCCACGGTCCCGAGCGTCGCGCGACAATCGATCGGCACCCGGCGCATTTCGGTCGAGGGCAAGCGCAGGGTCGCGAAGCCGCCATCCTTGGCCACCAGTTGCACGCTCATGCCGGCGCTACGCGCCATCTTGCCGCCTCCGCCAGGACGAAGCTCCACGTTGTGCACTGTCGACCCCGTCGGGATGAAGCGCATCGGCAGCGCGTTGCCCAGGCGAATATCGGCCTGGGGGCCCGACTCGACGGTGTCGCCCACCCGCAGACCCTGGGGCGCCAGGATGTAGCGCTTCTCTCCGTCGCGGTAGTGCAGTAGCGCGATGCGACAGGTCCGGTTCGGGTCGTACTCGATCGAGGCGACACGGGCCGGTACCCCGTCCTTCGTACGGCGAAAGTCCACGACGCGGTACTGCTGCTTGTGGCCACCCCCGCGGTGACGCGACGTCTTGCGTCCGTAGTTGTTGCGACCACCGGTACCACTCTTGGGCTCGAGCAGCGACTTCTCCGGCGTGCTCGTAGTGATCTCCGCGAAGTCCGACACCGTCTGGAAGCGACGACCGGGACTCGTGGGTTTGCGATGACGAAGGGCCATGGCTGTCCTCAGTTCTCGAACAGGTTGATCGAGTCACCCTGACGCAGGGTGACGATGGCACGCTTCGTGCCGGGCCGCGAGCCCACCACGCCGGTCCGGGCATTACGCGTCGACTTGCCCTTACGGTTCAACGTGTTGACGTTGACGACCTTCACGTTGAAGGCCTGCTCGACGGCGTTACGCACGTCGACCTTGGTCGCGCGGGGATCGACCACGAAGACGTAGGTTCCCGCGTCCATAAGGGCGTAGGTCTTCTCCGAGACGACCGGGCGAATCAGGATGCTCATCGCGTCACGCATTACTCGTCCTCCTTGGCCACGGGCAGAGTGGCGTCACTGAACAGAACCCACTCGGCGTCCAGGACGTCGTACGCGTTGAGCTCGCCGGCATCGATCGTGCGCACGCCCACCAGGTTGGCGAAGGAACGTATCGCCGTCTGGTCGTTGCGCGAGAGCACGACGAGAACCTTGCCCTCGAGCCCCAGCGCCCCGAGCATCGCCAGTGCCGACTTCGTCCGTGGAGTCTCCCACTCGGCGAAGGAGTCAACCAGGGCCACCCGACCCAGGGCCGCACGGTCCGACAGCGCCGAGCGCAGAGCCAAGCGAATCATCTTCTTGGGGGTGCGCTGGTCGTAGTGGCGGGGCTTGGGCCCCAGCGCAATGCCACCGCCGGGATACTGCGGGGCACGGATGGTTCCTTGTCGGGCGCCGCCCGTCCCCTTCTGACGGAACGGCTTCTTCCCGCCACCGCGAACCTCGGCCCGCGTCTTGGTCGACTGCGTTCCCGCCCGCCGAGCGGCGAGTTGAGCCGTCACCACCTGATGCATCACGGCCACGTGGGGCTCGATCCCGAAGATCGACGGGGCCAGAGCGACCTCGCCCAGAACGGTCCCGTCCAGCGCGCGGCGCTCGACGGTTCGCGTGGCCGGAGCGGGTCGCTCCTTCTTCACTGGACCGCGCAGCGTATACACCTCGCTCATCGGGCACCTCCCGCCTTCATCGGGTTCTTCACCGACGCGCGCAAAACGACCACTCCGCCGCGCGAGCCGGGAACCGCTCCCTTGACCAGTACCAGGTTGCGCGACACGTCGACGCTCACCACTTCGAGATTGGTGGTCGTGACCTGTCCGCCGCCGTAGCGCCCGGCCATCCGCGTCCCCTTGAAGACTCGTCCGGGCGTGGCGCAGGCGCCAATAGAGCCCGGCGCCCGGTGGTGCTTGTGGTTGCCGTGCGCACCGCCCTGGCCCGAGAAGTTGTGACGCTTCATCCCACCCGCGAAGCCCTTGCCCTTGGCGATGGCCGTCGCGTCGATGCGCTCGCCCGCGGCGAAACTGTCGGCCAGGATCTCCTGACCCACCACGTAGCCCGTCACGTCGTCGAGTCGCAACTCCACCAACTTGACGCCCGGCGCAACGCCGGCCTTTTCGTAGTGTCCACTCTCGGGCTTGGTGAGAGTCGAGGCCCGGCGTGTGCCCCAGGTCACCTGTACGGCGCTGTAGCCCTCCTTCTCGGGGGTCTTCACCTGTACGACGCGCACGGGGCTGACGCGCACCACCGTGACGGGGATAGCCCGGTTCTGGTCGTCCCAGACCTGGGTCATGCCCACCTTCTCACCGACGATCGCTTTGGTCGCCACGTCTGCCTCTCTCTATACGTTCTGCGCGTCGGATCCCGACACACAGACGCTCCGTCGGGCCGTAAGACCCGAACGGAGCGCTCGACTGGTTCGGCCCAGCGTCCCTCACTCGAGGCAACTGAGCACGTCACTTGTGCGTCACGACCGAAGTCGTGACCCCGCCGCGAACGACAGGGCTACTAACCGTACACCACCGAGGTGGTGTTGCGCAAAGGCGCTACCCCTGACGAATTTTGATCTCGATGTCCACACCCGCCGGTAGATCGAGCCGCTGGAGCGAGTCGACCGTCTTGGAGGTGTGATCCACGATATCGAGCAGCCGCTTGTGCACCCGCATCTCGAAGTGCTCACGACTGTCCTT
>JAJYSU010000039.1 GCA_021793395.1 Actinomycetes bacterium
CCGAGCCATCCTCGACACCAATCACATCGATCGAGGTGCGCACGGTGATGTCGAGGTCGGTACCGGTGACCGAGAGGCTGTTACCCGTCAGTGACAACAAGATGCCAGACGTCGCGCCGATGAGGCGTGACGACACCACTCGACTCGCCGCCGAGAGGGCCTCGACGAGAAGATCGCGCTCTGATTTGAACTTCATCGATTCACCTTTCTTTGTCTCCCGACACTACGGTGTGTTTCTTGTTATCAGGATTGCTAGTAGTAGTAGCCCTGTGGATTTGTGGACAGGTGGTGATTCTCCCTGGTGACGCGGGTTGGGGATGTGCGGACTTTTCCCACACGGCTGTTGAGAGATCCTTCAACACTCGTGTTACAACCCGGGCGTGATGTGCACGAAGGCGGATCTTTTGCACGGTTCGCACACAGGGTGGACACACACCCGTGCACATCTAGCCACGGAAGTCCCCCTGCAGTTGGCGCTTCAGCTGGTTGATCTGTGAGAGCAGCTCGCTGTTCACGGCGAGCTGCTCACGGATCTTCTCGACACCACTGATCACGGTCGTGTGGTTGCGGCCATCGAAGATCCGCGCGATCATTGGGTAGGAGTAGTTGTCGAGAAGATCTATAATCAGGTACATCGCGACGTGTCGCGCGTGGACTAGGGGCCGAAGGCGCTTCGCTCCCCGTACGTCATCGACCGAGAGTCCGTAGAACTGGGAGACAACACTCAAGATGGTCTCGGGCTTGAGGGTAACTTGCTCGTGACCGAGGTTGGTGAGATGGCTCTTTGCGAGGTCGAGGGAGATGGGTTCCTGACGCAAGTTCGCGAAGGCGCGCAACATAGTGACCGAACCCTCAAGCTCGCGGATATTGTCACGCACGCGTTGCGCGATCCACTCCGCCACGTCGCGAGGAAGGGCAATACCCTCTCGTTCGGACTTGGAGTGCAGGATGGCGATCCGCGTCTCAAGATCAGGTTGGTCAATCTCCGTGACGAGCCCTTGAAGTAAACGGCTACGAAAACGCTCCTGGAGTCCCGCGAGATCGCGGGGCGATCGATCCGACGTGAGAACAATCTGCTTACCCTCGCCGTGGAGAGCGTTATAGGTGTGGAAGATTTCCTCGTGGAAAGTTTCGCCGCGAGTCTCCATGAACTGGATGTCGTCGATGAGAACCACGTCATTCTCGCGGTATCGAGAGTGAAGGGCTAACTGGGTGCGCGTCTGAATCGCCCGGATGAAGTCGTTGAGGAATGTTTCGGTCGAGACGTACAAAACCTTACGGTTCGGATAGTTCTCATGAACGTAGTTTCCGATGGCGTGCAAGAGATGTGTTTTGCCAAGACCGGAGTTCCCGTAGATCATCAACGGGTTGTACGTTCGACCGGGGGTCTCCGCCACGGACTGGGCTGCCGCAAAGGCGAGTCGGTTGGAGGACCCAGGTACGAAGGAGTCGAAGGTCATTCGCGGATCCAATCGCGCGGGCCGGTCGACGCTCGGTGCGTAGACGGTCGCGGAAGATTCCGTCTCAACCGGAGCGGCGGGGGGAGCACTGGGTGTGAGCGAATTGGTGACAGTGAGCGTCACGTCAATGGGAAGACCCGCAACTTCTCGGGCGTGCGTGGTGATTAGCGGTAAGTATCGCTGCTGCACCCTCTGAAGCTGTATCTGGTTCGGAGCCCCGATCACCAGGGTGTTGTCACGGTAATCCACAAGGCGAAGTGTGCTGAGGCCGGCTGACCATACTGCCTCAGAAGTGCTTCCACGTAACGATTCTTGGAGGGCTAGCCATACTTTCTCCCCGTTCTCCACGCTATTCCTCCACAGGCTTCTTCGAACGTTATCCACAGGCGGTGACCGCCCTGTTTAGGGGCGCGGTCGGCGCACGGAGCACCTACCATACTCCTCCGCGCGGCGTTGTGCCGAGGAGCGCGCCGAGGTCGGGTAAGATCGTATTTCTGCAGCGCGGGAGCGACCTCCAGGAGGTAACGCAACGCGCCGTTGAGTCATTTTTGAGAAGAGGTTTCTGTGAAGCGTACCTATCAACCCAATAAGCGAAAGCGCGCGAAGACCCATGGTTTTCGCGCTCGCATGCGTACCCGTGCTGGGCGAGCGGTACTGAAGGCGCGTCGGGCAAAGGGCCGTCACCAGTTGACGGTGTGACGATCATGCCGGGACGGGTTGACTCCCGCCGGCAGTTCGCCCGATTCTCGTCACCGACGTCACGCGGCTCTAGCGGGCCGCTGCGGGTTCTGGTGGTGAGTGACGGTGACGACGTCGCGTCGGTACGGGTCGCGTACGCGATTGGTCGCGCGGTGGGATCCGCCGTGGTGCGAAATCGTGTGCGACGACGACTGCGTTACCTCTTCGACTCCCTCGAACCCGCGCCAAAGCCTGGCTTGTACCTGGTTAGGTGCGGAATCGATACAGGAAGGCTATCTTTTGACGAACTCCACCAGCACCTACGCAGAGCCCTCGATCGTGCCGGCGTCCTCTGACGAATCGCCGGCCGCGTCGCCGGCTGCGCGCGCGGTGCGTTCATTGATTCGTGCGTACCAACGCCTGACCTCGGGGCGACCATCTCCTTGCCGCTTCTACCCGTCGTGCTCTAACTACGCCCTTGAGGCAGTTGAGATTCACGGTGCCGTCAGGGGCAGTTGGCTGGCTCTTCGTCGGTTGAGTCGCTGTCGCCCACTGGGTCCTCATGGTGTTGATCTCGTACCCGAGCCGAAGCACAAGAGGAGCACCCACTGATGGCTTCGATTGTTCACACCGTTGGATCCATTTTCCAGCCAATTTTTCGACTATTCGGCTGGCTACTGGCCTTCTTCTACGGCCTAGTCCCCAACTACGCCATCTCGATCGCACTTCTTACCATCGTCATCATGGGGGCACTCACCCCCTTCACCATCAAGAGCACCAAATCAATGATGGCGATGCAAAAGCTTCAGCCAGAAATAAAAAAACTACAACAAAAGTACAAGGGGCCGGAGAATCGTCAAATCCTCAATGAGGAGTTGATGCGCTTGTATCGCGAGGAGGGCGCCAATCCAGTCGGTGGGTGCTTGCCAGTCCTGCTTCAAGCCCCCTTCTTATTTATTTTGTATAGCGTTATCAAAGGTTTGGCGAATACCACAGCGAAGGGTGTGGCGCAACCTCGATACATTCCTACGTCATCGAAGATGTACCACAACCTGATTGCGTCTCACGGTCAGATCAACGCATTTGGTATGGACTTGAATCTCAAGCCCTTTAGTAGTCACGGTTCTATCGGGGCGGCAATCCCCTTCTTCGTTTTTGTAGTGGTGGCGGTGGCCCTGCAGTATTTCCAGATGGCGCAGATGAACAACCGCAACAAGAAGACCGGCCAGGCGATGCCGAGTCAGCAGGTCGCCATGCAACGGCTGCTACCTATTTTCTTCGCCTACTTCTATATGGTGATTCCCGCCGCGGTTGTTCTGTACATGATTGTGTCTACTCTGATTCGAATCATTACTCAGGATTTGATGTTTCGAGCGGGAGTGTCGAATCCCAACAAGGGAGTCGAGAAGGCAATCCCCGCTCCCGAAAAGGTGATTGAGGTCAAGGAAGAGAAGAAGACGGAGCCTTCCTCTGGGAGCAAGAAGCCGCCGACTCGACCGTCACCTCGACCGGGTTCGCGCCAGGGAACGGGATCACCGTCTTCGAAGACGCCACCAGCTCCCAAGAAGCCGGCGCTAAACCCACCAACGCGGGCGAGAATGAAGCGTAAGAGAAAGGAACGGTAATCCGAATGGATTGGGTGGAGACCACCGGAAAGTCAATCGAGGAAGCTACCGAGCGAGCACTCGCCCACCTAGGCGTCCACCGAGACGACGCGGAGATCGAGATTCTGGAGGAACCCAAGGCGGGGCTCTTCGGACGGATTAGGGGCGAGGCTCGGGTTCGAGCTCGAGTTCGTCCTTCGGGTCCACGTCCCAAGCGGTCTCGTCGGTCCAAGGGTGGTGACGAGAAGTCACACTCGGATCGACCTCGTACGGCGGCGCCGAAGAAGGAGAAGGAAGAGGAACGAAGCCCTCGTAGCAAGACGGCGGGAAAGTCCTCACGGGCGAAGAAAGTGGTTTCAGCCACTACGGAGGCTGGTAAGTCGGCGGGCGCGACGAAAACGACGCGTTCGGAGAAGGGTCAATCAAAGGAGAACAACATGGCTGAGGGAATTTCACTCGCTGAGCAGGGAACAATCGCCAAGGAGTTTCTCCAGGGACTTCTGGCGTCGATGAACATCACCGCTGACGTCTCGGTTACTGAGATTGACGATGAAACAGTCGAGCTGGCCGTCAACGCAACGCCACCTACCGAGTTAGGCATCTTGGTAGGTCCACGCGGCGTTACCCTGCAGGCCTTACAAGAGGTGACCCGGACGGTGGTTCAGTCAAAGAGCCCTGGTCGCACCGATAGGATCCTGGTAGATGTCGCTCAGTATCGGGAGCGTCGAGTGGCCGCGCTTGGACGTTTCGCGGAGAAGGTGGCCCAAGAGGTAGTAGAAACCGGCGAGGAGCGGGCGCTAGAGCCGATGTCCGCCGCCGATCGGAAGGCCGTCCACGATGCACTGTCGGGAAGAGACGATGTAGTGACTCGGTCTGAAGGTGAGGAGCCGCGTCGATTCGTGGTCATTGCTCCGGCATAATGTGTGAGTGAATTCAGACTGGTTGCCCCGCGCTCTCGAGGAATCGAGGGCGCGGGGCTTTTTAGGTCCGGGTCCGATTACCGAACATATTGAGCATGCCGAAGGATTCATTCAAGCGTGGGGGCAACTGACGCCCGATCCCCCGAAGAGCTGGCTCGACTTAGGAAGCGGTGGTGGTGTCCCCGGCCTCGTGCTGTTGCAGAGGTGGCGTACGCAGGTATCTCTTTTGGATGCCATGGAGAAGAGAGCCGCCTTTCTTCGCGAGGTCCTGGCGTGGCCCGATGCTCCTCACTTTGCGGAAGTGATTTGCCAGAGGAGCGAAAGTGCCTGTCGAGAACCTCGCCTTGACTCCTCCTTTGATCTCGTGGTTGCACGTTCATTTGGAAAGCCCGCGGTAACGGCGGAGTGCGCGGTTCGCTTTCTGTCGGTGGGTGGAGTCCTGCTTGTCTCAGAGCCCCCGGGCGATCAGAGTCCTGATCGCTGGAGTGAGGATGGATTGAGGAGTCTGGGTCTGGAGTCTCGAGGCTCGTTTCGATCGTTGGCTTCCTATCACATCCTCGTGAAGTGTGAGCCAACGGTTGATCGATTCCCTCGTCCGACGGGTATTCCCGCCAAACGACCACTGTGGTGATGTTTCACGTGAAACGCTGACGACAGTCTGGGTCTGGAGTCTCGAGGCTCGTTTCGATCGTTGGCTTGGTATCCCCCTTTCGTTACATAGGACATCACGGCAGGCAATGTCCTCGGGGGCACCAGGGAGTCCCATCCCTTCCGACGGGTGGGGCCTGAGCCCACTGATGATGTCCGAGAACGTGGTGGTGGTCGTTGGAGGCGAGGAGGCGAGGAGAACTCGTGTGGTGATGGTTGTACCCCCCTCGGCTGGTTATGGCTAGAACGCACTGAATCGCGTGCGTATGACGTGTTCGTGCGTACGGTCACCGGGGTTGCGCACTGAGATGGTTCGTCGGGTTTGTCGACGACAGTTTCGATTCCGGGTGGCGTGATGTATGAACGGCGCAGTGTGGTCGTACGTTACGCACCGTTACCGGACGGAAGGGTTGGCGTCGTTGGTCAAGGAGCACCGTGCGTGAGACCATGCTCATCCCCTGGTGGGAGGACCCCTCGTGTCGACGTGAGAGACGCGAGTTCAGCTCGAAGGGATTCTTTGTGATGTCGTCATTCCCTGCGCGGAGGTGAGTGTAGGAGATAAACCGTATCGTTGCGTGAAGGGCCTCGTTACTGGCCCCTTCCGGAAGCACGGGTGGTGCAGATGGTGGCAATGCGCATTGTGGGTTCCGTGGGGTAGGCGCCAATCTCGGTGGGAAGGGAGTCCCTTGCGGAGGCCACGATCGGGACATGGCGCTGGTTTCCTTGCCCCCCACTCCCCCTACCGTCGCACCGTGGTGATACCTGACGCGTAGGGAGATCGATGTATTCAACGGTGAGTCTCACAGGAAGCCGTCGTCGTGATGTTTCACGTGAAACGCGTGATATCGATGCGGCAGAGCTTCTGGTGCCGTGTTGCCCTCACGCTGTGCGTGCTCGTCGCGAGTCAGACCATTGAGATGACGAACTCGTCGAAGCGAGCCAGTGGTCGTGCCGCCGTGGAAGGTCGGGATCCTGGCCACGATCGGGACATGGCGCTGGTTTCCCTGCCCCCCACTCCCCCTACCGTCGCACCGTGGTGATACCTGACGCGTAGGGAGATCGATGTATTCAACGGTGAGTCTCACAGGAAGCCGTCGTCGTGCGAAGGGGATAGAAGTGACCCCCTTTAGTGTGCGTTGCATTGCGACTCGATGCCCCCAGGAGGGCTACGTGGGGGCAGACACCGTCGTAGCTACGTCGAGATAGATCAGGTCCCTATTACTCGGTTACGGACAATGGCTACGAGAGTGACCCTAGACTGACGTCAGCGACTGATGGGCGACTGACGGAGCGGGACATGTGATTATCGTGCGCCCGGTGGGACTCTCGAAAACGCGAGAGATAGCCGACGAGCACAACACTACAGAAGAGGATCGAGAGCCCTCTGTAGCTTCTACTCTGCCAGCCGTCACGGAGACAATCTACGCCACGTCCAGTCTGCGTTGGGCGTGATGACGCCCTGCTGGCTCGCTGTGGGAATACCCCCTTGTCTGTCGGCGCTCTTGTCGTGGGGGAGTTGCTGTCGTCGACGGCCGCGGCTCAGAAGGGTAGTGACCAGCACCGAGTCGTAAGTTCACAACTCCCCGGTTGGTGGAGTTGCCTGAATGGTGGCGTATGAGCGACCACGACGGAGGTGAATCGTGAGGGCGCGGCTTCGGCACTATCGAGCGGGGTGGGACTGACGGTAGACGTCGCACGAACCCCAACGTGAGTGAGCCAGTATGAGAGATTTAAAAAGTCGACACGTCTCCACACGGGATTGGTGGGACGAGGGTCGGTCGCGGCCCTCCCGTGACGAGGAGTGTGAATGGTGAGATCTTCCCGCGTGAGGCACACGCGACGTCCGAGGAATGTGTCGCTCGATTTGTTTCACGTGAAACATTCCGATGATCTTCCGGTCGGGTTTATCTAACCTTCTAGTTTCCCTGACCGGATAAGGTAAATTAAGACACTGCTTCACGTGAAACATTCGACGTCCCTTCGCGACCGTGAGCGTGAAACATTGATACTTGACTGGTCAGGGTAAACGGTGTTGAATGGCAGGGTACTTGACGCTGTGTCGGGATCGCGTAGTCGGGAAGAGGCCCATGGCAGATGCCACCACGATGAGAATCTTTGCCGTGGCCAATCAGAAGGGCGGAGTGGGCAAGACGACGACGACGATCTCACTCGGAGCAGCATTGGCGAAGAACGGGCAGCGTGTTCTTGTGGTCGACCTTGATCCACAAGGTAACGCGACCACTGGACTCGGTGTAGATGGACGCCGATTCGAGCGATCGGTCTACGACGTCCTTCTCAACGATGTTCCCATGGTGGACATCGTTGAGCCGACGGGATTCAATAATCTCTTTGTCGCGCCCGCGACGTTGGACCTGGCGGGTGTCGAACAAGAACTCACGTCAGTAATCTCGCGGGAGTTACGCCTGAAGCGAGCGCTGGCGTCGGTCGAAGGTGACTTCGATTTTGTGTTCATGGACTGCCCGCCGTCGCTCGGCCTTATTACCATCAACGCATTCGCGGCAGCGACTGAGATCCTTGTCCCCGTTCAAACAGAGTTCTACGCCCTCGAGGGGCTGACCCAGTTGCAGCGGATTGTGGATCTCGTGCAACGGAACTTGAATCCGGATCTCGCAATCTCTACGGTGGTTCTCACTATGTACGATTCACGAAACACCTTGTCGATTGACGTGGCGGCCGAAGTCCGTCGTCACTTCCCGAATGAGTTGTGCAAGACCGTAATTCCCCGCACGGTGCGTTTGGCCGAGGCGCCGTCGTTTGGGCTTCCCATTACGGAGTTCGACCCAAACTCCAAGGGTGCCAAGGCCTATAGGGCGCTGGCGCTGGAGATCATGACAGAGGAGATCGTTAATGGCTAGACGACCAGGCCTGGGTAAGGGACTCGGTGCCCTGATTCCCGAGGGAGAGACGGAGGCGCCACCGCCACCCGTCGAGATTGACGAGGGACCGTTGCGACGAATTTCGGTTTCGGCGATTCGCCCCAATCCCTTTCAGCCGAGAAAGTCTTTCGATGACGAGAGTCTGCAGTCTCTCGCCGCGTCAGTCAAGGAGCTTGGTGTTCTTCAGCCCCTGATCGTGCGGCCCGTCGACGGAGAGACGGAATTGTTCGAGTTGATCGCGGGGGAGAGGCGCTGGCGCGCTGCTCACCTCGCTGGTTTGGCGACGGTTCCCGCCCTCGTTCAGGACGACGTCAACGATCGCTTGTCACTCGAGCAAGCCGTGGTGGAGAACTTGCATCGAGTCGACCTTCATCCGCTCGAGGAGGCGGCGGCGTACGCGCAGCTCATTGGTGAGTTTGATCTCACCCACGAGCAGGTCGCGCAGCGCGTTGGCAAGAGTCGAGCCAATGTTACGAATACGTTACGATTGCTACAACTTGGTGAGGTGGCCCAGTCGGCACTCGCGAACTCGCAGATCTCGGCCGGACACGCGCGATCGTTGCTGGCGATCGCGGATCCTGACGCCCAAGCCACCATGGTGGCGCGCATTATTAAGAGTGAGCTCTCCGTGCGCGCTACGGAGGAGGCGGTCCGAACCTTCAATGAGCCGAGGGTGGTGGTCGAGGGTCCCGGCCCGAGAGCCGACGACGGAACCCCGCGTCTTCGCCCCGTGCCTGACGCCAGCGTCGCCGAACTCGAACACCTCCTCGAGGACTATCTCGATACTCGTGTTCACGTCGACCTGAAGGGCCGGAATGGCCGTATCATCATCGATTTTGCTGACCTCGATGATCTAGAGCGCCTCTATATCGTCATCTCTCAGGCGAAGTAGTCTCAACTCTCAACCTCACCTTCTTCTTGAAGTTTTCCCCAAGTTGTGGATGAAGTTGTGTGTTTCTCACTTGAAAAACCTTATTCTTCCGGCATTTTGGTGTAGGAACGGGTGTTCGCCCGTTGTGAAATTGTGATTACTTGTGGAAAAGGGCAGTAATGACATTCACAATCGCAGTGGCGAGTCGTTCGATGACCTCGTCGCTCTTCTCGGCGTACTCGAGTTGAATGGTGGTCATTTTGGTCTCGCGCAGAATGGGCAGCGCCATGCCCGTTACTTCGACGCGAGGGAGGCCGCAGTACCGCGAGAGTTCGGTGGCGAGTTCCGTCGCTAGACGCTCTCCGCGGCGCGAGTGGGAACGATAGCTCGCCCAGTAGTGAAGGTGAACTCCCGGCACCTCCTCGAGCAGCGCGAAGGAGAGTACGACGGCCGCAGCGTTCTGATTGGCGAATTCGGCGACGTCGTCGATGGGCGCGTCGCTCAGGTGGTGAACGGTCATGGTCTCGCGCAGCCGCGCCGCGACTCGCCGCGCCAGGGGTCCGGAACCGGCGACGACGACCGGCCCGCTGTGCACGGGGTCGAACCCCGCCTCGTCGCGCGCGTCGGTCACCAGACGGCTCGTGTCGGCCCGGGCCGTCATGCGCCACAGTTCGTCGAGCGTCGCTCGCGACAGAGTTCCGCTGGGTTCAAGACCTCGATTCTGTTGGAAGTCGATGAGAGCGATCTCGGTCTGCGCTCCGAAAATTCCGTCGATGCGGCCAGGATTAAAACCCAGACGAGCGAGGCGGACCTGCAGTTCGGCGACGTCGTCGCCACGAAGAAAGGGTCGGGCGGCGTAGAGGAGGCGCGCGCCCAAGTGCCACCCCGCCTCCACCAGCCGTGACCAGGTGGTCGTGTCGACCTCTCCCGTGATGGGCAACCCCCGGGAACGCTGGAACGCCTCGATCACGGACATCGTTGGTTCGTCAATGGTTGGTGCGTCCTCGAGGTCAAATCCGAGGTCGCGTAAGCGCTCGCGCACCTCGTGGACCCGTGGCCCAGAGTCGCCCAGTCGCAGCGGGGGGTGAGAGTTCGCCGTACGGATGAGGACTACAGGTGGGCGGTGACGTCGCGCAGCAGGGCGCCCTTGGGCTTAGCTCCCACGAGGCGTGCGGCTACTTGGCCGTCTTTGAAGAGGATGAGGGTTGGAATGCTCATCACCGAAAACCGGGTCGCCGTGGCCACGTTGACATCCACGTCTAGCTTTCCGATGGAGAATCGGTCGGCTTGCTCCACCGCGAACTCCTCGAGGATCGGCGCAATCAACTTGCAGGGACCACACCACTCGGCCCAGAAGTCGACCAGAATGGGCTTGTCGGCCGACGTGATGACCTCGTCGAAGGTCGCGTCAGTGAGAATGATCGGTGCGGTCATGAGCCCTCCTGGAGGACGTAGAAGTCGTGGCGTCCACTCTAGCGACGCGTTTAGAAACCCTGTGCCTCGAGCCAGCGCTCCGCGTCGATTGCGGCGACGCAGCCCGACCCCGCCGACGTGATCGCTTGACGATAGACGTCGTCTTGAACGTCGCCGGCGGCGAAGAGACCGTCGATGTCGGTGTAGGACCCGATTCCCGTGCGCACGTAGCCATTGTCGCGCAGAGTTAGTTGGTCGATCACTAATTCGGTGTTGGGAACATGCCCAATGGCGAGGAAGACACCGGTCACGTCCACGACCCGCTCGTCGCCGGTGACGGTGTCGCGCACGGCTAGTCCCGAAACCTTGTCGTCGCCGAGGATTTCGGTGACCTGGGTATTCCACGCGAAGCGAATCTTCTCGTTCGCCCGCGCCCGCTCCTGCATTATCTTGGAGGCCCGGAGCGTATCGCGACGGTGCACGAGGGTGACCGACGAGGCGAAGCGGGTCAGGAACGTCGCCTCCTCGATGGCGGAGTCGCCGCCACCGATGACGGCAATGTCCTGGCCGCGGAAGAAGAAGCCGTCACAGGTGGCGCAGGTGGAAAGTCCGTGGCTCAACAGACGCTCCTCGCCGGGAACACCGAGCATGAGCGAGCGAGCGCCGGTGGCGAGAATGACGGCGTCCGCACTGATGCTCGGTTCAGCCTCGTCGCCGATCCAGGCGCGAAACGGACGCACGGTCGTGTCGAGACGCGTGACTTTGGCGACGCGCAAATCAGCGCCGAAGCGTAGGGCCTGTTCCCTGATGTTGGTCATGAGACCGGGCCCCGAGATGGCCTCGGGAAATCCCGGGAAGTTCTCAATGTCGGTGGTTAGCATTAATTGGCCCCCGGGCTGGTCCGAGGTGGATGAGGGCTCACCTTCGATCACGATCGGCGAGAGCTGAGCGCGTCCCGAGTAGATCGCGGCGGTCAGGCCGGCGGGGCCCGACCCGATGATGAGTACGCGCGTGTGTTCCATGGGAGATGTCTACTTTCTGAGAGAAACGGGCTTGCGTCGACGCCAGATCGTCAGTCCACCGACGAGCGAGATCGCGCCCACAATGAGGTAGGTGATCCACTCGTGTCCCGCGAAGAGATAGACGTTGAGAAGTCGTACGACGCCGACGGCGAGGACGATGACTAGCACGAGGGCCGTGACGGCGATGATGAAACCGAACGCGATGGCGCGGCCCGCAATGAGCAGTGGCCGAACGACCTTGTCGTGGACCAGGTCGAGGGCGTGGTCGAACGACTGCAGGGCCTTATCGACGAGGTCCGGCTCCTCAGCGGGGCGCGAGCGGGGCGCGTCGTCATCGTTCATGCTACGAACTTACCGCGTCCCTCCACTGACTCGTGTGGTGCGACGCGGTGACGTGCCACACGAGACGAGCGTCGCGTCGCGATGGGTCACCGCGTCGTCGTCGCGGGCACTGACTGGATCCACGCCAGGCCAATGATTCCCGGTCCTCCGTGGGTGCCGACGACGGGACCCATATCGGTCACAATGACGGGGAACTCGCTTGGGATGTCACTCGCGAGGGCGCGAAGTACCTCCACTTCTGACGAGTCACCGTGCACGATGGCCAGACGTCGTAGCGGGACGTGGTCGCGGGCTCGCTGGGCGACCACGGCCAACGCGCGGGCTCTGGTGCGTTGACGCCCGGCCTCGGCAACGACGCCGTCGTTTAGTTCGAGGATTGGCTTGATGGAGAGAACCTGGCCCAGTAGGGCGCGGGCCCCACCGATGCGCCCCCCCTTGACCAAGTGTTCGAGCGTATCGAGCATCGCGCAGACGCCCACTCTCTCGATCAACGAGTGGGCGCGGGCCGTCAGTTGTGCCAGGTCCTCGCCCGCCAGCGCCGCTTCGGCGACGTCGATCACGATGAGGCCCTCGGCGATGGTGACGGCCTTGGTATCGATGACCGTGACGGGAAAGGTATCCGCCATTGCCTCCGCGGCGACGGTCGCGGCCTGAAAGGTCGCCGAGAGCGCGGCTGACAAGGTAAGGACGATGACGCCGTCAGCTCCGTCATCGCGGGCGTGTTCGAACGCGGTGCGAAACGCGCCCGCCGAGGGTGCGGCGGTTTCGGGCAGAACCGGCGAAGCCGCGCACTTCTTCCAGAAGTCGGTGGCCGACAACTCACGGCGATCGACGAACTCGTCGTCGCCGAAGCGAATCGTGAGCGAGACGATGTCGACCCCTAGAGACGTGGCAATCTCCTGCGGTAGGTCGCAGGCACTGTCAGTGATCACTCGGATACGGGCCACGGTTCCCCCTAGAACATTCCTAGCCTTGCATCTTTCGCGCGGTGTCGGGCGGCGCGACGCTGGCCGAGAACGACGGCGATCACGTAGGCCGCCGCACCGAGGACGAGGGCGCCGCTGAAGCGTACGACGAGCCCCGCACCGTGTGTGGCGCTCGACGTGGCGTAGGTGAGGACGATAACCGCGGTGGCTGCGAGGGAGGCGGTGAGTGTACGACGCATGTGCACCGACCAGATCACGGGCGCGACGCGGACGCGATAGTGGGCGAGTACGGCCAGCGCCGCCACGGCGGCCACGCTGTAGCCAATTGACACGCTGGCGGTGAGCCCCGCCACGGAGTGTCGTCCCAGAGCGAAGGCGATGACGATGGTCAACCCGTTGTCGAGGACGTAGAGCAGGAAGACGTGACGCGCGCGTTGCATCGACTGCAGGCCGCGCACGCACAGCTGGAAGACGGTGAATCCCGGGAGTCCGGCGGCCAGGATGGCCAGTACCGTGCCGGCGTCGAGAGGTTGGCGAGCGTCCATGTGGTTGAGCAGGATGGCGACCAGCGGCTGAGCCAGGACGAGCAGGACGAGGGAGGACGGAATGATGATCACGAGCGACTGGCGAAGGCCGAAGCGAAGGCGTTCACCGAGGGCGTCGAAATCTCGAGTCGTGGCGAGGTGAGAGAACTGGGGCGTGAGCGATCCGAGCACCGACACCACGATGACGGCGTAGGGCATCTGCATGAAGGACCAGCCGTAGGTGTAGGCGCTCACGGGACCGCTTCCTCCGATCCCGTAAGCCAGCGCCAGGACGATGTACAGCGACAGCTGGTTGGTCAGCACGACGAGCAGGATCCAGCTCCCGAGACGCCCTACCGCGCGCAGCGCGGGATCGCGAAGGTCCAGGCGTGGGGTGAGGCGCCAGAGATCGCTACGCGCGAGGGACGGGAAGAGCAGGAGAAACTGTACCGCCACCCCCAGGGTGGTGCCGAGGCCGAGCCACAGCAGGTCGCGCGACGAGGACAACGTGGTGAGCGTCGGGCTCGGGTCGACGAGGTGGAACCAGATGAGGACCGCGATGCAGACAAAGTTGTTGGCGACGGGAACCCACGTCGCCACGATGAACTTTTGGCGCACGTTGAGCAGCGCCGTGGCAATACCGATCACGCCGTAGAAGAAGATCTGGGGAACAAACCATCGCAGGAGCGCCGTGGCGATGGCGCGCTGGTGGTTCAGTGAGGCGAGGGACGCGCTCGAGGACGCGTGTCGCATGGCGGTGAATCCGTCGATGATCCACGGGGCACCCCACCACGAGATCGCCGATGCGACCACCAGGGTGATGACGGCGGCGGTGACCACACTGGAGATGGATCGCCAGGCGCGTCGTTCGCCGTCGATGGCGAGACGCTCAACGAAGACGGGGATAAAGGTGGCTCCGGCAATGCCACCGAGGACCAGGTCGAACAGCATGTTGGGCACCGTGTTGGCCAGATTGAACGCGTCGGCGAGGGGCGTGAAACCGAAGGCCCACGCCAGAACGAGGACTCGCAGGAGGCCGGTCAGGCGCGACGCCAGAGTACCGCCGGCCATGGAGGTGATGCGTGACCCGTGGGTCGCCTCGCGAGTCATCGGGCGTGACGTCCCTTGGGCCGACGTCGTGACGTGCGCCACCACCAGAGCGCGAGTACCAGGAGTGACGCCGCCGTGAGCAGGTAGCCCACGGCTGACGTGGCGGTGACGCGAACCTGGATGGCGGCCTGGGCGAGGACGACCTGGTTGTTGGGAGTCGTGAGCGTCGCCTGGAGAGTGGCGCCGCTGGAGGAGCGCGAGAGAGTGGGCAGACGCACCGACGTCGTCGGTGAGCTGAGTGTGACGGCGAACAGGTTTCCGCGTACGAGAGCGACGCCGTTGGTGGAGAGGTGTAGGACGGCCGTGATCGTGTAGGGCGCGCGACTCAGCACCGTGATAGGTAACGCGGTACCGGGACCGGTGAGCGTGATCGCCGCGGGGTCGATCGAGAACTGACTGGTTTGCGCGGCGAGCACGTCCGTCGCGTGGTTAATGGCGCGTTGGCGCACCGCCGCGGATCCGACTGTTTCGCTCGACGCCACGGCGACGCGCAGTTGGTTACTGAGTGTCGCGGACGTGACGGCCTGGGCGTAGGAGGTGGTGGTTCCGATGAGCGAGAGCAGTGAGGACACGTTGCGCGCGGACCAGGTGGAGGCGGGGCCCGCGACGAGGGTTCGCACCGTGGGGGCCCCGTCGGTGGCGACCAACGAGGAGTCGAACGCCGGCGCGAGAGGGGTGGCGACGACGAAGGGATTACGGGTCAACCCGGCGAACACGTCGGTGAGGTACGTGGCCGACGTCGCCGGCGCGGGGGCGTCAATCACGACCGTGCGCGTGGCGGGAGCGTTGGGGGCTTCGAAGTGCAAGAACGCGAGGGTGTTGAGAGTGAGTACCGAACGCAGCCCGGCGCTGAGAGTGGCGTTGGTCGCGAGTTGGGAGAGGGGTGAGTCGGTGGCGAGAGCGAGGAGCGAGGGAGCACCGGGCACGTGGAAGGGAGCCCCCCAGGTCAGCGTGCTGGTGGGAGCGATGCGGAGCGCGGACTCCGGCAGAACGACGTCGGTGACGCCGACGGCGCTCAGAGCTGCCATGGTTCCCGTGGTTGGCGGACGAGCGATGATGACGGGGGCGTCGGCGAGGTGCTTCGTCATGGATCGGATGTACTGGGCGGTGAGGCTGAACTGCAGTGCTACTTGGGTCGTCAGGTGGTGGCGCCACAGCCCCGCGATATCGACCGTACGGGGCAGTTCCGGCTCGATCTGATGCGCCGGGCTGGCGAGGGACGACGTCAGGGCCGCGCGCCAGGCGACGGAGGACCGTGAGTCGGACGCGAGTTCCCGCGAGAGGGTGGGGTAGGCGGTGGTGAGCGTCACGGGGACCGCGGGGTGGTGCGCGATCGCGTCAAGTGCCGCGATGGTGCGCACCGGGTGCTGCCACGATGAGTTCGCCAGGGACGTGATCCATACCAGGTGCAGGGGGTTCGCCACCGCCGAGGCCTGGACGGCGAGCAGTGACCAGGTCGTCGTCGTGACGGTGCCGCGCGTCATCGTGTAGGTGAGGGGGTAGACGCCGTCGCAGGCTGCGCCCGTACACGGCAGGTGGAGCACCGGTGGGCGCGACGTGCACGGCGAGGGTTGACGCCCGGGTCGGACGGTGAAGAAAGCCAGAGTGAAGGTGATGGCGTGGCGCGACGCGCAGTGGAGGTTGAACGGACTCGTCGTCGCGACCGCGCCCTGCGACGTCCCGACACCGCCAATAATCGGTGCCAACTCCGAGCGCGTGAGTATTCGCGGATAGAGCGATAGTCGTAGCATCGTGCTCGAGGAGTGGGGGAGTGCCACGCTGATCGAGATGCGCGCGTTTCCCCGCGGTGAAAGGACCGCGACCGCATCCTGGTGAACCAGGGTGAGAGTGGAGGGAGGGGGGGTCGCGGCCCGCGCGGCCGCGGGCCACGTCATCGTTGCGAGGCCGAGTAGTACGCCGCCGAGCGCCCGCCACCAGGTCGAAAGTCGGTGGGACATGCTGCCCCAGGCTACCGTCGCTCCGATCACGCGGCGAGAGACCACTACCCTTGCTTCGCAGTGACGACTATGGAACAGGTACACGAGCGGTTGACGGAGATCGCCGAACTCTCACGAGGACTCGCGCTCGCCTTCGACCGGGCGGGCTTCTCGCTCTACGCCGTGGGAGGGGCCGTGCGCGATGCTCTTCTCGGTCTCGCGCACGGCGAGGATCGCGAGATTGATTTCACGACTAACGCGCGTCCCGACGACGTGGAGGCGCTGATGAAGCCCTTGTGCACCACACTGTGGGAGCAAGGACGCGCTTTCGGCACGATCGGGGGGATCCTGCGGGAGAACGGCGTCAAGGCGGAGGTGACGACGTTCCGATCCGAGGCCTACGTCGACCATTCGCGCAAGCCCTCGGTGGAGTGGGGCGACTCGCTCGAGGTTGACCTTGGACGGCGCGATTTCACCATTAACGCTCTCGCGCTCGACGTCGTGGCCCTGGTGACCGGCGCGGCCGGCGTACAGACTCTCTTCGATTATCACCACGGCTTTCAGGACCTGCACGATCGGGTTCTGCGCACGCCCGCGGACCCCGTGGCACTTTTTTACGACGATCCGCTACGAATGTTGCGCGCCGCGCGCTTCGCCGCGCGCTTCGAGATGAGAATCGACCCCTCGGTGGAGAGGGCGGCTGCCCAGGTGGCGGACCAGTTGACCAAGGTCTCCGTGGAACGGATTCGCGGCGAGCTCGACCTCCTTCTGCTGACGGCGACGCCGTCAGCAGGCCTGGACTTCATCGTGCGAACCGGCCTGGCGACTCACTTCCTGCCCGAGTTGCCCGCGCTACGGCTCGAGCAGGATCCCGTGCACCAGCACAAGGACGTTCTCGCCCATACGTGGGCAGTCGTCGACAAGGCGTCGCCACGCCTCGTGCTACGACTCGCCGCGTTGCTGCACGACATTGGCAAGCCGGCGACGCGCGCCTACAGCGACGAGGGCGTCACCTTTCGTTTTCACGAGGTGGTGGGGGCTCGCTTGGCTCGAAAGCGTCTCGTTGCTCTTAAGTACTCCCAGCAGATCGTCGATGACGTGACGACTCTGGTGGAGTTGCACCTACGCTTTCATACGTACAAGATGGGCTGGACCGATAAGGCAGTACGTCGTTACGTGCGCGACGCGGGGCCCCTGCTCGACGACCTCAACGAGCTCACGCGCTGCGATGCCACGACGCGCAACGCGCGTAAGGCGGCGACCTTCGCTCGGCGCATGGATGAACTGGAGGTCCGCGTCGCCGACCTGCGAGAGCGCGAGGACCTCAGTCGTCTGCGACCCGCTCTGGACGGTGTCGCGGTGATGGAAATACTCGGTATTCGACCGGGACCGGCGGTGGGTCGCGCGCTGGACTTTCTCATGGAGATTCGTCTCGACGAGGGCGAGATCGACCCCGACCAGGCGCGCGCCCGCCTCGAGTCCTGGTGGGCTACCCAGGCTCACTGAGGCTCGTTGCCCCTACGGCCAGACGATGTTCTCGCCGACGCCCTTCGCGAAGGCTTCGACCATCTCGAAGGCGACGTCGTCGTGGAACTGCACCGGCGGCGACTTCATGAAGTAGGCGGAGGGTCCGACGACCGGACCACCGATGCCACGGTCGAGCGCGAGTTTGGCGCAGCGCACCGCGTCGATGATGACGCCGGCGGAGTTGGGCGAGTCCCACACCTCGAGCTTCAACTCCAGATTGAGTGGCACGTCACCGAAGTTGCGCCCCTCCATCCGGATGTAGGCCCACTTGCGGTCCAGGAGCCACGGAACGTGGTCGCTCGGGCCGATGTGGATGTCGTCGGCCTCGAGGTGACTGCTCTCGAGCTGCGACGTCACCGACTGGGTCTTGGAGACCTTCTTCGACTCGAGTCGCTCGCGGTCGAGCATGTTCTTGAAGTCCATGTTGCCGCCGACGTTCAACTGGTACGTGCGGTCCAGGGTGAGGCCACGGTCTTCGAAGAGCCGCGTGAGGACGCGGTGCACGATGGTGGCGCCAACCTGGCTCTTGATGTCGTCGCCGATAATCGGAATCCCGGCGTCACGGAACTTTGCGGCCCAGACCGGGTCCGAGGCAATGAAGACGGGGATGGCGTTCACGAACGCCACTCCCGCGTCCAGCGCGGCCTGAGCGTAGAACCGCTGGGCCGCTTCCGAGCCGACGGGGAGGTAGGCGACGAGAACCTCAGCGCGCGCGTCGCGCAGGGCGCGCACGACGTCGACGGGTTCGGCCGGCGACTCTTCGATGGCGGCGCGATAGTACGTGTTGAGCCCGTCCATGGTCGGTCCTCGCTGGACCGTCACCCCGAGCGACGGCACCGTGGCGAACTTGATCGTGTTGTTCTGACCGCCGTCGATGGCCTTGCCGAGATCGTTGCCCACCTTGGTGGCGTCGACGTCGAATGCCGCCACGAACTCGAGATCACTGACGTGGTAGCCACCGAGCATGACGTGCATGAGACCCGGTACATCGTCACCGTCGCGGGCGTCGCGGTAGTAGGTCACACCTTGGACGAGTGAACTGGCGCAGTTTCCTACGCCGGCAATGGCCACGCGAATCTTCTCCATGGCACTCCTTTCTTACTTCGCGTCGTGCGCGAAGGGTTGTGTGGTACTGCGTTCCGTGATGAGGAGTTGATCAATCCACGCCAGGTCCAGCTCGACCAACTGCGCGGCGTGCTCCATGACGCTGCGCGCGTAGCCGTCGAGCTGTTCGTTGCGCGTACCCACGCGCAACTCCTCGAGTCGCTCGACGAGGTCGGCGCGTCGGCGCTCGAGCAGAGTCACGCGTCGATGTGGCGTGAGGTGTCGGGCCAGGGCCATGCGCAACGAGAAGTTGCGGCCATCGTCGACGGTCGAGGGGTTCGCGAGTCGTTCGACGAACTCCTGGCGACCGCGATCGGTGATTCGGTAGACCTTGCGGCCACGTCGACCGAGGCCGGGGGTGCCGCGACGTGAGCGTAACGACGCCCTCTCGCCCGACAGCGAGCCGGTCGAGAGAGACCCCAGGCGCGGTGCGCTCGGCGTCACGGCCTCGACGCAGCCTTCGCGCTCCAAGCGAGCCAGTGCGGGGTAGATCGAGCCGAAGGAGACGTTGACGCCAAGTCCCAGCCGGTCGCGTAACTGGGTGCGAATTTCGTAGCCGTGGTGGTCGCGCTCCATGAGCAGGCCCAGAATGGCGATGTCCAACACGCGAATCACTATATCACTTCGATATATCGACTGATCATTATTACGGCGCGTGGCGTGGCGCGACGCGCGAGGGGCGGTAGTGTCGCGCCTAATGGCCAAGGACCTGCGTTCGAGCACCGCGAACGGTGCGGTCGTCGAGTTTGGACTCGTGCGACACGCGCTGCTTAGTCGGCTCGCGCAAGGACTCGTGCGACCCGACGAGATCTGTGACGCGCACCCCGAACTATTACGCGCGGCGCGTCACGTGGGACGGCCGTCGGGTGAGGTGTGTCCCGTCTGTCACGACCACGAGCTCGTGGAAGTGACCTACGTCTTTGGGGCGCGGCTGGGGCCGGGGGGAACGTGTCCGAGCTCGCGCTCGGAGCTGCTGAAACTGGAGCGGCGCGAGGATCCGGTGCAGTGTTACGCCGTCGAAGTGTGCGTGGCGTGTTCGTTTCACCACCTCGTGCGACGGTGGGCTGCGGGAGGTCGCCCGGCGCGCCGTAGCCAGTCTCGTCGACGTCGCGAGGTGGGAGAGTGACGCTCAGCGCTCTCGCCATTGCTTCGCGTAAGCGAGCACGAGGCGACGCGCCGCTGGTAATGGTGACGGCCTACGACGAGCCCAGTGCGCGGTACGCCGACGAGGCGGGTGTCGACGTGATACTCGTCGGTGACTCCGTCGCCAACGTCGTGATGGGCCACGAGGACACCCTGCACGTCACTCTCGACGACATGTGTCATCACGTGCGCGCGGTAGCCGCCGCGCGACCGAGGGCGCACGTCGTGGCCGACATGCCCTGGCTCAGCTATCACCTGGACGTGAGCGACAGTGTGCGTAATGCCGCCGCGCTGATTCGTGCGGGAGCACAGAGCGTCAAGCTTGAAGGGGGACGCGTACGCCTGGCGGTGGTGCGCGCCCTGCTCGACGCCGAGATCCCGGTCATGGGCCACGTGGGACTGACACCCCAGAGCGTTCTGGCCCTCGGTGGCTTCAAAGTACAGGCCAAGACCCACGCCGCCGTTGAGGCGATCACGCTCGACGCCCTGGCGCTGCAGGATGAAGGGGTCTACGCGATAGTGATCGAGGGTGTGCCGAGTGCGGTGGGGGGTCACCTCACCCGCGCACTGAACGTACCGACCATCGGCATCGGTGCCGGGCCCGAGACCGACGGACAGGTACTGGTCTGGCACGACCTGCTGGGCTTGAGCGCCCGTTCGCCGGCCAAGTTCGTACGTCGATACGCCGACCTTGGCGCCGCCA
>JAJYSU010000040.1 GCA_021793395.1 Actinomycetes bacterium
AGCCGTGTGCTCTAACCACCTGAGCTACGCCGCCTGGCGAGCCCTCTGTCGGGATTGAACCGACGACCCCTTCCTTACCATGGAAGTGCTCTACCACTGAGCTAAGAGGGCGAAGCGTCAAAACCGACGCGAGGGGGAATTGTACTCCGATTGAGCGTTCCGTTTCCAACCAGCCCGCACTACCCTAGACGGACATGGAACGCCCCCGAGCATGAGGACACGCCTGGTTGAGTTGGACGACGCGCCCGCCCTGATGGAGATTTACAACCCTGAGGTGATCGAGAACGCGATTAGTTTCGACCTCGTTCCGCGGACCTTGGCCGAGCAGGAGGCGTGGATTCGCGATCACCGCTCCACCTACCCCTGTCTGGTCGCGGTGAACGATGACGACATGGTAGGGGCCCGCGGGGCCCGTGGCGAGCCCGTACTCGGATTCGCCTTAGTGTCACCGTTCCGCTCGCGACCGGCCTACGCCACGACCGTAGAAAACTCGGTCTACGTACACCGCGAGGCTCGGGCGCGAGGCGTCGGCGAGCGTCTGCTGCGCGAGTTAATCACCACCGCCCGCGATTCCGGCTTCCATTCGATCATCGCGCGCATCGTCTCCGACAACGAGAGATCGATCCGTCTCCACGAAAAATGCGGATATTCCCTCGTGGGAACAGAGATCGAGGTCGGCCGCAAGCACGGCCGATGGCTGGACGTGGTGGAGTACCAGTACGTGGTGCCCCACCGGTACCGCGACGCGACAGAGCAGTGATGCAACTACGGTTGATGTAGTACGCCGACGTTGAATCGAGGCCACCATGACTGCCGCCTACCCCCTCGCGAGCGCCGCGGAGCCGGACCTGCCCGCCGCCTCACTCGACCTGCTCGCCGTGTTAGGCGATGCCACTCGTCGACGCATTTTCCTGCATCTGCTGGACGCCGAGGCGTGTAACTGCGAGTTGGCCGCAACTCTGGAGCTCCCCCAGAATCTGGTATCACACCACCTGCGTAAGTTGCGCCGAGCCGGCCTGCTCGACGAACACCGCGAACCAGGCGACGGGCGGTGGGTGCACGTCACCATCAACCGCGACGTGCTTCGCGAGGCGTGGTCGGGGCTAGACGACGCGTTGAATCCCGCACAGCGCCCGGGGCTCGCCCCGGCGTGCCGTCCGCGCGCGGCCACCACCCCGGCACCCGCGACGTAGCCGAACGCGCGGAGACCATCAGGACCTTCGCCCCTAGCACCGTACGCGGTCATACATCAATAATGATTGATGTATTTACGAACGCCGGACCTCCCGGCCGAGTCGAGGAGCGGTATGGATACTGTCGAAATAGTCGTGGCCACCGACGAGGCGAGTAGCGCCCCGATTCCACCCAGTATGGGACCCGAGCCGCGGCCACGAGGCCTACGCGGCTTTCACCCCGGCTGGTACGGCGCCGTCATGGGCACCGCGGTCATCGGGATCATCGCCATCACCAACCCCGGATCCAATCCGGCCTTCACCACCAGTGCCCGCGTCGTCGCCCAGACCATGACCATCGCGGCAATGGCGCTGGGTGCGCTGCTGCTGGTGACCTACCTCGCGCGCTTCGTGCGCTATCCACGCGAGAGCGTTGCCGATCTCACCGATCCCACGACCGGCGCGCTCTACGGGACTCTTCCGGGCGGCATCCTGGTGATCGCGGCTTCGCTCGCGGCCGTAGGGCCGACCTGGTGGCCGTCCTCGACGGTACAAACTCTGGTGGCGGTGCTCGACTGGATAGGCATCCCCCTCGCCTTCGCTATCAGCGTCCTGTTCGCCTACGAGTTATTCACCCGCGCCGAACTGATGCCGGAGTCAGTGAACGGCGGGTGGTTTATCCCACCGGTGGTGAACATCGTGGTGCCACTGGTGATTGCCCCGCTCATCCCCTTCGCCTCACCGACCGCCGCCAACTCCATGCTCGTGGTCAGTTACGGCTTCTTCGGGATGGGGATCCTGCTCTACCTGGTCATCCTCACCATGCTCTTCCACCGCCTCGCGCTACACGCGCTACCCCACGCCGCGCTCGCCCCGTCGTTGTGGATCGGCCTCGGACCCATCGGTGTAGGATCCCTCGCGCTCATGAAGCTCGCGGCCGCCGGTGGTGCCCTCGAAGGAACAGCCGGGCCGAGTGTGGCCCTCATCTCGAAGATCGCGGCGACGATCCTCTGGGGATTCGGCGCCTGGTGGTTCGCCATCGCCGTCGTGCTTCTTCTGCGCTACCTGCGCGCGGGGTCCCTGCCCTACGGCATCGGCTGGTGGGGCTTCACCTTCCCCCTCGGCGCTTACACGGTCGCTACCGTAGCGATCGCCCAAGCGTGGAGCTTGCGCTGGCTGTCGTGGACGGGGGCGGGGTTACTCGTCCTGCTGGCGCTGTTCTGGCTCACCGTTTCGGTGCGCACGGTTCACGCGCTCAGCGTCGGTGAACTCTAGCGCCAGTCCCCCAGCAGTTCCGCAGTCCCCCCAGCATTCATCAATCACACCAGGAGAGCAATTATGTCCGATTCACCCGTATCCATCGAGTCCCTCGTCGCCGGTATGCGTGCCGGCATGGGCGAGGTGCCCAGCGCCATCGAGAAGGCGGTTGGCGCCGATCCCGCCATGATCCGCGAACAGATCCGCTCGAGCGGCTGGGCCATGCCGCCCGACGGAGCCCTCGACGCCCCAACGCGGACTCTGATCTACCTGGCCGTAGCACTGGCGACCTCAAACCACGCCTGCACCCGCGCCATGCTCAACAAGGCTCGAGCCCAGAACATCGCGTCCGACGAGTTGCTCGAGGCCTTTCACATCGCGCGCTTCGCCACCGCCACCCAGACCCTCGGCAACGCGGAGCCGCTCTTCGACCTCGTCAACGAGCGGCTCGCCGTCGCGGGCTGATCAGGTACTGCTCGGCTGGTCCACGTCTACGTCTACGTCCACGTCCGCGAGCCGCGCCTCCGACACCCCGGGCCACGACCACTGCGTCCAGCGACCCATCGGCGCCGCCAGTACGCCGCCCAGAACCGCGATGGTGAGAGCGATCAGTAGGGGATTGCTGTGGACCAGTCCGGTCACGAGAACCCGACCTCCCGGCAAGCCGATGAACGGGCCCACGATCGAGAGCGCCAACAACCAGAAGTGCTCGCGGCCCTGATAGCTCGCCGCGAGCAGGATCAGTCCCCACGCCAGGTACCACGGCTGCACCACGGGCCCGAGCACCACCATCAAGAGCAGCGCCACCGCCATTGAGCGGACCCACCCTCGACGCTCGGCGTGCCAGAGTAACCAGAGCGCGAACGCCCCGGCGACCGCGAAGCCCAGAAAGCGGGTGACCGACAGTACCGTCGCCGTGTTAAGCGACGCCCACCCGGATGCGTGAGCGACATCGGAGATGCCCAGACCCAGTGCGGTCGCCGGCGCCGCCCACGATCGCACGGTGCCGTTGGAGAGGAGATTTCCCACCCAGCCAAAACCGAAACCCGCCAGCACGGTAAAGACGCCGAGAACCCCTGCCGCGACCACGCTCGCCACGAGGATCGGTTTCACTCTCTGGCGCAGTGACGCGAGAGGTCCCCGCCACGTCCACGCCACGAAGGCCAGTCCGTAGGCCGCGGGGGCCTTGATGGCGGTCGCACACGCGATGAGGACCAGTCCCCAGACGGGACGTCGCCGCAGGGCCAACGCGACCCCGATCACCAGGAAACCGGTCATAATCGCGTCGTTGTGCGCGCCGCCGATCAGGGTGAGCAGGACCAGCGGATTCAAGGCACTCAGCACGAAAGCCTCGCCCGGATCGCGACCCAGAGCGCGCGCGAGACGCGAGATACCCCAGCCGACCATGACGACCCCCGCCACCTCCAAGAGGCGCAGCACCGCGACCGTCGCCAGCTGGTTGTGTCCGGTCAGGCGCGCAATCATGCCGTCGAGAAAGAGAAACAGCGGTCCGTAGGGAGCAGGGGCGTTCTGCCAGAGCGGGTCAACTCCCTTGAGGAACGGGCTCGACCCCAGCGAGAAGGGACCCAGGATGTACGGGTTGAGGTGATGGCTGGTCATCTCTCCCTGCGCCGCGTAACTGAACACGTCACGAGAAAAGAGAGGCGGAGCCACGATCATCGGCACGCTCCAGAGCACGAACATCCACCACAACGAACGAAGCGGAGCCCCGCCGTGCAGCTTCACCACCTCGGCGAGACGCAGCCAGACCCTCATCAGTAGTACGAGACCGCCGTACACGAGCACGATCGATAAGAGGAGTTTGGTCTCGCTGGGGACGCCCACCGGATTCGCCGCGGGCTCCCCGAAGAACCACGTATCGGTCATGTTGAACTTGAAGGGGGAGTTGGTGAACGAGCCGCCGACGAGGATCATGCACAGTCCCGTGAAGCCGAGCAGTGCGGGCAACCACAGAAACGACCAGTTCTCGAAAGGCCCCGGGGTGAAACGGCCAAGGGGCGTGTAGCGCCTCTCCAGCATCGACACGCCGACCTCGAGCCGCGAGACGGCCCGAAGGTAGGCGCGGTGCACGGCCCGTCCCCACGACGCCAGTCGCGTCACGATGCTCCTCTCATCGAACCAGTGACACCGTAACCCTCTCACGGCCTAATCGGCATGGTCAACCCCGCCGACGCGAGATTGACCTGGTGGGCCGGGAGGGATTTGAACCCCCGTAGGCAAAGCCGTCTGGTTTACAGCCAGATCCCATTGGCCGCTCGGGCACCGACCCGCCGACGAGCCTACCCTGCGCGACACCCCCGCGACCAGCGGCCGCGTCCCCTCGCCGAACGGCCACCATCTCAGTGCGCACGACGACGCGACGACACGACGACGCGCCGGGACCTACCATCGGAAGATGCCTAGTTTCGACGTCGTCTGTGAAGTGAATACGCAAGAGATACGTAACGCGGTCGATCAGACCAACCGCGAGGCGGGAACCCGCTTCGACTTCAAGAACACCAACGCCCTGGTGGAGTTCACCGAGAAGGAACTCACGCTCAGCGCCTCGACCGAAGACCGGCTACGGGCGCTCTACCAACTCCTCGAAGAAAAGTTGGTGAAGCGCTCGGTATCGCTGAAGACCCTCGATCCCGGACGCGTGGAGCAGGCCAGTCAGGGCTCCGCACGCCAGCGCGTCGCGCTGCGCGCGGGAATCACCCAAGACGTGGGCAAGCAGATCAACAAAATAGTGAAGGATCTCGGCGTGAAGAGCCTGAGCTCGTCGCTCCAGGGTGATCAGGTTCGCGTCACCGGTAAACAGCGTGATGATCTACAGCGCGCCATCGCGGCACTGAAGGAAGCCGACCTCGTCGTTCCCTTGCAGTTCACCAACTTCCGCGACTAGCGGATCGCCTCTTCCTCGCGCAGTTCCTCGTCGATCTCCTCGAGCGTGTGATCGTGGAAGATCCGATTGAAGACGATGATCTTGAGTATCCAGAAAACGCCAAAACTCAGCACGTTGGTGAACGAGACCAGAGCCGTGTTGGTCAGGTGCGACCAGTCGTGGTCCTTGACGATGTCCTTGGCGAAGGCGGCGCCAATCATGGAGAAGGCGATACCGAGGAAGGACATGGTCCAAAAGGGGACCACCTCCTTGGCGAAGTGGCTGCGCCCGTGGCGCCCCCAGGCCCACGAGCGGTTCAGGTAGTACGAGGGGACTGCGGCAATCACGTTACCGATCAACGTCGCCCAAATCACACCCTTGACAAAATGCGACCCGTAGAGAATCCATATGGCGGAGAACGACACCCCCGTTGAGATCACCGACACCATTGAGTAGCGGATCAACTTACGACCCTGGTGCGAATGAGCCCACGCCATCACGTCACGAAGATCGGGGATCTCTTTCACCACGCTCGAGTCTACCGTCACGGCATCGGCGGCGGTGGCCGCCTGGCAGACTGTCACCGTGGCCACCCCCCTCGACAACCTCGTACAGCTACTAGACCTCGAAACCATTGAGGTCAACACCTACCGTGGACAGCATCCCGAGGAGGAGCGCCAGCGAACCTTCGGGGGCCAGGTAGCCGCTCAGGCGCTTATGGCCGCCGGACGGACCGTCGAGCACGGTCGCGTCCACTCGCTGCACTCCTACTTCTTGCGCCCCGGCGACCCCACGACGCCGATTCTCTACGAAGTCGACCGGATCCGCGACGGGCGCAGCTTCACCACGCGGCGCGTGGTCGCTATCCAGCACGGTCGAGCGATTTACAACATGCAGGCGAGTTTTCACGCCGACGAAGTCAGTCTGGAGCACCAGTTCCCGATGCCCGACGTGCCCGGTCCCGAGACCATCGCGCCACTCCTCGAGCGCGTGCGTAGTGAGTGGGGCGACGTCGACGAGTGGTTCAAACGCACCCACCCGATCGATCAACGATTTATCGGGGAGTTACCGTGGAGTCCCCGTCGCAACCGCGAGCCCCGCCAGCAACTGTGGATCCGCGCGGACGGCCCCCTGGCCGACGACCCTCTGCTGCACGCCTGCGTGGTGACCTACGCCAGCGACATGAGCCTCTTCGACGCGATCCTGGCGCCCCACGAGGTGCGCTGGGACGACGGCACGTTCATGGGGGCGAGCCTGGACCACTGCATGTGGTTCCACCGTGATCTGCGCGCCGACGAGTGGCTCCTCTACGACACCGACTCGCCCATCGCCCACGGGGGGCGAGGCCTCGCGCGCGGGTTCCTCTTCAACCAACGCGGGGAGCTGTGCGTCTCGATGGTCCAGGAGGGCCTGGTACGCGTGATTGATCCGACCCACCCCCACGGGGCCGACTCGTGACGCCCGACCGCCCGCTGGCACCCGTCCTCGTCGGCGCCTACGAGGACGCGACCGCGTTGTTCTTGCGCACGGCGCGCGCGGTCTCCGAGGACCGACTCGACCGCCACGCGCCCGGAGAGTGGTCGGCGCGCCAGATAATTCACCACGTGGCCGACGCCGAAACGCAGTCCTACGTGCGCCTGCGCCGCCTTGTCGCCGAACCGGCGGGCTCGACCATCGAGGCGTTCGACGAGGGCGCCTGGGCCGACCACGCGGCGCTGGGCTACCGCGACGAACCGGTAGGGCCCGCGCTCGCCCTCATCGCGGCCGTGCGGGGACGTTCCGCCGCCGTGCTACGCCGCCTACGTGACGACGACCTCGCCCGCTACGGCGAGCACTCGGCGTCGGGACGCTACACGCTCGCGCGGTGGCTCGAGGTCTACACGAGCCATCCGCGCGAGCACGCCCAGCAACTGGACGAGGCGTCGCGAGCCTGATCAGCCTCGCTGGTCCATCGACACGTAGTCGCGCGCGTCCACACCAACGTAGAGCTGGCGCGGTCGGGCGATCTTCATGTCCTGGTCCAACAGCTCCTTGTAGTGCGAGAGCCACCCCGACGTACGCGGGATGGCGAAGAGCACCGTGAACATCTCGGGTGGGAAGCCCATGGCCTGATAGATCATGCCGGAGTAGAAGTCGACGTTCGGGTACAAGCGCCGCGACACGAAGTAGTCGTCCTTGAGCGCGATTTCCTCAAGTTTGAGCGCAATGTCGAGCAGAGGGTTCTTGCCGGTCACCGAGAAGACCGAGTCGGCCGTCTGCTTGATGATCTTGGCGCGCGGATCGTAGTTCTTGTACACGCGGTGTCCGAAACCCTCGAGCAAGGCGTCGCCGCGCTTCACCGTGTCGATGAACGCGGGCACATTGTCGATGTGGCCAATCTTCTTCAGCATCTTCAAGACGGCCTCGTTCGCGCCGCCGTGACGGGGACCGTAGAGGGCGGCGGTGGCGGCGGCGGTGGCCACGTAGGGGTCGCCGTGCGAGGAGGCCACGACGCGCATCGCGGTGGTTCCGCAGTTCTGCTCGTGGTCCGCGTGCAGGATGAACAGCACCTCGAGCGCGCGCGACAGGATCGGGTCAGGCTCGTAGTGAGGCTCGGCCACCTTCCACATCATCGAGAGAAAGTTCTGCGTGTAACTCAGTTCATTGTCGGGGTAGACGAAGGGCATTCCCACCGAGAATCGGTGGGCCGCCGCGGCCAGCGTCGGCATCTTGGCGATGAGCCGCACGATCTGGCGGTGAAGGTTCTCCTCGTCGCTGATGTTCTTCGAGTCCTTGTAGTACGTCGACAGGGCGGCGATGGCCGAGACCAGCATGCCCATCGGGTGGGCGTCGTAGTTGAAGCCCTCCAAAAAGCGCTTACGCACATTCTCGTGGATGAAGGTGTGGTACGTCACCTCGCGCTCCCACACCGTGGCCTCTTGCGCGGTGGGCAACTCGCCGTGCAGCAACAGGTACGCCACCTCGAGGTAGGTCGCCTTCTCGGCGAGCTGCTCGATCGGGTAACCCCGATAGCGCAGCACGCCACCCTCGCCGTCGAGGTAGGTGATCGACGACTCTGCGGCGGCCGTGGACATAAATCCGGGGTCGTAATACCACACGCCCGGTACGGCCTTGGAGAATTCCTTGGCGGCGATACCGCCGTGCTCTATAGGAATTTCCTTCGTCTCACCGGTGCGGTTATCGGTAACGGTAATTGACTGCGTCACGATTCCTCGCTTCATTAGGGGGGGTTACGGCCATCGTAGACCAATCACCGACGGTATCCGCCGCAGTGTCACCCCGCCGGCGCGACAATCACCGCGTACGTGCGCGTAGCCGTACCGCCCCCGTCGGCGCCACTGACCCGTACCGTCAGGGTCGCGTGCTCCCCGTCGTGTACGCGCAGTGAGGACGGCACCCACGCGTAGGAGTCCAGGGGTCCGAGGGTGAGTCGGACCGCCTCGCGCTGCGCGGGCGCGGACCCGGCGGCGAGCGACACCGACACCACGCAGGGCTGGACAACGTAGGCCTGATTACGGGCCACGACCCCGAGATTCATCGTGCTCGTCGGCGGTAACAGAAGCCGACCGACCGACGACGGTAGCGGCGCCGGGACGACGCGTAACGCGGCCACGCTCACCGACCGCTGCAGCGCCAAGGTGGGCGACGCGGCCAGGGCCGCGAGGGCCGTAGTCACACTCAGACGCGCACTCGCCGGATCGAGGGGGGCGAGTGTCACAGCTCCCGGCTCGTGGATCAGCGACCAACGAGCCACGTTCCATTCGCTCGCGGCACCGCGCAGGAGTCCCTGCGCCGCGAGGGTCGTCGTCGACGACGTCGTCGTGGGTGGCCACGGGAGAGTCAGGGCCCGCGCCACGGCGGCGAATAGCGCGGTGTAACCGTCGACGAGCGACTCGGTGACCTGGGCAATCGTCCGGTTCACGTGGTGGGCGAGAATCGGCCGACGCAGGAGTTGTGCCTCGGTGGACCACTGGGGGAGCTGATCAGCCAGCTGAGTGAGACGCGCGGCGAACACCGGCCGACTGAGCGAGCCCCCGTGCGTCACTAAGTACGTGAAGCGGGCGTCCAGTAGGTTCTCCTGACCGACGAGATCGTTCGTCAGTTGGGCGAAACTCCGGTTCTCACTGCGTCGCGGACCCACCGCCTGATGAGCAGCCCGGCTGACGTCGTCGGCGAAGCCGAGGACGAGGATCGTGAGAACCACGGCCACGACGAGAAGAACCGAATAGCGACGCCGTCGGGCGCGGGAGCGGGCCACGACCACAGAACTTACTCGGAGCCCTCTCCTGCCTCTCGCCAGGCGTCCTGCGATCCCTCGGCCAACTCACCCGCGTCATCCAACTCCTCGAGGTCCAAGATGTCCGACGCGTCCGACAGTGCGGCCCCCGGCGTCACCCCCCACTTCACCTCGTTCGGCGAGTCGGTCCGCTCGTGGAGCTCACTCAGCTCGGGCAGTGACTTCGTCCCCGGTTTGGCGCGGAGGCGTCGTAACCCTCGGGCCGCGGGAATCAGGCGCGACTCGACGGACCGCACGGCCTTGTTGTACTGCGTGACACTCTCATCGAGCGAACGACCGAGCTTCGCGATCGGCTCGGCCACCAGGCGAATCCGGTCCACGAGCGACTCGGCGAGTGTCAAGATCTCCTCCGCATTGCGTGCCGCCTCGTGCTGGCTGACGACCATGACCACCGACCACAGCAGCGAGAGCAGATTGGTCGGCCCCGTGATCAGTACCCGCCCCTTGGCCGCACTGTCGTAGAGGGTCGGGTCCGCCTCCAGAGCCGCGGCAATCGCGACGTCGCTCGGCACGAAGCAGACGACGAACTCCGGTGCGGGCTGGATCGCGTTCCAGTACGCCTTGTCCGAGAGGGTCTTCACGTGACCGCGCAGGGCACGAGCGTGCTCGGCGTAGAGGCTTCGACGCTCACCGGGATCCTCGCTGGCGAGTGCCGCCTCGAAGTGGTCGAAGGGAAATTTGGCATCCACCGCAATGCTGGATCCTCGAGGCAGTCGCACCACGCAGTCGGGGCGCAATTGGCGCCCGAGGTCGCCGGTACTCGTCACCTGGAGGTCGTAGTCAGTACCGCGACGCAGACCCGACGCCTCGAGGACGTTGGCCAACTGCACCTCGCCCCAGCGCCCTCGATGGTCGGAGCGGCCAAGGAGTTGATTGAGGCGCTGCGTCTCCTGCTGCGTGCGCTGCTGCGCGGCTAGCAGTTCACTGGCCCGATGATGCACGTCACTGAGCGCGCTGCGGTGTTCCTGGTCGAACTGCGAGAGGCTCGTCTTGTACTGATCAAGCAGGGACTCGAGGGGCTTCAGCGTGAGGTCCAACTTGGCGTCGCGCTCGCGCACGACCCGCTCCTGGGTCTGGGAAAACTGCTCCACGGTCTGGGCGAGAACGCGATTCGACACATTCTCGAACGTCGACTCCAGATTGGCGACGGCGGCCTCGTGCGCACGACGCTCGCCGTCGATCGTCTCACGCGCCTGATCCAACTGGGTGCGACACACCGCGAGTTCCGTCGTCACGAGCGCCGCGTGCGCGCGAGCCGCCGCCGAGGCGCGCGACGCGATCAACCACGACGCCACCGCGCCCACCACCAGCGCCACCACGCCCACCACCAGCGCCACCATGTCGCCTACCCCACTCCCGCGATCGTCGAGTCTCCGAACCCCCACCCTACGTAGCGCCTGTCACGTCGCACTAACCTGCGCCCATGGTACGACGGTGGAACCTCGCGGGACGGGTGGCGTCGACACCCGATCGCGACGCCCACTCGCCCATCCTGCCCGAACTTCGCCCGCTCACAATCCGAGCGTGTGCCCTGGTGGGAGAGGCCGTCGTGGAGGCCACGCACGCACTGCTGGCCGGTGACCGCGAACTCGCCAAGCGTGTCGTCGACAACGACGTCGTGATCGACGATCTGATCAACGACATCGTGGCGCGCGCCGAGCGCCAGTTGCTCGAGCACGAGACACTCAGCCCGTCCGCCCGCGCGGAGTTGCTGACTCTCCTGCGGATCATGCCCGAGGTCGAGCGCAACGGCGACCTGGCCGAACACATCGCACGACGCGGTGCGCGAGGACTGGGCGTCGAAATGTCACCGCGCAGCCGCGGCCTCGTGGAGCGGATGGGAGAGGTCGCGTCGACCATCTGGCGCGAGGCCACCGACGTCATCATCGACGGTAAGCACGAGGCGACCGGCTTCATGGAGGACATCGACGACGAGTTGGACGAACTGCACGTCTCGCTCACCGCGGAACTGACCTCAGGATCGATGGCGTTGCCCGTAGCGGTCGAGGTGGCGCTGGTGGGTCGCTTCTACGAGCGCTTCGGCGACCACTGCGTCAACCTGGCCCGACGCCAGATTGGTCGCGACGGGGCGGACTGAGCTAGCGCGTCGCCAGCCACGCCTCGGCGATCTGCACGGCGTTCAGCGCGGCTCCCTTGCGCAGATTGTCATTACTGAGAAAGAACGACAGGCCGTGGGGAACCGTACGAGCCTGGCGCACGCGACCCACGTAGGTCGGGTCGCGACCGGTCACCAGTCGTGGAGTAGGCAACTCGTGCACCACGACGCCGGGGGCGTCGTGCAGCAACGCCCGCGCCTCCTCGGGAGAGAGCGGCCGCTCGAATCCTGCGGTAATCGACAGAGAATGACCGGTGAAGATGGGAACTCGCACGCAGGTCGCGTCCACCACGAGGTCGTCAATCTCGAGGATCTTGCGACTCTCGTCGCGTAACTTGCGCTCTTCGCCCGTCTCACCCGACTCGTCGTCGAGCAACGAACCCGCCAGTGGCACCACGTTGTGGGCAATGGTGACCGGGAACTTCACGCCGTCACCCCAGGGAAGTGCGAAGCCGTCAAACGTCAACGCCCGCACGTCATGGTCGCACGACGCCTCGAGCTGCTCGGCCAATTCGTTGACTCCGTCGCGACCCGCTCCACTCACCGCCTGGTAGGTCGACACCACCAGAGTGCGCAAGCCGGCGGCCACGTGAAGCGGTTTGAGCACCGGCATCGCCGCCATGGTGGTGCAGTTGGGGTTGGCCACGATCCCCTTGGGAATCGAGCGCAGGGCGTGTGCGTTCACCTCGGGTACGACGAGGGGGACCTCGGGATCCATGCGCCACGCCGACGAATTGTCGATGACGAGGGCGCCGGCTGCCGCGAGGCGTGGCGCCAACTCGCGCGACGAGGTAGCACCCGACGAGGCCAGCGCGATGTCGATGCCCGAGAAGTCTGCGGTGGCGGCATCCTCGACCACGACCGGCCGCCCGTCCCAGTCCAGTGTGGTCCCGGCCGAGCGCGACGAGGCAAAGAAGCGGATATCGTCCACGGGGAAGTGGCGCTCTCGCAGAATCGCGCGCATCACCGTGCCCACCTGGCCCGAAGCTCCCACGATCGCGACGCGCATACGAGGAGTCTACGACGCGGCGTCGAGCCCGAATGCCGAGTGCAGGAGTCGCACCGACTCGGCGACGCGACTGGTGCGCACCACGCACGAGATTCGAATCGAACTGGTCGAGATCATCTCGATATTGATGCCGTGCTCGGAGAGAGTCTCGAACATCAGCGCGGTGACTCCCGGGCTCGACTTCATTCCCGCCCCGACGATGGAGACGCGACCGATGTCGTCGTCCGAGGTCACCTGTGCGGCCCCGATCTCTCGCTGCACTTCACGACAGGTGTCGCTCGCGGCGTCGAGGTCGGTCGCCGCCACGGTGAACGAAATATCGGTGAGTCCGTTAGCACCGGTGTTCTGAACGATCATGTCCACATTGATGCCGCGATCGGCCAGCGCCCGAAAGAGCCGAGCAGCCACGCCCGGGCGATCCGGCACGCCGCCCACCGTGATCTTCGCCTCCGACGTGTCATCGGTGATGGCCGTCACGACCGCTTCCTCCATAGTGGGGTCCTCCTCCACGATCCAGGTACCGGGTTCCCAGGTGAAACTCGAACGTACGTGCAGCGGCACGTGGTGACGGCGCGCGAGTTCGACCGAGCGCAGCATAAGAACTCGTCCGCCAGTGGCCGCGATCTCCATCATCTCGTCGAAGGAGACCCGTGGAAGACGCCGCGCCCGACTCACCACGCGGGGATCCGCCGAAAAGACGCCCGTGACGTCGGTGTAGATCTCGCACACGTCCGCCGACAAGGCCGCGGCCAGTGCCACGGCCGTGACATCCGACCCGCCCCGACCGAGGGTGGTGATGTCGCGATCCGTCGACACTCCTTGAAAGCCCGCGACGACGGGCACGAGCCCCTCCGCGAGCGCCTCGTCGATGCGCGTCGGACGAATCTCCAGGATCTTGGCTCGCGTGTGATCGGTGTCAGTGATAATGCCCGCCTGAGAGCCGGTGAACGACGCCGACTCGACCCCCCGAGCGGCCAGCGCCATACAGACCAGGGCCATCGAGATACGCTCCCCCGACGTGAGCAGCATGTCCAACTCGCGGGGGGGACGAGTCGGCGACACGTCGTCGGCTAGGCGGATGAGGTCGTCGGTGAACTTTCCCATCGCCGACACCACGACGACAACCTGATCGCCCGCCTCTCTCGTTCGCGCCACGTGATCGGCCACCGCTCGAATGCGCTCCGCGTCACCGACCGACGTACCTCCATACTTCTGGACTACCAGGGACATAGGTCCAAAACTACCTGACGCCTACGGCGCCCCCGTCCGCGGCCACTAGTCTCGCACCCATGGCAACTGCGAAACGCGAACGTCAGAAGGCGGCCCGACGCCACAAACTCCAGGCCGCCCAGCGCGCGGCCAAACGTCGACGCACTATCCAGCGAACCGTGATTGTCGTCGCGGTCGCCGCCGTCGTCGTCCTATCCGCCGCCTACTTCTTCGGCTCGTCACACTCCACGAAGTCCACGACGCCGACGACGACGCCCACGACGGTAGCGAGCACCACGACGACGGCTCCGGCGTCGGCCACCGGCGGTATCACCCAGGCGCAGGCCAACGCCATCGCGGTGCGCGCCGGCTGCCCCGCCTCACCCTCCACGCGAGTCAACACGCTGCACTGGTCCAGCCCGCCACCGATGACCATCAATAAGTCCGCGACCTACTACGCCCACGTCGTGACCACCGCGGGCACTTTCGTGATCCGCCTGGACGCCGCCACCGCCCCGATCACCGTGAACAACTTCGTGTTCCTCGCGCGGCACCACTTCTACAACTGCGTGATCTTCCACCGCGTCATCCCCGGATTCGTCGTGCAGGGCGGTGACCCCACCGGCACCGGCACCGGCGGTCCGGGCTACACGATCGCCGACGAGTACCCCGCAGCCGGTCACCCGACCTACCCGCTCTACTCGGTGGCGATGGCCAACACCGGCTCACCGAACACCGGCGGAAGCCAGTTCTTCATCGTCACCGGAGCCCAGGGTGAGGCCCTGCCGCCCCAGTACTCCCTCTTCGGCCAGGTCGTCAGCGGTCAGCACGCCGTGCAGATCATCAACGACGCCGGCAGCGCGACGGGCGTCCCGCCCACCGTGACGCACCGTATGCTGTCGGTCACCATCACCCAGTCCTAGGAGCGCGATGAGCGACATCCCCAACCCCGACGGATCCAGCGAGCGGCGCGAGACGTTCGACGGCCCGCCGCCGACCATCATCGACACCGAGCGGTCCTACGGGGCCACGATGGCGACCTCTCACGGAACCATGGAGTTGTTTCTCGACGCTCTGGCGGCTCCCGTCACGGTGAACAATTTCGTGTTCCTGGCGCGCTGGCACTACTTCGATGGCGTGATCTTTCACCGGATCATCCCGGGTTTTGTTCTTCAGGGAGGTGACCCCACGGGCACCGGTACCGGTGGTCCGGGCTACCGCTTCGCGGACGAGCTACCCAAGCCCGGGCGCTACGAACTCGGATCACTGGCCATGGCCAACGCGGGGCCCAACACCAACGGCTCGCAGTTCTTCGTGATCTCGGGACCCGACGGGGTACGCCTTCCACCGCTCTACTCGCTCTTCGGCAAGGTCGTGAAGGGCCTCGACGTCGTCGGGGCCATCAACGATCTGGGTTCGCCGTCGGGCGCGCCGCGTGAGCGCGTCGTCATCCAGTCGGTCACGATTACCGAGGACTGACCGCCGCGGTCATCGCCCTGGTGGTGGAGTCATCGTTACGTCCCGACGACCAGGTCGGCGATCGCGAGTACGAGTAATGGTGACCATCATCGGTCACGAGCCCGCCGCCACGGCGCCACGACCAGTACAGTTCGGGCATGCACTTCGAGAAGGTGGGGATCCTCGGCGCGGGCATCATGGCGAGCGGCATTGCCGAAGTCGTCGCGACGAGCGGAGCGCGGGTGATAGTACGCAGCCGCACGAACGCATCGGCCGACGCACTGCTGGCGGTGCTCGAGCGGTCTCTTACCCGCCAGGTCGCCAAGGGGAGCCGCACGCGTGAGGACGCCGACGCCGTGCTCACGCGGGTTTCGGTCACCTCACGACTCACCGACCTGGCCGACTGCGACCTCGTCATCGAGTCGGTTCTCGAAGACCTCGTCGTGAAGAAGTCTCTCTTCAACGAGCTCGACCGGGTCGTGCGCCACGACGCCATCCTCGCGACGAATACCTCGACGCTCTCGGTTATTGAACTCGCGATGGAGACCTCGCGACCCGAGCGCGTCTGCGGAATCCACTTCTTCAATCCCGCACCCATCATGTCCCTGGTGGAGGTGGTGCGGCCGCTGAGCGCCAGTGAGGAGACGATCGCGGCGGTCAGTGCCTTCGTTCACGACTGTGCGAAGGAACCCGTCGAGGTCAAGGATCAGGCGGGCTTCGTGGTCAACGCGCTGCTGTTCCCGTACCTCAACAACGCGGTGCGCCTCCTCGAGACCGGAGTCGCCTCGCTCGAGGGCATCGACACCGCCATGCGTGGCGGGTGCGGCTTTCCCATGGGCCCCTTCGCCCTCCTCGACCTCATCGGGCTGGACACCTCGGTAGCGATTCTGGACGCCCTCTACGCCGAGTTCGCCGATCCTCACTACGCGGCGGTGCCGCGACTTCGACGCATGGTGAGTGCGGGACTGCTGGGCCGAAAAGCGGGCCGGGGCTTCTACGACTACCGGCGAGCGGAGGAGTGATGGACCGGTCCGCGCCGTGGATGATGCGCACCTACTCGGGGCACTCGACCGCGGAGGCGTCCAACGCGCTCTACCGCGCCAATCTGGCCAAGGGCCAGACGGGCCTCTCCATCGCCTTCGACCTTCCCACCCAGACGGGCTACGACCCCGACGATCCGCGGGCGGCCGGCGAGGTGGGACGAGTCGGGGTACCCGTCGCACACCTCGGCCACCTGCGCCAGCTGTTCGACGGCCTTCCCCTCGAGGAAATGAACACCTCGATGACCATCAACGCTCCGGCGGCCTGGCTCTGGGGTCTCTACCTGGCACTCGCCGAGGAGCGCGGCGTTGATCCGCGAATCCTGCAGGGAACTACCCAGAACGACATCGTCAAGGAGTACCTCAGCCGCGGGACGTACATCTTCCCGCCGGCACCGTCGCGACGACTCATCGTCGACATGATCGTCTACGGACTCGACCACGCGCCCCGCTGGAACCCCATCAACGTCTGCAGCTACCACCTCCAAGAAGCCGGGGCCACCGCCGCCCAGGAGATCGCCTACGCCCTGGCCACGGCGATCGACGTCCTCGACGCCGTGCGTGACTCGGGTCAGGTCGACCCCGCGCGCATGCCCCAGGTGGTGGGGCGACTCTCATTCTTCGTCAACGCCGGGGTGCGCTTCGTCGAGGAAACCGCCAAGATGCGGACCTTTACCGCACTATGGGACGAGATCTGCCGCACCCGCTACGACGTTCAAGACCCGGTACTGCGCCGCTTTCGCTACGGCGTTCAGGTCAACTCGCTGGGCCTCACCGAACAACAGCCCGAGAACAACGTCGTGCGCATCGTGCTCGAGATGCTCGGTGTCACCCTGTCCGCCGACGCCCGCGCGCGCGCCGTACAGCTACCCGCGTGGAACGAGGCGCTGGGGCTGCCGCGGCGCTGGGACCAGCAGTGGAGCCTTCGCGCCCAGCAGATCCTCGCCTTCGAGAGCGACCTGCTGGAGTACCCCGACCTGTTCGCGGGCTCCACCGTGATGGCCGCCAAGGTGCACGAATTGACCGAGGCCGCGCGCGCGGAGCTCGATGACGTGCTCGCGCAAGGAGGAGCGTTCGCCGCGGTCGACGAACTCAAGCGACGCCTCGTGGCCAGCCAGGCGACGCGCGTCGCCCGTATCGAATCGGGTGAGCAGGTCGTCGTCGGCGTCAATCGCTTTACCGAAACGGAGACGTCGCCACTCACCGGTGGCGTGGACACGGTCGTCAGCGTCGATCCGGCACTCGAGCAACAGTTAATTCATGACGTGCGCCAGTGGCGCGCGGCGCGCGACGCCGGAGCCGTCGAGGCCGCGCGCGACGAACTCGCCCGAGTGGCGCGCGACCCACGCCCCGGCGACAACATCATGATTCCGACGATCGCACTCGCGCGCGCGGGTGGCACCACCGGCGAGTGGGCGCAGACACTGCGCGAGGTGTTCGGAGAGTTCCGGGCCCCAACGGGTGTGGGCTCGGGCACGGTGGGACGCGGCGGCGACTTCGCCGCTCTGGTCGAACGTGCGCACGACCTCGCCGCGCGCCGGGGGGCACCACCCAAGCTCCTGGTCGCCAAGCCGGGCCTCGACGGTCACTCCAACGGAGCTGAGCAGATCGCCGTCGCGGCGCGCGACGCCGGGTTCGAGGTTGTTTACCAGGGGATACGCCTGACACCCGAGGAGATCGTGGCGGCGGCGATAGCCGAAGACGTGGACGTCGTCGGACTCTCGATTCTCTCGGGCTCGCACCGGGCGCTGGTGCCGCGAATTCTCGATGGACTGCGCGCCGCCGGGCTCGAGACCCCCGTCGTGGTCGGCGGGATCGTCCCCGAGGACGACGCGCGCCTCCTGCTCGACGCCGGGGTCCGCGCGATCTACACGCCCAAGGACTACTCTCTGCGCGCCATCATGTCCGATCTGCTGGACGTCGTCGAGTCGACTATGGACGCAGCGGGCGACGAAGAGTGAAGGGGCCCGCGTTGAACCACCGACCCGAAAAGCGCCACGACGACGCGGTGTCGGCGGGGGGAGCGGCGGGCGGCTGACGCACCAACTCGAAGGCGGCCGCGACTATCGCGATCTCCTCGGCACTCGGTACGGGTCGCGGCGTTAGGTTACCGGTCACAGCGGCACGTTCCCGTGCTTACGCTTCGGTAGATCCTCGCGCTTGGAGCGTAGGAGATCCAGTGCCCTCGACAAAACTCGACGCGTGTCCGCCGGATCGATCACGTCGTCAACGAAACCACGCTCGGCCGCAATGTAGGGCGTCGCGTAGCGCTCCTCGTACTCGGTGATCAGCGATTCACGCAGCGTCGCCGGATCCGGCGCCGCCAGCAACTCGCGCCGGTGGACGATCTCTACCGCGCCCGACGCCCCCATGACCGCCAGTTCCGCGGTCGGCCACGCGTAGACGAGGTCGGCACCGATCCCCTTGGAGTTCATGACGACGTACGCGCCGCCGTAGGCCTTGCGCGTGATGATCGAGATCCGCGGCACCGTTGCCTCGCAGAAAGCGTAGAGCAGTTTGGCCCCGTGACGAATGATCCCCCCGTACTCCTGCTCCACGCCCGGCATGAAACCAGGCACGTCGACGAAGGTGATGATCGGCACGTTGAACGCGTCGCACGTACGCACGAAGCGGGCCGCCTTCTCACTCGACGCGATATCCAGCACCCCCGCCAGGATGGCGGGCTGGTTGGCCACGATACCCACCGCGTGCCCGTCGACACGCGCGAAACCGCACGTGACCTGCTGGGCGTAGGTGGCGTGCACTTCCATGTAGTCACCGCCGTCGACGACCGACGTGATTACCCGCTTCATGTCGTAGGGCTGGTTGGAGGACGGGGGAAGAAGGTCGCGCAGATCCTCGCACGGTCGAGCCGGGTCGTCCCCGGTCAGGATGCGCGGTGGCTCCTCGGTGTTGTTGGACGGCAGGAACGAGAGGAGGTAGCGGACCTCGTCGAGCGCGCTCTTCTCGTCGGGCATGACGAAACTGGCCACCCCCGAGCGCGTCGCGTGGGTCAACGCCCCGCCGAGCTCTTCGAGCGTCACGTCCTCACCCGTCACCATCTTCACGACGTCGGGGCCCGTGATGAACATGTGGCTCGTGTCGGTGACCATGACGATGAAGTCGGTGAGGGCCGGCGAGTACACCGCCCCCCCGGCGCAGGGACCGAGGATCACCGAAATCTGGGGCACCACGCCCGAAGCCTTCGCGTTGCGGAAGAAGATGCCCCCGTACGCGTTCAGTCCGGCCACCCCCTCCTGAATGCGGGCTCCCGCGCCGTCGTTGAGCCCGATGATGGGTAGTCCCATCGTGAGCGCCAGGTCCATGATCTTGTGAATCTTTCCCCCATGGGTTTCGCCCAAGGCGCCCCCGAAGACCGTGAAGTCCTGGGAGTACACGCACACCCGCCGTCCGTCGATGGTGCCGAAGCCCGTAATCACGCCGTCGGTCGGGGGACGCGTGTCCTCGAGCCCCATTCCCGCGGCCACGTGACGGCTCAGCATGTCGAGTTCCTCGAATGAGCCCTCGTCGAGGAGGTACTCGATGCGATCGCGAGCCGTTAACTTGCCGCGCGAGCGATGGCGGGCAATGGCCTCCTCGCCGCCCGCGACGAGGGCCTCCGCCTTGCGAGCGTGCAGCTCAGCCAACCGTTGCGCCATCGTGTGCTCCATGCCCAGAAGGCTACCCAAGCCCGACGCCGTCGCGTCGCGAGCCCGCCACTTCCCTACGCGGACTCCTCAACCAGCTCGATCAGGGTCCCGAAAGACGTCGACGGGTGCACGAAGGCCACCGTGGTTCCCCGCGAGCCGGGACGCGGGGCCTCGTCGATCAGGCGACCGCCCGCCGCACGCACCGCCTCCAGGGCCGCCGCGCAATCGGCGACGCGGTAGCCGACGTGGTGCAGGCCCTCACCGCGTCGTTCGAGAAATCTCGCCACCGGTGACCGGTCGTGTAGCGGCGTGAGCAGCTGCACGTAGGAGTCAGCCACGCGAACCAGTGCCTCGGCGACACCGTCGCTCTCTACCTCCTCGCGATGCACGACGACCGCACCGAACACCTCGGCGTACCAGGCGACGGCGGCGTCGAGGTCGCGCACGGCGATCGCCACGTGATCAATCTCGGTCAGGCG
>JAJYSU010000041.1 GCA_021793395.1 Actinomycetes bacterium
CGCGGTGTCGGTGCCGGGTCGCCCGCTGGCCGCCCAGTAGCGCAGGGCGTCGGCGCCGTGGCGCTCGAGCAGGGGCATCGGGGTGATGACGTTGCCGCGCGACTTGCTCATCTTCTTACGATCGGGGTCGAGGACCCAGCCCGAGATCAGGGCGTGGCGCCACGGGAGCCGGTCGTGCTCGAAGTGGCTGCGCACCACGGTGGAGAACAGCCAGGTACGGATGATCTCGTGGGCCTGGGGGCGCAGGTCCATGGGGGTGACGCGGGGGTAGAGGTCGCTCCCCCAGCGTCCGGCGATCTCGGGGCTGAGCGAACTGGTGGCCCAGGTGTCCATGACGTCGGGATCGGCCACGAAGCCGTTGGGGAGGCCGCGCTGGTCTTCGCGGTAGCCGGGGGGCGCGTCGGAGGAGGGGTCCACCGGGAGCGAGTCGGCCGGCGCCACGATCGGGTGGTCGTGGTCGACCTCACCGTCGGGCCCCAGTGGGTACCACACGGGGAAGGGCACGCCGAAGAAGCGCTGGCGCGAGATGTTCCAGTCGACGTTGAGCCCCTCGACCCAGCTGCGGTAGCGGTGGCGCATGAAGTCGGGGTGCCACGCGAGCGCCTCGCCGCGCGCCGCCAACGCCGCGCGATGGGCGAGGGTCGCCACGAACCACTGACGCGAGGTCACGATCTCTAAGGGGCGCTCACCCTTTTCGTAGAACTTGACCGGGTGGGTGATCGGACGCGGCTCGCCGCGTAGTTGGCCGACCTCGCGCAGCTGGTCGACCACGGCGGCGCGCACCTGGTTCACGGTGCGTCCGACCAGTTCGTCGTAGCGGCGCGCGGCCGCCGCGGGATCGCGAGAGGGGAAGGCCGGCGACGTGAAGTCGCAGGCCAGGAAGCGCCCGTCGCGCCCGATGAGCGCCCGAGTCGGCAGACGCAACTCGCGCCACCAGGTGACGTCGGTCAGGTCACCGAAGGTGCAGATCATCGCCAGCCCGGTGCCCTTGTCGGGGTCGGCCAGTTCGTGGGCGACGATCGGCACCGGCACGGCGAAGAGGGGAGTGAGCACCTCGCGCCCGATCAGGGGTGCGTAGCGCGCGTCGTCGGGGTGCGCGACCAGGGCCACGCAACTGGCCAGCAACTCGGGGCGGGTGGTGTCGATCTCGACCTCGCCGGCGCCGCCGTCGACCCCGCCGTCGGTCGCGACGCCGGTCAGGGTGAAGGCCACCCGGTGGTAGGCGCCGGGGCGTTCGCGGTCCTCGAGCTCGGCCTGGGAGACGGCGGTACGAAAGTCGACGTCCCACAGGGTCGGGGCCTCGGCGGCGTAGACCTCGCCGCGCGCCAGCATCGCGAGGAACGCGCGCTGGGCAATCGCCTGGGTGGCGGGGGCCACGGTGGAGTACTCGAGGCTCCAGTCGACGCTGAGCCCCAGCCCGCGCCACAGCTCCTTGAACACCTCCTCGTCGGCGACCGTCAGTCGTCCGCAGAGCTCCACGAAGTTCTTGCGCGAGATCGTGATCTTGGTCGCGGGCGGGCTCGCCGGGGGCTCGAAGTCGGGGTCGTAGGCCAGCGTGGCGTCCCCGCGCACTCCGTAGTAGTTCTCCACGCGACGTTCGGTGGGTAGGCCGTTGTCGTCCCAGCCCATGGGGTAGAAGACGGCCTTGCCCCGCATGCGCCAGTAGCGCGCCAGGACGTCGGCGTGGGTGTAGCTGAAGACGTGACCCAGGTGCAGGGAACCCGAGACTGTCGGGGGCGGGGTGTCGATGGAGTAGACGTTCTCGCGCGTCGCGGTGCGATCGAAGTGGTAGGTGCCCTCAGCGTCCCAGCGCCGCGTCCACTGCTCCTCGAGGCCGTCCACCGTCGGCTTGTCCGGAACGCGCGGGCGGGGATCGGGGGTGTCGGGCATTGTTGGCGTAGTTTAGGTCAGTGATCCGCCTCTACGACTCGGCGAGCGGCGAGGTGCGCGAGCTGCGCCTGCGCGATCCCGGACGACTGGCGATGTACGTGTGCGGACCCACCGTCTACGACGTGCCCCACCTGGGCCACGGCCGCTTCGCGCTGGTCTGGGACGTCGCGCGACGGTGGTTCACTTTTCGTGGGTTGGTCGTGGACTACGTCTCGAACATCACCGACATCGACGACAAGATCATCGCGCGCGCCGCGCGCGAGGCCACCAGCGAGCACGAGGTGGCGGCGACCTACGAGGACGAATGGTGGCGTGCCCTGGAGCGCCTGGGCGTGGCGGCGCCGACGCACGCGCCCCACGCCACCCACTACGTCGAGTCGATGGTGGCGCTGATCGACGAGCTGGTGGACCGCGACGTCGCCTACGCCACGCGCGACGGCGTCTACTTCGACGTCGCGCGCGTACCCGACTACGGTCTGCTCGCCGGCCAGCCCCTTGACTCGCTGCGCGCGGGCGCGCGCGTCGAGGCCAACGAGGAGAAGCGCTCGGTGCTCGACTTCGCGCTGTGGAAGTCCGCCAAGCCCGGCGAGCCCCGTTGGACGGCCCCCTTCGGCGACGGGCGACCCGGCTGGCACACCGAGTGCGTGGTGATGTCGCTCGACCTGCTGGGCGAGGACTTCGACCTGCACTGCGGGGGACTGGACCTCAAGTTCCCCCACCACGAGAACGAGCGGGCGCAGGCCGTCGCGCTCGGGCGCCCCTTCGCGCGCCACTGGGCCCACAACGGGTGGGTGATGGTCGGCGACCAGAAGATGAGCAAGTCATTGGGCAACTTCACGACGCTCACCGACCTGCTCGCGCGCGCGGACCCGCGGGCCTACCGGCTCCTGGTGCTGCGCTCGCACTACCGCGCACCGGTCGAGGTGACCGGGGCGACTATCGCCGACGCCACGCGCGCCCTGGAGCGTCTGGACGCCCTGGCCCGGCGCTTCGTGCTGCCTCGCCTGGCCGGTACCGCTCTGGTGCGTGACGAGGTCGAGTGGCGCGGCGAGGCCGCGGCGCTGGCCGCCGTGGTGGGCGCTCAGCTCGACGACGACCTGAATACTCCGGTCGCCGTGGCGGCCCTCTTCGAGGCGGTGACCCGCGCGCACGCGCTGGCCGACGAGGGCCGCGACGAGGACGCGGGACACCTGGCGCTCGCCGTGGCGGTGCTGTTCGGGGCCATGGGGCTTTCGCTCGAGGACCGACGCGAGGCGATCGACGACGTCAGCGCCGAGCTCGTGGCCCGGCGCGACGCCGCGCGCGCGCAGCGCGACTGGGCCCGGGCCGACGAGCTGCGCGACCAGTTGGGCGCGCGCGGTTGGCTGGTCGAGGACGGACCCGAGGGCACCGTCGTGCGCCGGCCCTGAGGCCGAAAACCACTTGGCAGACAGTGGCCTAGACGGTAGGCTGATCGGTTGAGGTTGCCGTTGTGGTTCCCTCCGGTGGCGGCGAAGGCCGCGCCATGTACAACAAGGAGGCCCACAGTGGCTGTAGGAACCGTCAAGTGGTTCAACGACGAAAAGGGTTGGGGCTTCATCGCCGTTGAGGGCCAGCCGGACGTGTTTGTCCACTACTCGGAGATTCAGGGCGAGGGTCGCAAGACTCTCATTGAGGGCCAGAGCGTGCAGTTCGACATCGAGCCCGGTGACCGTGGCCCGCTGGCCAAGCGCGTGCAGCTCAGCTGACGTCGCCGCACTGACGCTCGTCGTCGCCACGACCGCCGCCTCCACCCTCGGGTGGTGACGGCGGTCGTGTGGCGTACACGGCCTAAGATACGAAATGGTTACTAAGTGGTAACCGGGCAGCGGTGGCCCCCACCACCGAGGTGAGGTGATCGTGGCGGACTTTACAATGGCTCTGAACGACGACCAGCGCACGCTGCGCGACTGGGTGCACGGCTTCGCCGAGAACGTTATGCGTCCGGCGGCCCACGAGTGGGACGAGCGCGAGGAGACGCCGTGGCCGATCATCCGTGAGGCCGCGACGATTGGCATCTACGGTCTCGACTTCATGGCCAACGCCGTGACCGATCCCACGGGTCTGTCGATGGTGCTGGCACTCGAGGAGTTGGCCTGGGGTGACGCGGGCCTGTGCATGGCCCTGATGGGTTCGGGCCTCGCGGTCGCCGCCATCATGGCCAACGGCACGCCCGACCAGCAGGCGGAGTGGATCCCCCAGTGCTACGGCACGCCCGACGATCTCAAACTGGGAGCCTTCGCGGTGACCGAGCCCGACGCCGGAAGCGACGTGTCGTCGCTACGTACGCGCGCCACCTACGACGAAGCGACCGACGAGTGGGTGTTGAACGGTACCAAGACGTGGATCACCAACGGCGGCATCGCGAACCTGCACGTGGTCGTGGCCTCGGTGGACCCCGAGCTCGGCGCGCGCGGTCAGGCGTCCTTCGTCGTGCCCGAGGGCACCGCCGGAATCGCCATGGGCCAGAAGTTTCAGAAGATGGGTATTCGCGCGAGCCACACCGCCGAGGTGGTGCTCGACGAGTGCCGAGTGCCCGGACGGTGCCTGCTCGGCGGTAAGGAGCGACTCGACGAGCGACTGGCGCGTGCGCGCAGCGGCGCGAGGTCGACCGCCCAGGCCGCGATGGCGACCTTCGAGGCCACGCGTCCGGCCGTGGGTGCCCAGGCTCTGGGCATCGCGCGCGCGGCCTACGAGTACGCGCTCGACTACGCCAAGGAACGTCACCAGTTCGGTCGGGCGATCATCGAGAATCAGGCCATCGCCTTCAAACTCGCGGACATGAAGACGCGTCTGGACGCGGCGCGTCTGTTGGTGTGGCGCGCGTCGTGGATGGCCGCGTCGCGCACGCCGTTCGAAAACGGCGAGGGTTCGATGTCCAAGCTCTTCGCCGGTGAGGCGGCCGTGCGCATCACCGAAGAGTCCATTCAGATCCTCGGGGGATCAGGCTACGTGCGAGAGCATCCCGTCGAGCGCTGGTACCGCGACGCCAAGATCTACACGATCTTTGAGGGGACTTCGGAGATCCAGCGGCTCATTATTGCTCGCGCGATATCGGGCGTACACATTCGTTGAGCAGTCGTGCGACGGGTTGTCGCTGAAAGGTCCTTTCGATCGTCTTGGAACTCGATCGGATTGGGAGGCGCGGTATCAGGCGTGGTAGGTCGTCGCAATTTTCACGTGTCGGTCACTGATTGACTCGCGTGATCCGCGTGCGGGTTCACGTCGGGACTTAACCCGAGCTGCCGACACGAAACCGTCGAATTAGTCCCCTGTGTAGAGGCGATCCAGATCGACTATTTCGACGTCGTCTCGTTCTGCCGCGAGTTGTACCAATTTCTCGTCCACGCGTTCGCCGAAGAGCAAAAGTTTGGCGTGAGAGGCGTTCGCGCCGAGCGCTGTCCTGGCTCGCTCGAGTCTCAGTAGATGACGCGTTGTCAGTTCCTCGCCCGACTTCGCCTCACCCAGGGCAACGATCTCACGATCACCGGGCGCATCACCGATTCCCGCGACTAGCACATCGAGCTTGTGGTCAACGCCATCGATACTCACGAAGGATGGGCCCACGTGGTCGCGAATCGGCACTGTCACGTCACTCGCGAAGTTCACTACCCACCTTCGGGCCATCTCCTCGAAGACCGGCCCTCGAACTCGGGAACTGAACACGGCTTCAAGACGTTCCGACCACACGGTGCGCAACTCCCGCTCACGAAGCGCGGCACCGAAAGGTTCGATGACCGCGTAGTGGAACTGCAGGAAGGAGTCGGTCAATGCGTAGAGGGGACGCTTCTTCCGAATCGGATCCTCGTGTCGCACGATGAACCCCGCTTCGATGAGACGTCGAAGGACGAGGTCAATGTTTGATACCTGTCTTGCGACCTTGTTGGCGATAGTTCCAGCAGTGACCGAGCCATTGGCGATCGCACCAAGGATGGCGTGATGGAGCAAGTTGTTCTTGCCGCTCAGCGACGGGTCTTCGGCTAGCAGTGTCGTCGCCTCGCGTTGCAACGTGGCGGCCGGATTGAGTACACGATCAACTACCCAGCGATCGAAGTCGGCTCGGTCACGTGGCAGGTCGAAGTTGACCATGTCGGTGGCGTATCCGACGACTCCTCCGATGACCGCGAAGACGCGCGCCGCGGCTTCGAACCCAGCGCCGATAGGCAGTCGCGTCGCAGCTACCCGAAAGTCGTCTGGCTGCATGACCAGCTCGAGGCCCGCACGCCCACGCAGTGGCGCCTCACCTTCGGTGAGTGCGCGCATCATGGCGATTGCCGATCCGCAAAGGATGAGCCGAGCCTTGCTCTCAGACCTCCGCAAGGCACCAGGCCCCAGCGCAACAGTGAGAATCGACTCGACAGAAGGGTCAGCGGCAATGATGTGTCCGAACTCGTCGAGGATCACCGGAACGACCGACCGCTCCCCGAGTTTTAGCAGGGCACCCACTGCCTCTCCCCAGTCACTGAGTGCGAGGCGCCCGACTCCAAGGTGCTCACCGAGCGCGGTCCCGAGTCGTTCCAGCTGCACCGGGGACTCTGCCCGGATTGCCTCAAAGTAGAACCCGCCCCGACTTTCGGCCTGCTCGACGAGCATGGTCGACTTACCGATGCGGCGCCGACCGTAAACGAGACCAAGAAGTGGACGGTCGAGGGGACTATCCAGAAACGCCCCGAGTGCTGCCCAGTCCTGGTCCCTCATGCGGCACCTCCCCTTTCACCTAGCTGCCCAGGCGTTCCCACATACTATGTGGCTACATACTATGTAATAACATAGTATGTAGCCACAAATCGTCGCTCTGGACCTCAGTTTCTGGCCGTCGTTGCACTGACCGCTTGAACTCGCCCAGGATGCCCAGTAACCACAAGAATCCAACCAAGGGACTCCATTCAAAGGTGCTCAATCAAAAGACAAGAATCACGAGTGCGACGAACTCCCACTTGAAAGTCCGTCGACGTGAAGATCACGTCCGATCACGTCCCGCTGAGCGACGCGACACTTCCACGTCGCGACGACGTGGCCCCTTCCTTCGTGAGCATCGACGGAGTCGAGCACCAGCGTGATGTGGTTGTCGCCGGGAGTGGAGACGTTCCCCGTGAGTGTGAGACTGTGGCCTTGGGTGAGGCGACGTTGGGTGACGAACTCACGACTCGTCATCGTCGACGACTCGAGCGTGCCCGAGCAGCGCTTGGTGGACACGCCACTCACGCCACACTGTTGCTCTACGGCGAGCGGGTGGACGACGCCTTAGTACAACGCGCTGCCGGTCGCGACGACGTTGAAAGCGGTGACGTGCGTCGCCTCTACACGGGAGACTGAATTCGTGGTTGTGGCGGACAATGAGTCGTGTGCAACCCCGCGTTGAAACGTGCTCGGTGTGCCGCAGCTGCCGACCACCAAGGGGCACGAGAACGTGATCCGAGTGCGGCTCCCCTATGTGAGCGGGCTTTTCACAGTCGGAGACGCACGACCGTGAGGGGGCGTCGGGATCGACGTGGCGCGATCCAGCGTCCTGATGCTGAGTGCGATGGGCGCCAGAGGAGTGGTTCAGCGGTCTGAGCGTCGCTCATCAGGTATTCCTGCCCCGCTACCAGCCGCCGGTGAGCGACGTCGAGGGGGCCGTGGCCACGGACGAAACCCACTCAATGCCGGACGGCGATGTCGGTCCCCGGGTGCGTGGGTGGGGCAGGCTCGCTTCAGGAGGCGGTGTGGCCGGGCGCCTTGATCGGCCCTACACCGCCGATCGCCGTGACCTCGAACACTTCGCCGGCCCCCGCGAGGTGGACCGCGTCCGCCGCGGCGCCACCGGTCACGCCCTCGGCGAGATAGAGCAGCGCGCCGCTCCTTCGATCGACACAGGCTTGAAGGGCGGCCGAGAAGACCCCTTTGTCCACGGTGGCCGTCCGCAACTGGTAGATCGTTCCGGAGGTGTGAGCCACCGTACAACGACCCCCGCGGCTGATCCGCATCCCCGTCACGTGCGTGGTGTCCACCAACGCAGTACCCCAGGTGTGCTCGCCGTTCAGGTGGTGGTACCCCTCGGGCGTCGCGAAGGTCGTGCGCTGCACCTGGGGAAAGCCCTTCACGACCGAGAACCCGTGCCCGCCGACGTCGTAGGTGGTGACTGAACTCAGGGTGAGCTTCCAGTCAGTGGGGCTATGAACGGCGCCGACTGCTCGCAGCGACGATCCGGCGTTGTGGAACGTGTAGGTGAAGCTGTAGTTTCGCAGGCTCGTCAGCGCGCTCAACGTGGTGACCGGGCTGACGTTCGTGCGGCGCGACCGTGCGCTGCGCACGCCCTGGGCGCCGGCGCTGCCGCTCCCGGTCCCGAGGCAGAGTACGAGCAACAGCGCGGTGAGAACTCGGGGCGCAGGAGTGGTGCGCGTCTGCCGGGAGCTTCGCATCGGCTCGAGACTACCAGGGGCTTGTACGAGATCGTGGGGACTCGGGGGTGCGCCATCGCGCCGGTGACGCGCTCGATGATCGTGATTATCGTGGCCCCGCCGCGGGCCCTGATAGTGACGGTCGGGTCGCTCTGGAGAATCGTGCTTGTCAATAGTCCCTGGCGGAGCCGGTGGTCCCGTCAGGCGACGGTCTCGCCGTCGAGTCTGACCTTCACCTCGCGAGTCGACCTCGCTCGCGTCGTTGAGGGTCCGCGGAACCGAGCGTGCCGCGGGTCGTCGACGCGTCGACGGATCCTCGCGTGAGCGCCGCGAACCACCGATCACGCCGCCGCACTGCCCGTCGTCGTCCGAACCCGAATCGAGCCCCACCCTTTCGTGGTTTACCTTTCGTCACCGTCACGGTTCGACAGCCGTCACGTTCCGAGGCGGGGGTGACGACGTGACCTTCCTGGGTTTCGGGGGGCGACGCTCGACGACCAATGACTGTCGACGCGGTCGTGTCACGCCGTGGGTCAACCCACTCGGACGGGGTCTCGTCGGACGTCCGAGTACCGTGCCGTTCGTGAGTTCGTCGTCGCGCGTTGTGCCCGTGTGAGAGAGTGGCGCAATGGGTGAACCAGGCGACGCTGTTCGGCTCTTGTGGATCCCAGTTTTCGATCGAGTACGGATTCGTCGTGAGTGGGGTCGTTCGTGAGGACGCCACTCTCGCCCGACGTGCGCCGCGTGCTGATCGCCCAGAGTCTGCGGGCCTTCGCTTACGGCTTCGGGGCGATCATGGTGGGCACGACCCTGCGTCAGCGGCACTTCTCCGCGGTGGAGGTGGGTCTCGTCCTCACCGCGGCGCTGGTCGGGATGGCGCTGGCCTCGGTCGCCATCGGCCGCTACGGCGACCGGCTCGGACGGCGCCGTTGTTACGTCGCGCTCTACCTCGCACTCGCCGTCACCGGGGTCGCCTTCGCCCTGGGCGCGCCGCTGTACCTCCTGCTGATCATGGTACTGAGCGGCGCGCTGTCGACCGACGTGGTCGAGTCGGGCCCCTTCACGTCACTCGAGCAGTCGATGATCGCGACGGATCTGGCGGGTCGTGCGCGTCTGCGGGGGTTTGGCGTCTACAACGCCGTGGCGGCGGCGGCCGGCGCGGTGGGTGCCCTGGCGGCGGGCCTGCCGCCGCTCGCGCGGTCGATCTGGCGTGGCGCGCCGGGTGACGCGACGTGGTTCCTGCTCTTCGTGCCCGTGGCCCTGGCCGGGGCGGTGGTGGCGGCGTCCCTGTCGCCCGCGGTCGAATCGTCGGGAACCACGTCAACCTCCTCGCGGGGTCTCGTGCGCTCGCGTGGGGTCGTGCACGGTCTGGCGACACTCTTCGCGTTGGACTCGCTGGCCGGCGGCTTCGTCGTCCAGGCCTTCGTCGCGTACTGGTTCGCCGTGCGCTACGGGGCGTCCACGACGACGCTCGGGGTGGTCTTCTTCTCGGTGGCGATTTTGCAGACGCTCTCGTTTCTCGTCGCGGCGCGACTCGGCGAGCGCTTCGGCCTGCTGCGTACGATGGTGGCCACGCACTTGCCGTCCAACGTGCTGCTCGTGCTGCTCGCCGTGGCGCCCACCCTGGGCGTCGCCGTCGTGGTTCTCCTGGCGCGCACGAGCCTGTCGCAGATGGACGTGCCCACGCGCCAGGCCTACGTCATGGCGATGGTGGATCCCGAGGAACGCACCGCCGCCGCCGCCTACACGAACACCGCGCGGTACGTCACGCGTCCCGTTGGCCCCGCGCTCGCGGGCGCGGTGCAGTCTCTGGCCCTGGGTGCCCCGTTCCTCATCGCGGGCTCGCTCAAGATCGTCTACGACCTGGCGCTGTGGCGTCGTTTCTCGCGGGTACCGCTGCCCGACGACGGCGACGCGTCGGGTGGAAGCGGTCACCACCGGCGCTGACGAGGGGAAACGTGCGGATCATCTCCCACGGACGCGATCGTCGGAGGTGCGCTCGCGACGCACGGGTTCACCCATTAACCTTTTTCGGTGACCAACGTCGGGCCCTGCGGGCACGTGATGGCGCGCGGGGCGGTTGTCCGACGGCTCGTGGCGCGCGCGGTGGCGGTGGCGACCGCGGCGGTGATCGTGGGCGCGGGAACCAGCGCGGTGTCCGCGACGCACGCGGGGGCGTCCGGTATCGGTGGCGAGAAGGCCGCGGCCGCCATCCTCTACAATCAGACCCAAACGATCTACGACCGCATCAACGTACTCAGTCAAAAGTACGATTTCGCTCAGATCAGCCTCAACCGCATCACCAACCGCATCGTGTCGACGAAGCGGGTGGTGCACCAGATCGAGGGGCACGTGAGCGTGGACAACGCCCGCTTGCGCGCCGGCGCCATCTACGCCTTCGTGACCAGTGACGCCCTGCAGGGCACGAACTTCCTCTTCACGACGAACCCGACGACCGCCCAGGCGAGTTCGCTCTACAACCAAGTGGCCGAGGGGGACATCGCGAGCACCGTGGCTCACTTGAAGAACTACTCGATCCAGTTGACCCTCGAGCGGGCGATCCTGGCTCGCGAGCGCGCCCAGGCGGCGACGCAGTACAACGCGTCCAAGCGGGCGGTGCGCGCCGCGCAGAACCTAGAGGTGACTCTTCAGGCGAATCTGCGCCGGGTGAAGGGCGTCATCGCGACGTACTACGCCCAGGTGAAGGCCGCCGCGGCGGCCGCGGCGAAGGCCGCCGCGGCGGCCGCCCTGCGCGCGGCGGCGGTGCAGGCGGCCTCGCCCCCGCCCAACTTCCCGGCGCCGGCGCCGAGCTCGGTGGCCAACATCGCGGTACGCGCCGCGCTGAGCTTTCTCGGCGTGCCCTACGTGTGGGGGGGTGCGTCGCGCTCGGGCGTGGACTGCTCAGGGCTGGTCATGCTCGCCTACGAGGCCGCCGGCATCTCGCTGCCGCACTACTCCGGCGCGCAGTTCGCCGATACCGTGCGCGTGCCGCTCTACGACATTCAGCCCGGCGACATCTTGTTCTACGGTCCCAACGGCGACACTCACGAGGCAATGTACATCGGGCACGGCGAGATGATTCAGGCCGAAGAGACGGGTACCTTGGTGCAGATCACCCCCCTCTGGCTGGGCAACAGTTCCCTGCCGCTGGCGGGGATTGGCCGACCGCGCGGCTAGTCGCGCGGAGTCTCAGTGCGCCGCGCTCGTTGTTGTGGCGGACGTGGGCGCGGCGTCGTCGAGGAGCGACTCGTAACTCTCGTCCTCCTGCACCGTGTGCAGTGCCAGGACCGCCTGAAGTCCGTAGAGTGCGCCGCGCAGATCACCCCACTCGTCCTCGTCGACCCGTGACGGGTCGCCCTGGTCGACCTGGGCGATCAGTGAACCGAGACGCTGGATTCGCTGCGCGATCTCGTTGTGACCACGACTCATGACCCCGAGAGGGTCGCGTCCGCCCACGTGGCGTCCGAGCATCGGGTAGAGGAGGTGCTCCTCACCGCGCTCGTGGGGTAGGACGTCGGTCGTCAGTTGCCGGTAGACGTCACGCGCGTCGCGTAGCGCGACGGCGCGGTCCGCCTCGTCCATCTCGTCGGCCACGTCGCCGAGCGCCGCGATGACGTGGTGCACCGCGGCGTGCTCGTCGCGAAAGCGTCGAATGAGGGCGGCCTCCTCGGCCGAGGGGTGCCACGAGCCCGAGTCGCCGCGCGTGGCGCGCAGGGCGTTGAGGATGGCCGCCGCGTCGATGACCTCCTGCAGTAGCGCTCCCGACACCGGGGGAAGGTAGCCGAGCGCCGCGACGATCATCGCGAGCAGGGAGAGCGACATCCCGACCACCATGCTCTGGTGCGCGACGCGCCGCGTGCGTTGGGCGATGGCGATGGCCTCGGCCAGCCGGTCCAGGTGGTCGACCGTCAGCACCACGTCGGCCGCCTCCGACGCGGCCGACGCGCCCCGTACACCCATCGCGACGCCGACGTCGGCGAGGGCCAGCGCGGGCGCGTCGTTAATCCCGTCGCCGACCATGATCGTCGGGGCGCGTCGTGTCTCGACGCGTACGGCGTCGAGTTTTTCCTCGGGGGTGCGCTCCGCCAGCACCTCGTCGGCGTCGACGAGGGCTCCGATGGTGTCCGCGAGGTCCTGGCGGTCGCCGGTGACGAGGACGACGCGCTCGATACCGCGGCGACGCAGCGTGCGAATCGTGCGCGCCGCGTCGGGCCGTAGCGGGTCGTCCACGACGAGCAGTCCGGACACCTCGCCGTCGACGGACACGTACACGGTGAGCTGGCCGTCGAGTTCGGCCCGGCGACGAGCCGACTGCGCCCACGCGGGCGGGTGGTCGGCCCCCACCCACGCGGCGCCGCCGACGGCGACCGCGTGACCGTCGACCATCCCGCGAACTCCCTGACCCGCCGATTCGCGCACGTCGCTCGCCGTGAGCAGGGGCACTCCGCGCGCTCGCGCCGCCGTCACCACCGCGGTCGCGACCACGTGGGACGACATCTGGTCGAGTGACGCCGCGAGCGTGAGGACCCGGTCGCCGGTGAGGTCGCGGGCGTGCACGACGTTGACCACGGACGGACGGCCCGCGGTGAGGGTGCCGGTCTTGTCGATGAGTAGTGTCCGGTCCCGCGGGAGGCGTTCGAGGACGGCGCCTCCCTTGACGATCACGTTGCGCGCCGCGGCGCGCGAGAGTCCCGCGACGAAGGCGATCGGCACCGCGAGGATCAGTGGGCAGGGGGTGGCGACGACTAACACCGCGACCGCGCGCGGCGCTCCGGCCGCCCACCACGCGGCGCCGGCGGCGAGCAGAGTCACCGCGAGAAAGAGGGTGGCGTCACGGTCGGCGGCGCGAACGAAGGGTGCTCGAGAGTTCTGCGCCTCGGCGACGAGTCGCACGATGCCCGAGTAGGTGCTGGCGTCAGCCGTCGCGCTCGCGCGCATCGTGAAGGGGTCCCCCGCGTTCACGACACCGCTACGAACCGAGTCGCCGTCCGCGCGCGAGACCGTGCGGGCTTCGCCGGTGAGGGCGGATTCGTCCAGGGTGGCCGTCGCGAGCAGGACGCCGTCGACGGGCACGACGTCGCCCGACGCGACGAGCAGCCGGTCGCCCGGAGCGACGTGATCCAGGGGCTCGGTGACGAGGGCGTCGTCGAGGTAGACGTGCGCGGTCGTGGGGGCTCGGCTGACCAGAGCCGTCAGTTCGCGACGGGCGCGGCCGGCCGCCCAGTCCTCGAGCGTCTCGCCGGTGGCGAGCATGACGGAGATGACGGCGCCGGCAGCGTACTCGTGCACGGCGAGGGCGCCGCCGATGGCGAGCAGCGCGATCACGTCGACGCCGAGGCGACGCGCTCGCATACCCGCCACGATGGCTCGTAGCGAGAGGGCGAGGCCGAGTACCGCGACCACGATCCACGCGACGTTGCCGACGTCGCCGTGGGTGGTCGCGTGGGCGATGACGCCCACCACCACACCGAGCAACGACGTGCCGAGCGCGAGGACACCTCGGGCGCGCGTTAGTCGAGCGACCGCGCGTGAGGTGGAGAAGTCGCCCATGGTAGAGACAGTAGGAGGCGGCGCACCCTCGGTGAGTGTGCGCTCGCACCGCTCGTCGTGGGGCGAGCGCCGGCGAGCACTCGGCGCGGAGCGATTACCGCGTTCTCCCTCGGCTCGGCGGGCCACGGAGAGGACGCGGCTCGCGAGCGACGTGACCGACGGCACCGGGCCCGTCCGCCACTCCTTCGCCGGGGACGACTCGGCTCGCGTCGATCACCGGTAGTCACCTCGTACGCAGTGCGACGTGGGGGCGTGTCGGGCGGGTCGACCTGGCTCGTCGCGGGGCCCACGCGGCGTTGCACCCCCAGGACGCGATGCGCCCTCGGGGAGAGATCATCGCCGACCCGGTCACCGTGGCCTACGGTGACCCGACGCGACAGAACGGCGGCGATCGTCGGAGGCGGTCGGCGTCGCGCGAGCGCCACGCTCAGTGCGGACGTGGGGGACGTCGGGTCAGCGACGCGAAGACGGCGAGGTCCAGGACGGCGAGAATCGCCAGGGCGAGGGGTACGACGCGCACGCCCACGTGCGCCACCGCGAGGTCGACGCCACCCGGTCCGATGACGCCACCGATCATCGCGAAGAGCATCACCATAGAGACGCCGTCCGAGTCGAGGGGACTGAGTCGGGCGTACCACACGAGGCCAATCGGAAAGACGGACGCCAGGGCGACGCCGAGCAGGGGGTAGGCGACGGGAGCGAGGACGTGCGCGAGAGCCGCGGCGGCGCACAGGATGCCCGCCGCCAGGCTGACGAGCACGAGGGGGCCGTCGTGCCATCGATGGTGGGCGGGTCCGCCCAGCAGTCGAGTGGCGGCGAAGGTCGCCCAAAAGACGGCGTTCACGACGGCACTAGTCGTAAAGGAGTAGCCGGTCTGGTGGAGCTGGGTGGCCATCCACCCCGACGTGGCCGACTCCAGTGCCTCGTAGAGGACGTACGCGAGCACGAAGGTGACCAGGATTCGTCGACGTCCGATGGGCCGCGCGCTATGGCGCGCGTGCTCACCACGGTGGGCGGGGGCGTGCAGGCCGCGAGTCGTGCCGACGAGGACGAACGCGACGATCGCGACGCCGAGGAAGAGGGTCGTGAGGTCGTGGACGCGCACACCCACACTCAGCAGCGGGCCCGCGATGGCCCCTACGCCGAAGCCGGCGTTCGCCAGGCTGAGTCGTCGGGCTCGGCCCCGCTCGGCGGTTCGTGTGAGCAGGGAGTTGACGGCCGTGGCCAGCGCCCCGAAACCGAGACCGAGCACGATGATCGACAGCGCGAAGGCGAGCCAGTCGTGGGCGAGCGCGACACCGAGCGCGCCGAGTCCGACGGCGGCGAGGGCGCTCGAGAGGACGACCGCGCCGGGAAGGCGCGCCGCGCCGATCCACCCCGGCGCCACCCCGACGACCCCGCCCGCGTAGTAGAGGCTGAGCGCGGTGCCCGCGGTGGCGAGCGAGACGTTGAAGTGCTGGGCGAAGGTGGTGAGCAGGGGTCCGAAGAGCGACGACGTGACTCCGATTAGCACGAAGGTGCCGATCGCGCCCGCGAAGGCGACCGCCGTGAAGGTCACGGTGGTGCGCGAGTCGGTGTGCGATGCGTCAGTGTCCACGGTGGGCGAAGTTTACGGCGAGCGCCCATTCGCCACCTCGGTACACTGCTCACGTGTGTGACCACGACCGCCCGACGATCGACCCGTCGGTCGACGCCATCGTGGCCGTGGACATCGGGGCGACGTCGATCAAGGTGGCCCGAACCACACCCCAGGGCGCACTCCTCGACGACGTGGTACGCGTCCCCACGCCGTACCCGTGCTCGCCGACGCGCTTGATTGACGTGGTGGCACGGGTCATTCACGAGAGCGCGTGCGCGCGCGCGGGCGTGGGCTTTCCCGGCGCCATGATCGACGGGCGCGTGCTCGAGCCGGGGAACCTCTCGCGACCGGGGGGTGTCACCACGCCCGTAGACGCCGCGTTGCACGAGGCCTGGACGAACTTTCCGATCGAGGTGGCGTTGCGCGAGGCGAGCGAGCGCGACGTGCGCGTGGTGAACGACGCGACCTTCGCCGCGCTCGGCTACTGCGAAGGTTCGGGCGTTGAACTCGTCGTCACGCTCGGAACCGGATTCGGAATCGCGTTGGTCGTGAGCGGCGCCGCGGTGCGTATTCGCGACGTGGGCGCCGAGACGTTCATCGATGATCTCACGTACGACGAGTCCCTCGGCGAGCACGCGCGCGCCCGCGACGAGGTGGTCTGGCGCGAGCGTCTGGCCGTGGCTTTGGCAGGTTTTGTCGGAGAGTTCGCGCCCGACGTCGTGCACGTGGGCGGCGGGAACGCGCGCTTCTTCGTCGACGAACCGGTGGCGTCACTGGCCTGTCGCGTGGTGGTGCACGACGCCACTCGTACGTTGGGCGGTGCCGCGCGACTCTTCGCGTGAACTACGCTGAGCCTCCTTCACGACTGGAGGTGACGTGACGACCGTCTTCGAAAAGGAGATTCGGTCCCAGGGGGCAGTGATTCGCGCTCGGGCTGAACAGGGCTACGACCAGGCGTCGCGCGCGGTCGCGGCGTGGGGCGACCTCGCGTACTGCCTGGTGGCGGCGCGTGGATCGTCGGATAACGCCGCGGTCTTCTTTCAGTACCTGGCCGGTGGTGAGGCGGGGCTGCTCGTCGCGCTGGCGGCGCCGTCGCTGTTCGAGAACGGCACGGTGCGCGTGGGGGGAGCCGGCGTGTTAGCGATCTCCCAGTCGGGTCGCTCGCCGGGGATAGCCGACGTGCTGGCCCAGGGTCGCCGCCAGGGGTGTGCGACGGTGGTTGTCACTAATGACCCGCGGGCCCCACTGGTCGAGGTGGCCGACGTCGTGATCGACCTCGCGGCCGGTCCCGAGGGCGCGCTCGCCTCCACCAAGACCTTCTCGACGTCCTGGCACGCGCTCGCCCAGATCACGTCGGCGATGCGCGTCACGCCGTTGCCGGGGCTGGACGTCCTCGGCGACGTCGTGGACGCCGCGGTGGAGGACTTCCTGGCTCGGGCCGTGCCCGACCCTCTGGCCGAGGTGCGAACCGGACTGACGGTGGTGGGCCGCGGCGTCGGGTACGCGGCGGCGCGCGAGATTGCGATCAAAGTCCGTGAGGTGGCCGGGGTGCGCACCGAGGCGTTCTCGGTGGCCGACTATCTTCACGGCCCGATCGGTGCCGACGGGGAGGGAGCCGCGTTGCTGCTGGTCGTCACCGATGAGGTGAGCGACTCACTGGCCACGCAGGTGCTGGAGGGTTCACGGGCGGCGGGACTGAGCACAACGGTGATCGGATCGGCGTCGCGGACGGCCCTCGCGAGCGACGCCCGCGTCGTGGTCGACGACGCCCCGAACTGGACCCTCGGGCTGGTCGAGGTGTTGTTCGGCCAGGTGCTGGCCCTGCGCCTCGGTGAGCGACGGGGACGTCCCATCGATAGCGCGCCGGGACTTCACAAGGTGACGCTCTCGGCGTGACGCGTGAGCGTGACGTAATGTGTCGCAAATATCACAATTATTGTGAAATAATCTCAAAGTGCGGTTGATTTATGTTAATAGTTCACATATGGTGTGTTCGTGAGCGACGCGTGACGCGCTGGTGGCCCGTAGGCGACCAGCGGTGACGGTGAGTTCATTTCGTACAGGGGGGGACACCGATCCCCACGAGGGAGGAGTCAACGTGAGATACAAGTTACGAGCGGGGCTGGTGGGAACGGTCCTCGCTCTCGTCGCCGCGACCTGCGTGGTCGTAGGCCCCGGGCTCGTCGGCACGTCGGTCGCGGGAGCGTCCCAGGTGCCGCTGAACCTGGCCAACGAGCAGGGGATGCTGTGGCCCTGCACGTTTAACCCGTTCAATCCGTCGTCCTCGCCGTACTCGGTGGGAGTGACGTACGAGACGTTGGAGTTCGTGAACTCGCTGCAGAACGGCAAAGTGACGCCGTGGCTGGCCACGGGGTCGGCGTGGTCGAACAACAATCGCACGTTGACCTTCACGATCCGCTCCGGGGTGAAGTGGTCCGACGGCGTGGCGTTCTCGCCCAAGGACGTCGTGTACACCTTCAACCTGCTGAAGAAGTACCCGGCCCTGGACACCAACGCGGTGTGGTCGGTGCTCTCGAGCGTTCACCAGGTCGGAGCCGACAAGGTGGCCTTCGACTTCAAGACCGCGGCGGTGCCGTACTTCTACTACGTGGCCGACCAGGTGCCAATCGTCCCCGAGCACATCTGGAGCAAGATCGCCAACCCGGTCACGGTACCGATCTCCAAGCCGATCGGTACCGGTGGGTACCTCATGAACAAGTGCACCCCCCAGAACATCCAGTGGACGGCCAACCCCCACTACTGGCAGAAGGGCAAGGCGCAGGTCAAGACCGTCAACATGCCGGCGTTCCTGACCAACAACACCTGCAACGAGTACCTCGCCACGGGCCAGTCCCAGTGGGGCGCGCAGTTCATCCCCAACATCAAGAGCTACTACGTCGCCAAGAAGCCGGGCAACAGCTACTGGTTCGCGCCGGTGGCCAACGTGTCGCTCTTCCCCAACCTGAAGTCGGCGCCCCTCAACGACCTGGCGGTGCGTAAGGCGATCAGTTACGCGATTGATCGACCCCGAGTCTCCAAGATCGGTGAGTACGGCTACGAGCCGCCGGCGAGCCAGGTAGGCATCGTGGCCCCGACCTTCAAGGCGTGGGTGAACCCCGCGGCGACCAAGGCGGTGGGGGCGAGCTACAACCCGACGAAGGCCAAGGCGCTGTTGAAGGCCAACGGCTACAAGTTGGTCAACGGTGTCTTCGAGAAGAACGGCAAGAAGTTGTCGCTCACCATCATCACCAACGGTGGCTACTCCGACTGGATCGCCTCGATGCAGGTGGTCGCGAGTGAGTTGACCCAGGTCGGCATTCCCACCACGGTCAACCCCATCGCCTCGACCAACTTCTACTCCGACGTCTACTCCGGGAAGTTCCAGCTGGCCTACAACGTGGAGAGTGGTGGGCCGTCGCCGTTCTACGAGATGCGTCAGTGGCTGTACTCGAAGAACTCGGCCCCGATCGGACAGCCGGCCGCGTCGAACTGGGAGCGCTACTCGAGCCCGGCGACCGACGCCCTGTTGAACTCCTACGCCTCGACGACCAGTCCGGCGCGCCAGCATGCGATCGTGAACAAGTTGCAGATGATCATGGCCACGCAGGTGCCGGTGATTCCGGTGCTCGAAGAGGTCGACTGGTTCGAGTACAACCCCAAGGAGTTCTCGGGATTCCCCACGGCGTCGAACCCGTACGCGCAGGCGGCCCAGTACAACATCCCTGACTGGGGCTACGTTCTGGACAACCTCAAGCCGGTCAAGTAGCGGTAGCGGGCAGAGTCGGGGCGATGAGGTACCTAGTTCGCCGCGTGGGATTCCTCTTGGTCTCCCTCTGGGCGGCCCTGACGGTGAACTTCCTCATCCCCCGACTCATGCCCGGCAATCCGGCCGAGGCC
>JAJYSU010000003.1 GCA_021793395.1 Actinomycetes bacterium
GACGATTTCGCAAACGATCATGGCCTTCGCCGCGGGCCCGGCGATCATCGACGCGCGCCGCGGTCCGGAGGAGTCGGGGTCGGGGCTGGCGCCGTGTTTCATCCTCGTCGTGCCGCTCTTTCACGTCACCGGCTGCATCCCGGTGATGATGTCGTGCTTCTCGTGGCACTTCAAGCTGGTGATGATGCACCGCTGGGACCCCGATCGAGCCCTGGAGCTGATTGAGCGCCACCGCGTCACGAGCTTCGTGGGGGTTCCCACCCAGTCCTGGGATCTCCTCGAGAGCCCCCGATTCTCGCGCTACGACACGAGTTCGCTCTCGTCGATCGGCGGAGGTGGTGCGCCCGCACCGCCCACGCTCGTGGAGCGGGTCGATCGCGCGTTCGTCAAGGGTCGCCCCTCACTCGCCTACGGCATGACCGAGACCAACGCCTACGGCCCGGGTAACTTCGGCGACGACTACGTGAGCCACCCCATGTCGACCGGGCGCACGCCCACCATCGTCATGGACGTAGAGATTCGCGACGACGAGGGACGGGCGCTAGACGTAGGCCGTCGTGGAGAGATTTGGGTGTCGTCGCCGACCCTCATCCGCGGCTATTGGAATCAGCCCGAGGCCACGGAGGCGACTCTCGTGAAGGGGTGGCTGCGAACGGGTGACCTCGGTCGGCTCGACGCGGAGGGATTTCTCTATATCGAGGATCGCGCCAAGGACATGATTATTCGAGCGGGCGAGAACGTGTACAGCGCCGAGGTCGAGGCGGCGATCTACGAGCATCCCGCGGTCTACGAGGCCGCGGTGTTTGCTCTGCCCGATGAACGGCTCGGTGAGGAAGTGGCGTGCGTCGTGATGGTGAAGTCGGGCCAGCAGATCGAGGTCGAGGAACTTCGTGAGCATCTGCGGGTGCGCCTGGCCGGCTTCAAAGTTCCCACGAGGATCGTGTTCACGCGCGAGCCGCTGCCGCGTAATCCCGCGGGAAAGATGCTCAAGCGTCAGATGCCCGAACAGTACTTTTCGTAAAGGCGTCGATAGCGACGCTGGCGTAGTCCGCCACGCGGAGGGTCGAGAGGTCGCGCAGGGCGAACCAGCTGGCGTGATCCGTGGTTCCGTTGGCCTCGTGGCGTAGGGCACCCCCCGCGAGGTGCACCGCGTAGATCACGCGTACGGCGTGAATGCGATCGCCATTGTCGCGCCGACGTACGTCGCTGGTCACGTCGAGCAGTGTCGGCTGGTGAACGATAAGACCGGTCTCCTCGAGGAACTCGCGCGTCATCGCGGCGACCGGCGTTTCGGCAAACTTGACGCCGCCGCCGGGGAGCCACCAGAGGGGCGGATCGTGATGCGGGTTGGACGAGCGCACTAGCAACACACGATGGTCCTCGACCAGGATGCCGTAGCTGCGCACGCTGGTGTGTTGGCGGCTCATCGATCCCCCGCCGTGCCGTGCCGTGCGACGCGTTCGTGACGAGGCGCACGGGGTGAGAGGAGACGTGAGTGAGCAGTCATGGCGTGCCTCGCGCGTGGCGGGAGGGCCGAGGTTGACGTGCGGCCGAGGGCTCGGGCCGTCGGCTCGTGACGACCGTCGCGCGGGTGTCGACGGCGATGCCGTCGGGTCCGTAGGTCGGGGGCGTGGCCGACGAGTGAGTTCGTCCAACCGCCGAAGGAGTACGACGTGATCGGTGCGGGAATGGGCACGTTGACGCCAGTCATGGCGACCATGACGTCACGGGTGACGCGCCGCGTCGCGCGTCGATTGCGGGTAACGAGTGCGACACCGTTGCCGTAGGGGTCCGCGTTAATGAGTCGCACGGGGTTATCGTACGTGGCGACGCGCGTGACACCCCGGACGGGCTCGAAAATTTCGTCGTCGTGGACCCGCGCTTCCGGGTGCGACCCGTGGAGGAGGCGGGGGCCGACGACGACACCGTGACCGATCATGAGTGACGTGCCGTCACGAGCGACCGTGATGTCGTCGGCCGCCGCGCACGCCACGCCGAGGCGACGCGGTGGCGATGTTCGCGGATGATGACCGGTTCGACGTCGCTCGTGGATTGGTCACCGGGGACCGCCGTAGGGTTCTGGGCCCCGTCGCGGGCCCGCACTCGCTGCTCGTTCGCGGCCGCGTACACGTGGCGTGCGACGGGAGCCGAGCCAACGATACTGATGGTGTTCACTCCCGGGTTCTCGAGGCGCCGGATGATTGTGGTGGCGTTGGCGTGGAGCACGTTGAAGGCGCCGTTGGGAATCCGAGTGGAGAAGTCTCCCTTGAGTTCCGCGAGGCCGCGGGCGTCGTCGACGTTCTCGATACCGCGAGTGACGTCGTCCCGCGTGTCGGCCCGGGTTGTGCCGCGTTCGCTGGTCATCACCGCGGCCCACGCATCCGTGCGCTCAACCAGGAGGTGTCGGAACGTGACGAGGAGAAAGGTGCGCGCGGATTGAGTCGGGGTGCGCCACGTCACCGCGGCGCCCGTGGACAGCGCCACCACGTCCTCGGCGACCGTGGAGGTGGGAACGGGTACGAGGGTCGTGACCTCGCCGGTCGCGTGACGGTGCACGGGGCTCACTTCCTCACCCTCGCGAGACAGTCCCCCCTCACGTGCGGAATCGTTCGCATACGGCCCCTTCTTTACGTGGTCAATCTATCTCGCGGGTCCCGCTCGCGGTGTCCGACCCCGTGACGTGAGCGCACACCGTGGGATCGGTAGAGTGAGGGATCGCGCGACCGGTGTTGTTCGCCGGACGGCCAGTGAGTGGAAGGATGTCGAGTGATCGCTCGCGTCGGTGACGACGGTGAGTTGGTGCTGGGTAGGGGCGTCGTGATCCCGGCGAGTGAGGTTGGCCTGCGGATGACGACCTCGGGTGGGCCCGGGGGACAGCACGCCAATCGAACACTCACGAAGGTAGTGGCGAGTTTCGACGTGACGGCGTCGCGGGCGCTGTCGCCCGCGCAGCGTGGTCGGTTGGTGGACGCGCTGGGGCCGGTCGTTCGTTCGAGCGCTAGTCGCTTTCGCTCCCAGTCCCAGAATCGTTCGGCGGCGTGCGAGCAACTGGCCGTGCGGCTGTCGCGAGCGCTGGAGGCTCGCGCACCGCGGCGAGCCACTCGACCAACCGCCTCGTCGCGTCGGCGTCGCGTGGACGAGAAGCGCGAGCGTGGCGCGTTGAAGGAGAGACGTCGCCCGCCGGTGGAGGATTAGCGGTACGTATCGAGGTGTCGAGACATAGCGGCGAGAGCCCGCGCTATGGACTCATCGAGGGCGGTGTCGGTGTCTTCGTGGGGTCCGCGCAACGGCGTGAGCGAGGCGTACCCCGTGGCCAGTAACGCGCCGTCGTCGTCGGGCGCTTCGTCGCTGACGTCGCCCAGTTGTGGACTCGCCGCGCCGAGGCGAAGCGGAAGGTCGCCCTCCTCAGCCAGGGGCTCGCCGCCCGCGCGTGGACCGGCGGACCTGACCACTCCCGCGGTGGAAATCCGACCTCGCCGTACGCCGCGAAGCGCGTCGGCGGGAAGGTTGGGCACGTTGAGGTTGAACAGGGTGCGCGAGGGGGCGTTCATGAGCTCCTCGAGCACTTCGACGGCTACCGCCGCCGCCGTCTCGTAGTGAACCTCCTCGCCCCACTGGACCGAGATCGCCATACCCGAGAGGCCGAGTTGGGCGGCGGTCAGGATGGCGCCGACGGTACCCGAGTGCAGGACGCTGCGCCCGACGTTCGCCCCCGCGTTGATCCCTGACAAGACGAGGTCCGGTTGGTAGTCGAAGCTGCCCAGGGCGCCGAGGAGCGCGCAGAGGGCCGGTGGGGCGTCCAGGGCAAAGGTGGCGATACCCTCGGCTCCGGCAATGTGGTGGCGTCGGTAGCGCACGGACGGATGATCAAAGACGTCGCCCACCGCGGCCGACATTCCCGAGTAGTTGACGTCGGGCGCCACGATTACCACGTCGCGAATCTCGTTGGCCGGTCCGCGTTCGATCCAGCGCGAGAGCGCTCGAGCGAGAACGGCGATGCCCGGAGCGCCGACGCCGTCGTCGTTGGTGAGCAGAATACGCATACTGCGTACGATAACTGTCGAGGGTTACGGGCCAGTGGACGAGGAGACATGACGATGCGACCATCGGGCGAACAGATAGCGATTGCCCATGGCGATCAGCGAGCGGTGGTCACTGAGGTAGGCGCCACCCTGCGTACCTACGTCAAGGGTGGCGTGAGCGTGATCGAGGGTTTCGCCGCCGAAGAGGCGTCGACCGGAGCCCGTGGCCAGATCCTCTACCCCTGGCCGAATCGCATGGGTGACGGGAACTGGTCGTTCTCGGACCGTACGGCGACGACGACGGTCGACGACCTCGCTCACGCGACGGCGCGACACGGTCTCGTACGGTGGCGTCCGTTTCACGTCGACTCCGTGAATCAGAACCGGTGTGTCTTGTCACTCCTCCTGCACCCGACGCCCCAGTACCCATTCCTGAGCGAGGTGGCGGTGGCGTACCACCTGGGCTCGTTGGGTCTCACGGTGACGACGACGGTGACCAATCGTGATGACGTGCCACTTCCGTTCGGTCTGGGTTTTCATCCCTACCTCACGGTTACCACGCCCACGATTGAGGGGGCGGAGTTGCTCGTCCCGGCACGGGCTTTCGTGGCGGTGAACGAGCGTCAACTCCCGACGGGAGAAATTCTGCCGGTCAGCGGCCACGCGCTGGACTTCACCCAGGCGAAGTCGGTGAACGGTCACGAACTGGACGTGACCTTTACCGAGTTGTTGCGCGACGACTTTGGTCTGGCGACGGTAGGGCTTACGGACCGCACGGGTGGGTACGTGGAACTGAGCATGGACCGCAACTTCCCCTACGTCCAAGTCTTCACGGGCGACTCACTCGATCGGGGACGTCGTCGTACGGCGGTGGCGGTTGAGCCGATGACGTGCCCCCCCGACGCGCTGCGCAGCGGTAAGGATATCGTCGTGCTGGAGCCGGGCCAGCACTGGGCCGGGTCGTGGCGAGTGCGGAGGCGCGAATGAGCGAGCAGGTGGTGCTGGTGACGGGATCAACCAGCGGCATCGGTGAGGCGACAGCGCGTCGCTTCGCGCGCGACGGTGCCACCGTCGTTTTTAACTCACGCGCCAGCACTGAGGTTGGTGAGGCACTGGCGCGCGCCACACCCGGTTCGCACTACGTACGCGCTGACATTGCCGTCGCGGACGACTGTCGTGCACTCGTCGCGCAGGTTCTCGATCGCTGCGGCCGCCTTGACGTACTGGTTAATAACGCCGGCACCACCCGCGTCATTGATCATCGAGACCTGGCGAGCGCGTCGATAGACGTGTGGCGAGAAATCTTCGAGGTGAACGTGTTCGGCACGTGGCAGTTGAGCGTGGCGGCGATGGAGGCACTGCGCGCGACGAGGGGGTCGATCGTGAACGTGACGTCGATCGCGGGACTGCGCCCCACGGGATCGTCGATACCCTACGCGGCGTCCAAGGCGGCGCTCAATCACCTCACGGCATTGTTGGCCAAGGCGGTCGGCCCCGAGGTTCGCGTTAACGCGGTGGCCCCGGGACTCGTCGACACGCCCTGGACCGCGGACTGGGACGCCCAGCGTCGCTTCGTCTCCACCCACGCGCCGCTCCGTCGTAGTGGTGCGCCCGAGGACGTCGCTGACGTGATCGTGGCTCTCGCTACGACGTCCTACGTGACCGGTCAGGTAGTGGTTGTCGATGGGGGGCTGACGCTGTCGTCCTGACGCTGTCGTCCTGAGGCTGGTAGGGCGGGACGGCGACGCGCATGAGCGCCGATAGGGCGTGCGTGGCCGCGTCGAGGGTGAGTTGGGCTGGTTCGGGGATCATTGGCACGTCCAACAGTCGACGCCCCCAGTTGGGGACGACGCCAAAGGCGCTGCGTACCAGGAGCGCGTAGGCCGCACGCTGTCGCGCGCCGCGCACCACGCCGTGTCTCAGGAAATCTCGGGCGATGATGGCCTCGTCGCTCAGGCGTAGTTCGGGGCGGAATCGGTCGAGAGCGTCGCGCAAGTGCGCGACGCAGAGCGGTGGGTCGCTCACCCCGAGATCCCGGGCGACAATAGCCTGCTCGGCGACGTAGTTGTCGTACTGGTGGCTCGTGAGCCGAGTCGCACCGAAGCGTTGGTGGGCGGCGAGGAACATCGCGGTACCCGCCACGTGGACCCACTCCAGTAGCCGTGGATCGCTCGCGCGGTACGCGACACCGTCATCGGCGACGCCGCGTACGTACTCGTGAATCGTGCGTACCCGTTCAATGGCCGCGAGCGCCTCCTCACGTGACCCGTACGTGGTGAGCCCGATGAAGTGCGCGGTCTGGCGAACGCGGCCGAGGGGGTCGTCGCGGTAGCGCGAGTGCTGGGCGACGCCCGCCATCGAGTAGGGGTGAAGCATTTCGAGGAAGAGCGACGCGAGACCGCCGACAAGCATCGAGGGGAGATCACCGTGGACGATGCGCGCGACCCCCTCAATCGAGCGGTAGGCGCGTTGGGGGTCGTCGCACGCCGCGGGCGGATCGTCGGTGAGACCGATGGCCCGTCGCAGGCTGTGGTTGGCGCGCTCGCGTGAGCGAGCGGAAATGGGCCACGTGACGGTACTCATGGCGTCCTTTCTCGTTCTCGAGGCCACTGTACGGGAGCGGTGCTTTTCTTCATGCGCCGAGTCTGGAACACTGGGGAGATGCCCTCCGTCCAACCGCTGCGGACAACCTCGGAGGAGACCGAGGTTGTTACCTCCGAGACGGTCGCGACGCGACGGCCGTGGAACGTCGTGGTGTGGGACGATCCGGTGACGCCGATGCCGGTGGTCGTGGTCATCTTTCGTAAGGTCTTCGGCTACTCCAATAACAAGTGCACGCAGTTGATGTTGACCGTGCACCACGAAGGGCGAGCCATCGTCTGGTCCGGAGCGCGCGAGCGCGCGGAGTCGTACTGCGTGAAGTTGCAGGTGGCGGGGCTGTCGACCACGATCGAGCAGGGTGACTGATGGGCCTGGCTCGACTCTTCGTGCGCCGCCGTGACGGGCGGGTGGAGGTTCGTCTGGGCGACGCCGGGCGGTCCTTCGTGCACGACGCGTTCGCGCAGGTGGTGGCGGCCGAGCGCGACCCCGACCACGAGTGGCACGCGAGCCTGACGCCGCCCATCGACCCCGCCGTTGATCAGGACGATCCGGTGGCGACGCTGCGTCGCCAGAGTGAGATGACCACCAACGCCGAACTGGCGCTCGTGACTTCGGGTGAGCAGTTCCTCAACGCGGCGGAGGCGTGGGCGTGGCTCACCACGTTGCAGGTGGCGCTGCGCTCGGTCGCCGTCTCGCACGGTCTACTGAGCGACGAGCGACTCGCTCAGAGTGACGCGGCGACGCTGGACTACGTGCGTACCCTCCAACAGGTCCTCTTCGCCCTCGCGGAGTGCCTCTGACGCTACGGCGCAGCGTCCGCGGTCGAGTCGACGTGGCGGAATCGACGAGGTGGGTCGACGTGGAGGAGGCGCGACAGGACGTCGTGGAGCGTCACCGCGGCAGCGGCGCTCGTCGCGCGCCCTGCACGCTCGCGTGACGCGAGCGGACGCCACAGGCGGTGAGGTGATGATTGTGGCGCCGCCGTCGCGCAGGTTCGCGCACCGGTGCGCACGTGCGACACGGAGTGGCGGGTGATAAACCAGAGACGACGCCACCGCGTGGGTTGGCGTCGTATCAGTGTCGATGACGGATAGAGGGGTAGGTACGTACATGAAGCACAATGCACGGAGTACGGACGCGGGTCGCCGGTGGCGACGAACGTTGTCCTCGATTGTGTCACTGGTTGCCGGTGTGTCCTTGGCCGCTACCGGGCTGACGTTGGCGTCGACCACCGCGGCGTCGGCGGCCACTACGGCTACTACGGCGAGTGCGACACCGTGTGCGATCAGCGTCAGTGCGGGCTCCGGCACGGCCGTGGGCTCGCTCATCCTCGGTGTTACTGCCGGTACGACGCAGATTACGTTCGACTGCAACACGTCGTCGAACGCGGCCTTCGGCGTGGAGGCCTCGATGCTCAGCCTCGTGGGGGCGTCGTCGGTGAGCCAGGAGGCGTCGGCCGACACCTCGGCTCTAGCGACCTTTAAGGCGAGTCCGACGGACACCAGTTGCCCCGCGGGAACCGCGGGGTCCTGTGAGACCGCGACCTTCACCATTCCGGCCTCCTTCAGCGCGGCGGATCCCAACGCGCAGTGCCCGCCGACCCAGGCGCAGATCAACGCGGGCCTCTACGGCTGCGTTCTCGCGGTGGCTACGGCCGCGGGTGTCCCGGTCCCTGGTGTTAGCGCGCTGATCACCTACGCCAACTCGCCGGCGCCCGCCGCCCCCACCGTCGTGGCCACGCCGAACGTGGCGGTCGCGGGAAGTTCGGTTTCCTTGAGTGACACCAGCGCGTCGGGCGACTGGTGGGGTAACGCCGTGCAGACGAACCAGGCAGTCGCCCTGGGTACGACGCCCCTGGCGGCGCCAGCCACGTGCGCGACGGGGTACGGGACCGTACCGACACCCCTGGTCATGGTGAACTGGTTCGCGAAGGGTTCGACGACACCAATCCCGGGCAGTGCGGCGGGTCTCACGATTACCAACGACTGCTACGACGGCACGACCCTGCACGGACCCACGATCGGTGGCTCGATCGCGGTGCCGTCTACTCTGACCGTCGGAACCAGCTACACGGCCTTCGTGTGTGAGATGAACATCACGCCCTACCCGAGCAACGACTCGAGTGCGGCGACGAACTGTGGCCCCGCGCCCCAGGGTGCCAGTTGGATCGACGCGTCATTCCCGTTCACCGTGGCCACGGCCGCCATCACCCAGTCGGGTTCACAGACGGCCACCGTCACGGCGAACAAGTCGGCAACGTTTAGTGCGCAGTTGGCGGTGACCGGGAATAGTGGCGCGACGACCTTCGCGCAGGCGACGGGCTCGCCGCAGCTGGTCGTGTCGTCGAGCGGTGCCGTGAGCACGTCGGGGGCACTGGCACCCGGTACCTACCAGGCGACGGGGACGGTGAGTGACGCCAACGGGGACGGAGGGGCATTCACCTTCGCGCTGGTCGTGAAGAAGGCGCCACCGGTTGTCGTTGTCCCACGCGTGAGGCGCGTCGTGGGCGCGGCGGTGCGTGGTCGTTTCGTGATTCTTACCGTCCTGGGTTCCGGGTTCGTGGGTCGCCCGCGGGTGAGCCCTCCGTACGGCACGGTGGCGAGAGTCGTGGCGTCGAGCGCCACGATGTTGAAGTTGCGCGTGCTGGTGCGTGTGGGCGGGCCTCACGGTTTTCGCGTCATGGTCCTTCGATTCAACAATGGCAAGGTGCTACGCGTTCGCTACCTCTTTCGAGGGTAAGTGACCGCAGGGGGCGCCGACTCCGGGTCGGCGCCCCCCACTACCCGTCGTGGGGCACCGCGACGGGTAGTGGGGCCAGCGAAGGGTGATGGCGTACGTGGCGGCAACACCAGTAGGCTCGAATAATGTTCGTGAATCGAGTCGTGCGACGTTCCCTTCTTGCCGTAGCCCTAGGGGTTGGCGTGTCCGTGAGTGTGTTACCCCTGGTGGCGCAGGCGACCACGAAGGAGCCGAGCGTGGCGTCGGTGCTCACGGCGGTGCGTGCCAACATGGCCGCCGAGCGTGGTGTGCACATCGTCGTGACGTCGAGATCAGCGACCGCGCAGGACAGCGTCGTGGCCGATCTGGGTCGTACTAGTGGCTCGGAGACGTTTACGTCCGGTAAGGCAACCGTGTCGATCGTGGTGACTCCTCACTACGCCTACCTTCGTGGTAACGCGGCGGGACTCATGACTCTCGTGGGCCTCACCTCGAGCCAACAGAAGAAGGTCGGAAGTAAGGCGATCTCGATGAAAGCGGGTACCTCGCCCTACGCGAGTTTCAAGTCGAATCTGACGGTGGGCGCCTTCACCGCGTTCCTGCCGACGCAGAAGGACGTGCGCCTCTCGCGTGACAAGTTCGGTGCGTACGTGCTGTCGTGGACGACCAAGGCGACGAAAACGACGACGCGCACGACAAGCGTGTTGACCATGTCCTCGGGCAAGAAGCCCTTGCCCCTGCGTGAGGTGGTGACGAGTAGCTCGGGTTCGGGGTCGACAAACTTTTCAAAGTGGGGCGAGTCGGTGGCGACGTCGGTGCCTTCCGCCCGTTCGCTCATTCCCTACACGGCGGTTGTCAAGGGTTAGAGGGCGCGCCGGGTCGTCGGTCGGACTCGTCGCGTGGTGAGGCTGAGGGAGTTTGCTCGGCGAGACGCGTCGCGACCTCACTGATGTGCCCGCGTCCTACGATGTGTGAGTGGAACGTTCGACACGTGGCGAGAAACGGCAACGGCGTCCACGCTCCGAATCGTCAGTGACGAGTGCGTGGGCTAGATCGACAGTGGCGGATGACGTGCGCTCGTGAGCCAGGTACGCTCGCCCTCGCCCTCGCCCTCGCCCTCGCTCGTAGTGCCCACTGAGCGTGGTGACCGCTACAAGTGGGTAGCCCTCTCCAACACCACGCTCGGGTCGCTGATGGCGATGATTGATATCACGATCATGCTGATTGCGCTACCCGACATCTTTCGGGGGATCCACATTAATCCGCTTCTACCCAAGAACAGTTTCTTCTTACTGTGGATGATTCTGAGTTTCATGGTGGTGACCAGCGTGCTCGTGGTGAGTCTGGGGCGCCTCGGCGACATGTACGGTCGGGTGCGCATCTACAACCTGGGATTCGCCGTGTACACCGTTTTTTCACTGGCGCTGAGCGTGACGTGGATGTCGGGCACGTCTGCCGCACTCTGGCTGGTGGTCATGCGGGTGTTTCAGGGGGTGGGGGCGGCGATGCTGATCGCTAACTCGTCGGCAATTCTGACCGACGCCTTCCCCGAGAACCAGCGAGGGATGGCGCTGGGCATCAATCAAGTGGCCGGTCTCAGTGGATCCTTCATCGGATTGATTCTCGGTGGCGTGCTCGCGCCGATCCAGTGGCGACTTATCTTCTTGGTCTCCGTGCCGATCGGGCTCTTCGGCACGCTGTGGGCGTATCGCAAGTTGCGCGAGGTGCCTCGGCGATCGGCGGCGCGTCTGGACTGGGCGGGCAACGTCACCTTCGCGCTGGGACTGATCGGAATCATGGTGGGAATCACCTACGGTATTCAGCCCTACGGCGGCGCGACCATGGGCTGGTCCAGCCCCTTCGTTCTCGGCAGTCTCGCGGCCGGGGTGGTTCTGCTCGTCGCCTTCGCGATCATCGAGCAGCGGGTCGTGGACCCGATGTTTCGACTGCAACTCTTTCGAATCCGGGCCTTTACGGCGGGAAGTGTCTCCTCACTGCTGGCGAGCATGGGTCGCGGGGGACTGATGTTTATTCTGATCATCTGGCTGCAGGGGATCTGGCTGCCCCTGCACGGATACAACTTCACTCGCACGCCGCTGTGGGCCGGTATTTACATGCTGCCGATGACCCTGGGCTTCTTGCTCGCGGGTCCCGTGTCGGGGTTCCTGTCGGATCGATTTGGTTCTCGTCCCTTCGCCACGGGAGGGATGATCGTCGCCGCCGGTTCGTTCCTGCTCCTCGAACGACTTCCCATCAACTTCTCCTACGCGGAGTTCGCACCCATCCTTTTGCTCAACGGCCTCGCGATGGGCGCCTTCGCGGCACCCAACCGTGCGGGCGTCATGAACAGCCTGCCGGCCGAACACCGGGGCGTCGGCGCGGGAATGACCTCCACGTTCCAGAACTCCGCTCAGGTGTTATCGGTGGGCGTGTTCTTCACGCTCATCATCGTGGGACTCTCGGCCACGCTGCCGTCCGCCCTGTTTCATGGACTGGTAGCGCACGGCGTTCCCGTGTCGGCGGCGACGGCGGCGTCGCACCTTCCTCCGGTGTCGACCCTGTTCGCCGCCTTCTTGGGTTACAACCCGGTGCAGCACATCGTGGGAGCATCGGTCCTCGCGAGTCTGCCCGCCCACCAGGTGACTATTCTCTCGGGCCGGAGCTTTTTTCCCACCCTGATCGCGCACCCTTTCGCCAGCGGGTTGCACGAAGCATTCGATTTCTCCATCGCGGCGTGTCTGGTGGCGGCCGGTGCGTCGTGGCTGCGCGGTGGGAAGTATCACTATCCGACGTCGGACGAGTCAGCGGAGTCGCCGTTGGACGAGTGAGGCGAGTGTCCGGGGCAGCGTGTCGTGGATATCGACACCGCCGTGGGGAGGCGTCGTTCAGTTGCGTGGCGACACGGTGAGCGCGCCAATGATCTCGTCAACGATTCGCGCGACGTCGGTGTTGATGTCCACCGTGACGCCGTGCTCGTCATCGCCTAGCGGCTCCAGGGTGGCTAGTTGGGACTCGAGCAGCGAGCGCGGCATGAAGTGATTCGTGCGAGCCCGGAGGCGAGCGTCGAGCAGGGCAGGGGTGCCCCGTAGGTAGACGAAGGGCGCCCCGGGGACGTACTCGCGCAGGACGTCACGGTAGCGACGCGTGAGGGCCGAACACGCCACGACCGTGGGCTGGCGCCGCGCCGCGGCGTCTTTCATGTGCTGGCCGACGGCGTGCAGCCACGGGAGCCGATCGTCATCGTTCAGGGGGTGGCCGGTTGCCATTTTCTCGCGGTTCTCGGGCGAGTGCAGATCGTCGGCGTCGAGGAAGTCGGCGCTGAGCCGAGTGGCCAGTGCGAGACCCACCGTGGTCTTGCCCGAACCCGATGCACCCATCACCACGATGGGTGCATCGCCGTCGACGAGGTACGCCGTCATCATGTTCATGGTATGCGTTACCGTGAACCGCGACGTGGCCGGATGCTCATCGTGACCCGCGGCGCAAGAGCACCAGGAAGCGACGACGCGGCGAAGTAGCGTGGGCGTGTGTACTGAGCGACGGCCCTGGTCGAGGATTCACGGACCCGAACGTGCAGGAATTTCGCTGAGGTCGGTTTGGTGAGAAGGTGAGAGGGTGACGACGTTGGTGCGAGGTCAGTTGAGCCCTGATCGACTGCTGCCGGCGGACCCGACCACGCGCGAGCTCGCGCGCGAGTTGCTGAGTTGTGTCGAGGACCTTCCGATCGTGTCGCCCCACGGCCACGTCAGCGCGTCGGTGATCGCGGACGACGAGCCCTTCAGCGATCCCGCCGGGCTTCTCGTGACGCCGGATCACTACGTGACCCGCCTGCTGCACGCCAACGGCGTCTCGCTGGCGGCACTCGGCGTAGGCGGCTCGGGCGCCGAGCCGCGCGAGGTCTGGCGGGAGTTCTGCGCCGCCTGGCCCGTGTTCGACGGCACGGCGTCGGCTAACTGGCTGACGAGTGAGCTGTCCGACCTGTTCGGCGTGCACGACGCGCCCTCTCGCGAGAACGCGGACGTGCTCTACGATCGGATTGCGGCGCGCCTGAGCGAGCCCGACCTACGACCGCGGGCGCTCGTGCGCTCGTTTGCGGTCGAGGTTCTCGCGACCACCGACGACCCGCTCGATGACCTCGCGGCGCATCGCCGCCTGGCCGAGGATCCGTCCTTCGAGGCGCGCGTGGTACCCACGTTTCGTCCCGACGCGTACGTCGACGCCGCCACGCCCGACTTCACGCAGCGGGTGGACCGGCTCATCGCCGAGGCGGGCGAGGGCGGCAGTGGGTACGACGGATACCTGAGCGCCCTGCGGGCTCGGCGTCAGTACTTCATCGATGCGGGGGCGACGGCGAGCGATCACGGGGTGCGTACGCCACGCAGCGTGATACTCGATCCACTCGCCGCGTCGCGGCTCTTTGATCGAGTGCGCCGCGGGGGCGCGGGCGAGGACGATCGCGATACGTTTGAGGCCCACATGCTCTACGAGATGGCTCGCATGAGCGTCGAGGACGGGCTGACCATGATGATTCACCCCGGTTCGCTGCGTAACTACGATCGTGAGACGTACGCTTGCTTTGGACCCGACACGGGCCACGACATCCCGGTGTCCGTGGAGTTCACGGCGGCACTACGTCCCCTGCTCGACGACTTCGGTAATGCGCCGGGCTTCCACCTCGTTCTGTTCACACTCGACGAGAGCACGTTCTCTCGAGAGTTGGCGCCACTCGCGGGCTTTTATCGTGGTGTCTATTTAGGGTCCCCCTGGTGGTTCCTCGACGCTCCCGACGCGATGGCTCGCTTTCGTGCGGCGGTCACCGAAACCGTGGGATTCTCACGCTACGGGGGCTTCGTCGATGACACTCGCGCCTTTTGCTCGATACCCGCACGTCACAACGTCGCTCGCCGCGTCGAGGCGTCGTTTCTCGCCCGCTTGGTGGCCGAACATCGCGTGACGCTCCCGCGAGCTCGTGAGATCATCGTCGACGTCATTGACGGCGCGCCGCGACGGGTCTTTAAGTTATGACGTCGACGTCGCGGCCGTTGACTCCGGAGGCGTTCGGTGTGTCCTCGCGGCCGCCGACGCGAATCGCCCATATCGGTTTGGGGTCCTTCCACCGAGCTCACCAGGTGTGGTTCACCGCTCACGCCGACGATGGTAACGAGTGGGGTTTCTGCTCCTTCGCGGGGCGCGCGGGTGGCCTGGCGCCGACGTTGCGCGCCCAGGGTGGTTTGTACACCCTCATCGAGCGCTCGGGGTCGGGCGATGCGTTCGAGGTCATGACCAACCTGGTCGACGTGCGCGAAGGCACCGACATCGCGGCTCTGACGGACGTGCTCTCGCGCTCGGAGACGGCCGTGCTCACGACGACCGTGACCGAGGCCGGCTACCACCTGGGTCTCGACGGTACCCCCGATCTCGCGGACGCGCACGTGGCCCGAGATCTCGTGCTCCTGGAGAAGGCCCTGCGCGAGACTCACCTCGAGGCGTGCGCCGTGACGACGGTGCCGGGGAGAATCTTGCTCGGCCTTAGCGCTCGTCGACGCGCGGGAGCGGGACCGATCGCGATCGTTCCGTGCGACAACGTGCCGAGTAACGGACCCACTCTCCAACGGGGTCTAACTCTGTTGTCGCAGGGCCTCGACGCTGATCTGGCCGCGTGGATGGGCGACAACGTGGCGTTCGTGTCGACCAGTGTGGACCGAATCACGCCGCGAATCACGGATCACGACGTGGCGTTGGTGGCGCGCGAGACGGGTTGGCGAGACGCCGCGCCGGTCGTGACGGAGCCCTTCGCCAGTTGGGTCTTGTCCGGTACGTTCCCCGCTGGTCGGCCCCGCTGGGAGAGCGCCGGCGCGATCGTCGTGGCGGACATCGAGCCCTACGAGCGGCGCAAGCTGTGGCTCCTCAACGGAGCGCACAGCCTGCTCGCCTACCTGGGATTGGAGGCGGGGCTGCGCACGGTGGCCGAGGCGATTGGCGATGGAGCGTGCCGACGCGCGGTGGAATCATTCTGGACGTCGGCCCGCCGTCACCTTCCGGAGTCGTTGAAGCTCGATGAGTACTGCGTCCAGTTGGTCGAGCGATTCGCCAACGGGCGCATTGAGTACCAGCTCGAGCAGATTGCCTCGGATTCGGTGATGAAGCTTCGTACCCGGATTGCCCCGGTCGTTGTCGCCGAGTCCCACGCCGGGCGGGAGTGCCCGGCCGGTGACGCGGCGTTGGCGGCGTGGGTGCGACTCGTGGCAGTTCGTGGTTCGTTTCCCGACGCCGAGTTCGACGCGGTGACGTCGCGACGCGAGACGACGTCATTCGTTACCGATTTGCTCGCTCTCGTGGAGCCGAGTCTCGCCGAGTCGCCCGTGGCGTCGCGAGTAGCGCGTCTGGTCGAGGGGGACGCGATCCCGGTCGGTGCCGTGACTCCATTCGCACCCATTTCAAGGAGGATCTGACATGGCCATTGTCGCGGCTGACGTCATCGTTACCAGTCCCGACCGAAACTTCGTGACCTTGAAAATTACGACCGATGAGGGGGTGAGTGGTCTCGGTGACGGCACCCTCAACGGGCGTGAGCTCGCCGTGGTCGCCTACCTTCGCGACTACGTCGTCCCCCTGTTGATCGGGCGCGACGAGCGCAATATCGAGGACACGTGGCAGTTCCTGTATCGAGGCGCGTACTGGCGGCGCGGACCGGTCACCATGGCCGCGATCGCGGCGGTGGACGTCGCTCTGTGGGACATCAAGGCCAAGCAGGCCGCTATGCCTCTCTACCAACTACTCGGGGGAGCATCTCGGCGAGGACTGCTGGCCTACGGCCACGCGTCGGGCAAGTCTCTCGACGAACTCTTCGACAGTATTCGTGCGCACCAGGCACTGGGCTATCGCGCCGTTCGCGTGCAGACCGGCGTCCCGGGCCTCGAGTCGATCTACGGGATCGCGTCGAACGCGACCGCCCCCGGTAACGCGGGGGTGCGCTACGACCACGAACCCGCTCAGCGTGGTTCGCTACCCGCCCAGGAGGACTGGGACACACGTCGTTACCTGCGTCACGTGCCGACGGTGTTCGAGGCGGTACGTCACGAGTTCGGTCCCGATCTGCCACTGCTGCACGACGGACATCACCGCATGACGCCCATCGAGGCGGCGCAACTCGGACGGTCCCTCGAGCCGTACAACCTCTTCTGGCTCGAGGATTGCACCCCGGCGGAGAATCAGGAGTCACTGCGCCTCGTTCGCCAGCACACCACGACGCCCCTCGCTATCGGGGAGATCTTCAACACGATCTGGGACTATCAACTCATCATCCGCGAGCAGTTGATTGACTACGTGCGTAGCGCGGTGACCCACGCGGGCGGCATTACTCATCTCAAGAAACTGCTCGAGTACGCTGCCCAGTACCAGATCAAGTCGGGGATGCATGGTCCTACGGACGTGTCGCCGGTGGGGATGGCGGCGGCCATGCACCTAGGAATGGCCATTCACAACTTCGGTATCCAGGAGTACATGACGCACGGGGAGCGAACCAACGAGGTGTTCGAGTAGTCCTTCACGTGGCGCGACGGCTACCTGCACCCGGGTGACGCACCGGGACTGGGCGTAGCGCTGAACGTCGACGAAGCGGGAAAGTATCCCTACGTGCGCGCCTATCTCCCCTATAACCGGTTGGCGGACGGAACGGTACACGACTGGTGAGTACCGGGGGACTGACGCGGCGCGAGCGAGAGGACTCGGCGAGGTCGAGCGGCGCGGCTCGCACGATGACGCCACGATCGCAGGACCGCCCGTGACCAAGCCCGCCAGTGCGCCACCGACCCAGGACAAGGGAGCACCGACCGCCCCGCCCCCGCCACCCGCGTGGCGCCACTACCTGTGGCTCGTGGCGCTCGCGCTCTTCGTTCTCCTGCTGTTCTTCGTTCCGGCGACGAGCAGCCAGACTCCGGTCACCCTGAGCTACTCCAGCTTCATGAGTGACGTCACCGCTCACACGGTGAAGAGTGTCACGCTGGAGACCAGCGGTGCGGCGACGGGCACGCTGTCTAGTGGCAAGAACTACACCACGGCCATCCCGCCTCAAGCCGGGCAGTCTCTCCTCGACGATCTACGCGCCAATGGCGTGCAGATCTCGGCCCAAACGACGGGAACCTCGTTCGGAACCGACGTCCTGTCGTGGCTCATTCTGCTGTCACCGTTTCTGGTGTTCGGTTACATCTGGTGGCGGATGTCGAGGGGGTCGGGTGGTCTGCAAGGGGCACTCGGGGTCGGACGATCCAAGGCCAAGGTCTTCGATGAGGAGCGTCCCACGACCACCTTCGAGGACGTCGCCGGGTACGAGGGGGCCAAGCTCGAGATTCGCGAGGTGGTGGACTTTCTACGCCGACCGGAGCGCTACGTGCGAGCGGGGGCCATGGCGCCTCGTGGCGTCCTGATGGTCGGCCCCCCCGGGACTGGCAAGACGCTCTTCGCCCGCGCCGTCGCGGGAGGGGCCAACGTCCCGTTTTTCTCGGTCACGGGCTCCAGCTTCGTCGAGATGTTCGTCGGCGTCGGTGCGGCACGCGTGCGCGATCTCTTCGCCGAAGCGCGCAAGCGCGCGCCCGCAATTATCTTCATTGACGAGATCGACGCGATCGGCCAGCGCCGTGGTGGAGCCATGGTCGTCGCGAACGACGAGCGCGAGCAGACCCTCAACCAACTTCTCGCTGAAATGGACGGATTTGATCCCGCCGAGGGAATCGTCGTACTCGCGGCGACCAATCGACCAGAGGTGCTCGATCCGGCGCTGTTGCGTCCGGGTCGCTTCGACCGTCAGGTGATCATCCCGCTGCCGACTCTCACCGAGAGGCTCGCCATCTTGCGGGTGCACGCGCGCGGCAAGAAGCTCGGCCCCGACGTCGACCTCGAGGTCGTCGCACGAGGGACGCCCGGCTTCTCCGGAGCCGATCTCGCGAATCTGATCAATGAGGCGGCGATCGTGGCCGTGCGGTCGGATCGTGATGTCCTTAGTGCCCAGGACTTCGATCAGGCTCGTGATCGGATCATCCTTGGATTGCGGGAGGGTTCCAACGTGCTGATGCCCGACGAACAGCACGCGGTGGCGGTGCATGAAGCGGGTCACGCACTGGTGGCGGTCTACAGCGACAAGGCAGATCCCATTGCCAAGGTGACGATTCTGCCCGCCGGCCAGACGCTGGGCGTGACCGAGCAGCTGCCGCTCTCCGAGCGTCACCTCTACGGCGAGGACTATCTCTACGAGACCCTCGCCGTCTTTCTTGGGGGGCGGGCGAGTGAGGTGGTCGTGTTGGGTCAAGGCTCAACCGGGGCGTCCAACGATCTGGCTAAGGCGACCGAATTAGCCACCAAGATGGTGCGCGAGTTTGGCATGTCACCAGTGATTGGTCCCGTGGGTTACCCATCGGGGGGATCGGTCTACTTGGGCGAAGGGGGGAATGCCCTGTCGAGTCGACCCTTCGCGGAGGCGACCCAGGCCGCCATTGACGCCGAGGTCGCGCGCATCGTGCACGAGGCCGAGCAGCGAGCGATGGCGGTGGTGAGGGAGCACCGTGACGTTCTCGATCAACTCGTATCACTCCTAGTCGCCAACGAGACCGTTGACGGCACGGTGGTGTACCAGTTGGCTGGTCGGCCCGAGCCAACGAGCGTCGGCGGTGTGACGATGGCCCCCGATCACGCGCGAGCCGCGACCGAGACAACTCGTGGTGCGTCGCCCGACGCGTCGCCCACCACGCCGGCGTGACGCGACGCGGCGGATCGGGTGCTGGCGTTCACCGACTGACCTCGTTACCAGGGTGGTCGTGACGAGCACCTTCACGGAACGTCGCTGATGCTTCACGAGGTGGTCACGAACTGACAATTAGCGGTACGGGTGTCCGTCGACACCGTCGCAAGGAAGTGGCGCCGACACGGGTGATGGGCTGGCGCCACTCGCACCCGAGCACTGATGGTCACGACGTGTTCGTGCTCGGCGACTGTGGCCGGGCGACGAACGTCGTTGTCGCACTTGGTGCGCCGGCCGAGACGCGAACCCGGAACCTGTTGATGAAGAGGGGGATACGAACGGTCGGACCCGTCCGGTGGCGTTGGTCTGGTCCGTGAGATGAACGGTGGGATGTGTGGGGAGCTCGGGAGGCGTAATTTCGAGGGTGTCTCACGTGGCGTGGAACGTGGATGACGACCCCGAGTAACTGAACTAGGCGGCCGCCCCCTGTTCATCAGCGTCGTGGGGTGGCGTGACGGTGACTCGACCGTGCTCGTCTGGTGCCACGCAGTGTGCAGGTGCGCGTGACCGTTGACGAGGCGTCACCGCATCGTCGCCTCGACGGGCGTGATTGCGAAGCGACTCGGAAGGGTCACCGCGACGATCACCCTGCGGGGATCCCGGGTCGCTGATCTGCTGTCTCACCCTTGAGGTGGTGCGGCGTGGACTGATTGGTAGTACTACGAGTGGGGGCCCCGCACGACGGACGAAGCGCCACTACGCGCCAAGCCCAGACGGCCTCGCGCTTGGCACGGACCCCTTCAGGTTGGAACATGTTGCGCTGATTCAGTGACACGTGGTGCTACGGCGTCTCCGTCTCACCCGGGCCGTACCGAGCGACCAGGGACCGGGCGCGAGACCGGTATCACATCAATTCCAGCCCGATCCCTCAAAGTGCTCGTTTGCGCCGAGGGCTTGAGGCAGTTCGATGCCGGCGGTCCGGAAGTGACCTAACCTCTAATTTGGTGGGCTATCTCTCAGGTTTGTTCGTGCGGCGACGATTGTTTTCATTATGATCAGTGGCACCGACCCGCCAGTTTCGACGGGCGAATCACAGTCCCCAGGGGGTCCCGCGAGGCGCGTCCAGGCCACGGAGCGAATCGCCGAGCGCGTCGCACTGGGAAATGCCCTCGAAGAGCGAACGAATGACGTCGTGCGCTGGTGTCAGTTGGAGTTCGTGAAGCACTCGGGAACCACCTTCGACGAGGTGGCTGCGCAGGACGCTCGGTGGGAGACCACCTCCTTGGCGGTGCATTCGATCGCCCAATGGCTCACGAGTGGTGTGTCGGCCGATCACCTTGACCGTGAACAAATTGCTTCGCTGGGCCGGGTGGCAGTACAGCAACGAGGGGCTCGTATGTTGTCCGCCCGCGTCGGCGAGCAACCAGAGGTTGAGTCCGGTTCGCGACCTAGCCCGCATATCGACACGCACTTCCAGTTGTCGGTCGCTCTTATCACCAGGCTCAACCTCTGGTGGAGCGAAGCGACTCGCACCGTGCTGGCCGAGGAGGCTGCCCGATTGGAGATCAGCACGGCCACGCTCGACGAAGCCTGCGACATGGTGATGAAGAGTTGTCGCTCAAGTTTGGTGCGCATGGCCAAGCAGTTCGACGCGGAGTTCGAATCGCTTTACGAGCGGATGTCGCACCTGGCGCGCTACGACGCGCTCACGGGCCTCGTAAATCGAGCCACGCTGGTCGAGTGGCTCGAGCGAGCGAACGCTCGACTGGCCCGGCATCCAGGAGGTCTGGTCGTTGCCTTCATGGACGTGGACAACTTCAAGGACGTGAACGATGCGTACGGACACGCGTGGGGGGACGAAGTGCTCGTCGAACTGGCATCACGTCTCGTCACCCAGATGCGTCCTGAGGACGTCGTCGCTCGTTTCGGGGGTGATGAATTCGTCGCTATTTTCGCTGACCTGACCGATCCGTTGGACGCGGCGCCGAGGATGGTCGAGCGCCTGCAATCCATCGTCACCGAGCCCGTGAGAGTGAATGGAGAGGATCTCCACATGACTATCAGTATCGGGATCGCCGTCGTTCAGGGACCCGGATGTTACACAGATGAGGTTCTGGCCCAGGCTGATACGGCCATGTACTCGGTCAAGAAGACGGGGAGCAACAAGATCGTCATCGTGGAGAGCGGTTCACCCGACCGGTCCGTTGCGCCACGGTCAGTGGGCTCCACGCTGCGCCGCAGCAACCAGGGTTCCGACTCGTCTGCGTAGCCGAGGACCTTACGCTCGACGGGTTCGTGATGGCCCCCGTTTACCTTGATCAGCGTGTCGGATTGCGAATCACCAGAGCCACACTTCGACAGTAGGGGTCAACGGGAATCCCAGAACGAGCCCCGTGACCGCGTAGGACCTCGGTCCATTCTTTTGGCCGACGTCGTAACGATTAGCAAGATCGGGCAAGTAGAAGTTTCTGGCTGCGCGCACTGATTCGGTCCAGGTATTCCGGAGGCTCTCTGTCTTTGATCTCTCAGGCCGCGTGAGCCCGAGATTGCTCAGCGTAGTCTCCCTCGACCTCGCTCGGCGTTTGGTCGTTCAGTTCGCCGTGGAGTCGTTCGTCGTTAAACCACGACACCCACGCGCAGGTCGCTATTTCGAGGTCGTCGAGTTCGTTCCCGTGGCCCCGGTCATGTAGGCGATGTCGCTTGTCCGCACGGCATCGAGACGTCCCTGGTTGACGTGTCGGCTCACGAGGCCCCCTGGATAGTTCGCGTTCGGGTCGGCCTTCGTGGTGACCCGGAACAGACGCGGACACGTTCCTGGTAGTCCCCGGGCGCACGCGCATCGCCACGGCCTTCTCGTTCACGGGCTGACCGGCCTCGCGAAGGTCTGTGGTGGCGGAGCCGTAGTTCCCATGGGGGTGTGGTACGAGTCCGTGATCGCCTCGTCGATCTCGTCGATCTCGTCGATCTCGTCGCGGCGCCACTTCGCCGGCGTGGTTCGTCGTTAGCTACGGCGCCACTGGTAAGGGCCCCAACGCGAGACCTCGAGCAGTCGCGCCACGCGGTCGACGTCGAAGGTCGCGCACTCCTTTCATCAGAGCGAACCTTGGCGCGGTGGGGGACTCGCGGCGACGTACGCGGCCGCTTCTTGTACGAACTCGTTGTCCTTCGCCTGTTCGGTGACCTGGCGACCAGGCGCACGAGCTCGGCTCGCTCGGTGGCGCTGAGGCTCGTCACTCGTTCCCTCGAGCGTCCGGGCGTCGACGTTCGTCACGGACCATCGCCGTAGCGAGTTCTCGGCCACCACGATCTCTCTCGCGACCTCGGTGACGCGTGGACCCGAGTCAATGACGCGGTGGGCCGCCTCGATTCTGAATTCGAGAGTGATCTTCCTTCTGGTTGGTGGTGTCATGGTGACAACCTTCTCGCCGACTCAACGAGCTGGCTTATCGGGTGTCCACTTCCTCGGAAGTCTCAGACCGTCACGAAAGCGTGGGGGATTGCGGGGCTTCTCCTGCGAGCGCACAACGCCAATGAACACCAAAGTACCTGATCAAACCCGGTGCGCCGGCCGGGACTTGAACCCGGAACCTGTTGATTAAGAGTCAAATGCTCTGCCAATTGAGCTACCGGCGCGAGACGAGTCTATACCGGATCGTACGCGCGCCACGGGTTACGGTCGCTGAATGGCCTTCACCTCGAGGAACTCCTCGAAGCCGTAACGTCCCAGTTCACGGCCGATACCCGACTGTTTGTAACCGCCGAAGGGGGCGACGACGTTGAAGGCGCCACCGTTGATTTCGACTTGACCCGTTCGCAGTTGGCGCGCGACCTCGAGAGCCTTTTCGTCGCTGCCCGCCCAGACGCCACCGGCGAGTCCGTAGGACGAGTCGTTGGCGATCGCGATGGCTTCTTCTTCGGTGTCGTAGGGGATGAGGCAGAGGACGGGGCCGAAGATCTCCTCGCGGGCGATCGTCATGTCATTGGTGACGTCGGAGAAGATCGTGGGTGCCACGTAGTAGCCCTCGTCCAGGCCGACCGGTGGGGCAGTACCGCCGCAGATCAGGCGGGCACCTTCGTTGATCCCCGTCGTTATGTAGTGTCGCACGCGTTCGAGTTGGGCCCCGCTGACGAGTGGTCCCAGCAGGCTCGAACCAGTGACGGGATCGGCGGGTGCCAGGTTCGTGGCGGCGTTGACGGCGAGGTCTTCAATCTCAGCGAGCCGAGAGCGCGGAACTACCATCCGTGTCAGGGCCGAGCAGGTTTGACCCGAGTTCAGGTAGCACTTGAAGACACCGTCGGGTACGGCGCGAGAGAGGTCCGCGTCGGGGAGAATTACGTTGGCGGATTTGCCACCGAGTTCGAGAGACACACGCTTTACCATCTCTGCGGCGATCTGCATGACGCGCTTTCCCGCGCGCGTGGAGCCCGTGAAGGAGACCATGTCCGTCTTGGGGTGCGCGACGAGTGCTTCACCGACGACGGGGCCAACTCCGGTGATGAGATTGAACACGCCGTGGGGCAAACCGACATCGTTGATGATGTCGGCGAGGAGAAAAGCGTTCACGGGGGCGACCTCGCTCGGTTTGAGAACCACCGTGCATCCCGCACCGAGGGCCGCGGCAACCTTGTTGGCGATCTGGTGTAGTGGGTAATTCCACGGAGTTATTGCCACCACCACGCCTACCGGCTCTCGTAGGAGGAGCGAGTTTCCGACGACCTCTTCCCACACGAAATCCTTCGTGCGCTGGGCGTTGTCGGCAAAGGTCGCTGTCGGCAGGCCCACCTGGATCGCCTTGGCAAGGGCGAGGGGCATACCTACTTCGTGCGCGATGGTGAGGGCAATCTCGTCACCGCGTTGAACGAGCTGGTCGGAAATTCGCTGCAGAAAATCGGCTCGTTCGGCGGGGGCGGTACGGGACCACGAGGGGAAGGCCGCGGCCGCAGCGTCGACCGCGCGGTTGGCTTCGTCGACGGTACCTTCGGGAACCGTGGCGTAGGGTTCCCCTGTGCCCGACGTGGTGACGGTGAGCGCCGAGGGAGAGGCCGCGGGAACCCACTGTCCGTCAATGTAGAAGGACTCGCGTGCGATCATCATGGTCACCCCCATGAGCGCTCGTCGCGCTCACCGCGCAATCTACTCGGCGTGACACCTCGCGGACTCGGTTCTTCGACGATCAAGTGCGATCGCGACTTCATGGGGTGAGCGACGGGGGTCGAACCCGCGACCTCCAGGACCACAACCTGGCGCTCTAACCAACTGAGCTACGCCCACCACGTACGTGACTGATCCAGTATGGCACAGGTAATGAGGTGACCCAACGTGCGGGGCCATGCTCACTACGATGGCTCCGAGCCCCTGTAGCTCAACTGGATAGAGCAGACGGTTTCTACCCGTCAGGCTGCGGGTTCGACTCCTGCCGGGGGCACAAGGCGAGGCCCGTACGATCACGGAGGCGTCGTGCGATGTTCGAATTTCGGCGCGCTGCAACGTCGAAAATCATGAAAAGTGACCATTTTTGATGCGCGGCCTTTGCTACTCTCTCACGGGTCATCGATGTTCGTGGGCGAGGGGTCTTCGGCTCGTGGCAGGGGGGGTAGAGTCGATCAATGTCGAACCGCACCGTTGACATGACAGAGGTCTCGAGTGGTTTCGCCGACGTGAGTGCGGGGCGTAAGCCCATCGTTACGATCGAGCACGTCACGAAGATCTTTCAAGACGCCCCCGCAGTAGACGACCTCAACTTGGAAATCTACGAGGGTGAGTTCTTCAGCCTTCTCGGTCCGTCGGGCTGCGGGAAGACGACGACGCTACGCATGCTCGGAGGTTTCGAGGAGCCAACGTCAGGTCGTATCTTTCTGGGCGGCAAGGAGGTTACCTACCTCGCGCCGTACCGGCGCGACGTGAACACAGTGTTTCAGTCCTACGCGCTGTTTCCTCACCTGAGCATCTTCGAGAATGTCGCCTTTGGGCTGAAGCGCAAGCGTATGGATAAAGCCGAGATTCGTCGACGGGTGTCGACGATGCTCGAACTCGTGGACTTGCCCCACATGGAGGGGCGGCGCACCTCGCAGTTATCGGGCGGTCAGCAGCAGCGAGTGGCGTTGGCTCGGGCTCTGGTGAACGAACCCACCCTCTTGCTGCTCGACGAGCCAATGTCGGCATTGGACGCCAAGCTTCGTCACCAGATGCAGATTGAGTTGAAGCGCATCCAGACGCAAGTGGGCATCACCTTCCTCTACGTCACTCACGATCAGGAGGAGGCCATGACCATGTCGGACCGCCTCGTCGTGATGCGACTGGGTCGTATTGAGGGGATCGGTTCGCCACGCGAGGTGTACGACCGTCCCACCACCGAGTTCGTCGCGACCTTTCTGGGCGCCTCGAACCTCCTCGCGGGTGACGTGACCGCCCTCGAGGGTTCGGTGGCGACGGTGACCCTGACGAGTGGCACGACCCTGCGAGTGGGCGCTGAGCGACTACCCGAGAAGCGAGTAGGACTGAGCGTGAAGGTGGGCGTGCGCCCAGAGAAGATCACGATCGGTGCCGGCGACGGCGGCACGATGTCCGGTCAGAACAGCCTGCGGGGTCGTGTGAGGGTCTCGACCTTTACCGGCGTTGGCAATCAGTACATCGTGGAGACGTCGTGGGGAACTGACCTCACCGTCTACGCCCAGAACATCGGTCAGGCCGCGGCACCACGCAGTGGTGATGAGGTGGTGCTCACGTGGCCAGTCGAGCACACGTTCGCAGTGCACCCGATGGCGCACGGATCGGTAGAAGAAGAAGCAACAATGGGGGAAATTGATGAGTGACAACAACAACACTGGTGCGCCGTACGAGGGGATCGATCCCGCGCTGTGGCGTGGACTGACCCAACGGCGCCTCTCGAGGCGTCAAGCACTTGGTGTGGCCGGCGGTGGTATCGCCGCCTCGCTCTTCCTGGCATCGGGTGCCGCCTCGGGCGCCTCGTTACCCAACGCCAAGGTGGGTAACGCGACGTGGTGGAAGAAGGAGAAGTTGCACCATACAGTGAACTTTGCCAACTGGCCGCTCTACATCGACACGCTGAACGGTAAGTATCCGTCGTTGGAGCACTTCACACAGACGACGAAGATCAAGGTGAACTACTTCCAGGTGATTGACGACAACACGTCCTTCTACGCCAAGATCCGACCATCGCTCGCCGCGGGCCAGTACACCGGTTACGACATTGTCGTCATGACCAACAACAACCCGCCGTTGGGCTACCTCATGGAGCTGGGCTGGCTGGTTCCGCTTGATCACTCAATGATGCCCAACTTTAAGAAGTACGCGGGCCCGCTCGTGAAGAATCCCCCGTGGGATCGGGGGAACAAGTACACGATGGCCTGGCAGTCGGGGTGGACGTCGGTGGCCTACAACTCCAAGCAGGTGAAGGACCCCGGCGATAGCGTGCATATCTTGTTCGATAAGAAGTACGCCGGGCGCGTCGGCATGCTGAGCGACCCCTTCGAGCTCGGAAGCGTCGGCCTCCTGGCTCTGGGCATCGAACCGGCATCGTCGACGGAGAAGGACTGGTCGAAGGCGGCGACGCTCCTGCAGAAGCAGAAGAGCGACGGTATTGTGGCCGCTTACTACGACCAGAGTTACATCCAGCACCTCAAGAACGGCGACGTCTGGGTGTCGCAGGCCTACTCCGGGGACATCTACCAGGCGAACCTGAGCGCTAAGTACAAGGATCTCGTCTTGATGATTCCCAAAGAGGGTCTCATGATGTGGACGGACAACATGTGCATTCCGCTCTACGCCCAGAATCCGAAGGACGCCATGACGTTGATGGACTACTACTACAGCCCGGTCACGCAGTCTGTCGTCGAGTACTACAACGACTACATCTGCCCGGTGCCCGATGCCAAGCAGCAGCTCCTGCACCCCACGAGTTGGAACAAGGCGGCACTGGCCAAACTCAAGCCTGAGATCGGGCTGCCAACCTCGGCCACCGCTGATTCGCCTCTGGTTTTCCCGTCGGGTCGTGAGGCCAAACTGACCAAGACGTACTACCAGTTCAAGAACCAAGAGGAAATCAACACGTGGACCAACTTGTTCATGCCGATCATCCAGGGGGCGTAGAGCGTACTCACCACCGCCGGGGCTCGTGGGGTAAGCGCCTGGCGCCGTACCTGCTGAGTCTTCCGGCGGTGGTGTGGCTGCTGTTGTTGTTCCTGGTACCACTCGCGATCATGTTGTCGCTCTCACTCAAGACGTGCAACCCCGCCTCGGGGACGTGCTACATGACGTGGAGTTGGGGCGAGTTACCGCATCAGGTGAACCTTTACCGCACCCAATTCATCACCAGCCTGGAGTACGCGGCTGCCGCGACGATCGTCGATCTGGTCGTGTCGTTTCCCATCGCGTACTGGATCGCGTTCCACGGCGGGCGCAAGAAGAACTTCTTCTTGATGATGCTGCTTGTGCCGTTCTTCGTGTCGTTCGTGATCCGTACGCTGGTGTGGGAGTTCATCCTTTCCAACAATGGGTTCTTCATGACCTTCCTGCGTCACGCGCACCTCATCTCGGCGAACTTCCACGTTCTGGGCACGGGGTACGCGGTCATCGCGGGGCTCTCCTACAACTATCTTCCCTTCACTGCGTTGCCGTTGTACGTGGCACTCGAGAGAATCGATCGGCGGGTCCTTGAAGCCGCGTACGACCTCTACGCGTCGCGGCGTGAAGCCTTTCAACGAGTCATCGTGCCCCTCGCGATACCGGGTATCTTCGCGGCGTTTCTCCTCACCTTTATTCCGGCCTTCGGGGACTACGTCAACCAGCAGATCCTGGGCGGCACGTCGAGCACGATGATCGGTACCGTTATTCAGAACACCTTCCTTGTGACCGGTGATTACGCCGCCGGCTCGTCGTTGTCGGTGGTGCTGCTGGTGATATCGCTGTTGGGGATCTGGCTCTACGCGAGAGTGCTGGGGTCGAGATCGATTGAGGAGTACCTGTGAGCGTGCTAACGGAGTCCGCGCCCACCGCCGCGGCGCCAACGGTGGTACCACCGGAGCGGCGACCTCGCCATTGGGGGCGTTTCGTCCTGCCCACGTACTCGTGGCTGGTCATCGCGTACCTGGTGTTTCCCATCGCCGTGATGTTCGTCTATAGCTTCAATAGGTCAGTCGGCGGCGTGCCGCAGGTGAGCTTCTCGTGGAACGGCTTCACGACCCTGTGGTATCGCGAATGGAATAGTGCTCCGGGACTAAGTGCGTCGTTCTGGCTGTCGATTCGCCTCGCGGTGATTGCGACCATCGTCTCGGCGATTCTTGGCACCTTGCTGGCGATAGCTCTCGTGCGCTACCGCCCGAAGCAGTTCCACGGAAAAGGGGTTATCGAGCAGATTCTTTTTATCAATATTGCGGCGCCCGAGATCGTGATGGGTGCGTCGCTGCTGGGACTTTTCGTGACTTTCAACATTGGTCGCGGCTTTCTCACACTGGTGCTCGCGCACGTGATGTTCTGCATTGCTTACGTGACGGTAACAGTTCGGGCTCGACTCGCCGGCTTCGACCGTTCTCTGGAGGAGGCGTCGTACGATCTCGGTGCCGGGCCGCTCACGACTTTTCGCAGGATTACTTTGCCCATGATCATGCCGGGTGTCTTGGCGGGGGCGCTGATGGCGTTCGCTCTGTCGATCGACGACTTCATCACGTCGAACTTCGTCAGCGGCACGAGTACCCCGTTCCCGGTATTGATCTACGCCTCGACACGCGTGGGAATTCCGCCGCAAGTGTTCGTGTTCGGAACCGTGATCTTCTCGGTGGGGATTCTCCTCGCGCTGTCGAGCCTGGTGATTGGCCGCAAGGGGACCTGAGATGGTGGGTGGCCCACTCCCGCCCACCGGAGGCGGCGTCCCCGGTGGCTCAGTTGGTCGGGGCGCCCGGATTCGAACCGGGGACCTCGTGCTCCCAAAGCACGCGCGCTAACCAAGCTGCGCTACGCCCCGCGACCTTCTACGACGACGTCGACGCTACTACGCCGCTCACGCAGTGGTTGTCCTGGTTCGCTAGGGTGACGCCGCTCGCCGGTGGTACAGTCACCTGCGCGTCATCGTCTTCGACACCAGAGGGGTGGGACTGTGGCAACACCGTACGAGTGGATTGTGGACGCCCTGGATGAGACGTGGCAGGCGACGGACCGAGTGTTGCGCTCGCGACCGCCCGAGGCGTATGACGCTCCTACCTCGTGTCCCGGTTGGAGTGTGCGCGACGTGCTGAGTCACCTCGTGGGCTTCGAGGCGTTTCTGCAAGGTGAGCCCGTTCCACCTCACGACGGCGAGTGGCCCGAGTACGTGCGCAACTCGATCGGCGAGATGAACGAGGCATTCGTCGAAGCGCACCGTCGTGAGCCAGGTGACGCCGTACTCGATCAGTTTCGTGAGGTGACCCGCCTCGCGGTACGTCGTTTGCGAGGACTGTCGCTCGACGAATGGGAAGTGGTGGGGTGGAGCCCGGAGGGACCGCGTCCGTACCACCGCTTCCAGGAGACCCGTCTACTCGATAGCTGGATTCACCTCCAGGACATTCGCGACGCGCTTCTCGAGCCCGCCGACGACCATGGCGTCGGCGAGGAGGTCGTGGTCAATCGCTTCGAAGCGGCTCTGCCCTACGTGGTGGGACGGGCGATGGGCGCCCCCGACGGCACGGTGGTGCGAATCTCTCTGACGGGGCGACTCGCGCGTAGCGTCAACCTTGAGGTGACGGGTGGTCGAGCGAGTTCGGTGGCGTCGTCGTCGAACCCGCCCACGTTGGAGATCGTCACTCCCGTGGCCCTCTTTTGGCGTCGCGCCGCGGGACGGATCGACGCGGAAGCCTTTTTGCGCGCGTCGGCGACTGAGGTGCGCGGAGACCGAGAACTCGCGCGGGAGTTCTCGCGGGCGCTCGCGATTATGCCCTAGAGGTCCGGGTGTCCGGTAGGCTAGCAACCCTTATGGACGCCACCGTATCGAACCTGGAGAATCACCGCAGCAAGATCGTCGTCGAGGTGGACGACGCGGAGATGGAAGCCGCAATGGACCAGGCGGCCGTTGCCCTCGGAAAGCAGATTGCCATTAAGGGTTTTCGACGAGGGAAGGTTCCTCGTAGCGTGCTGGTCGCGCACTTGGGCGGTGTGGGTGCGCTACGTGCCGAGGCAATTCGCTCCTCGCTTCCGGACTTTTACGCTCGGGCGGTGGCCGATACGCGTCTCGATCCCATTGGTCAGCCCGAGGTTGATATCACCGCCGGTGAACAGGAGGGCCGTCTGGTCTTTGAGGCGACCGTCGAGGTGCGGCCCGAGGTGGCGCTGGTGGGCTACGAGTCACTTCGCGTGGCGATACCTTCGCCCCACGTGCCCGACGATGAGGTTCAGGCGCAACTGGATCGTTTCCGCGAGACGGACGCGGTTCTGCGTGACGTGGATCGTCCGATCGTCACCGACGACCTGGTGACGATGGACGTACGGGTGACCGAGGTGGGTACCGAGGCTGAGCCCTTGGAGATGAGCGACTTCATGTACACCGTGGGATCCGAGGCCATTACCTCGGGCGTGGATGAGCTCATCGTGGGGTTGCGTGCGGGAGAGGATCTGCACTTGAACGGCACGCTGCCCAGCGGAGCCGCCGCGAGTTACGACCTCACTCTGAAGCAGGTGAAGGAGCGGGAGCTACCCGAGTTCACCGACGAGTGGGTGGCGGAGAATACCGAGTGGACGACGGTGGACGAGATGCGCGAGGAAGTGATGAGCCAGCTGCAGCAGCGCAAGCTGGCGGAGTCGCGGCTGGCTCAGCGCGACGCGATGCTGGTGGCTCTGTCGGATCTGGTGGCACCGAACGAGGTACCCGAGGTCCTGGTGGCCGCGGAGACTGACGAGAGGCTGCACGACCTGGGTCATCGACTCTCGGAGCAGAAGATTGACCTTGAGACGTTTCTGCGCGTTACCGGCCAGGCCCCCGATGACTTGTTGGCGCGACTGCGCGAGGATGCTCAACGAGCGGTTCGCGTGGACCTCGCTCTGCGGGCTCTGGCGCGTGCCGAGGGTCTCGAGCCGACACCCGAGGAGGTCGCCGAGGAGTTGGAGAGTACGGCCGCCTCGATGGGCGTGGACGCCGAAACCCTGCGCGCCAACCTGCGCGATAGTGGTCGGGTCGCGGCCTTTGACGCCGAGGTGGCCAAGATGAAGGCGTCGCGGTGGCTCGCCGAGCACGTGACGTACGTTGACCCCGAAGGGGTGGCGATTGATCCTCGGCTACTCGCGCCGGACGAGTCGGATGACGAAGACGAATAGGGTAGGAGCGTGAACGACACTCTTCGCCCGCAGAACTATCTCGTCCCGACCGTTGTCGAATCGTCTAACCGCGGCGAGCGGGCTTACGACTTGTACAGCCGGCTGTTGCGCGAGCGCATTATTTTCCTCGGGACCCCGATTGACGATACGGTCGCGAATCTGGTCTGTGCTCAGATGCTCTTCCTCGAATCCGAAGACCCCGATAAGGACATCAACCTCTACATCAACTCGCCGGGCGGCGACATCACGGGTCTGTTGGCGATCTACGACACGATGAAGTACATCAAGCCCGACGTGTCGACTTTCTGCTTCGGCCAGGCGGCGTCGGCGGCGGCCGTGCTACTCGGGGCGGGCGCGAAGGGTAAGCGCTACGCACTCCCGCACACGCGTGTCCTCATGCACCAGCCCTGGGGTGGCGTGGGTGGTCAGGCCTCGGACATCGAGATCCAGGCGCGCGAGATACTTCGAATGAAGGACATGCTTAATCAGATGCTCTCGCACGATACCGGACAGAGCGAGGAGCGCATCGCCAAAGACACGGATCGTGACTTCATCCTCGAGGCCGACGAGGCCGTCGAGTACGGCCTGATCGACGAGGTTATCTCGCGACGACCCTAGGTTCCCCGTTGCGGGGGGTACGAGAACCTAGAATAGATTAGGTCACTAGTCGCGTCAGAGGGGTAGTTGTGGCAAAGTTTGGCGAAGGCAACGACCTCATCAAGTGCAGTTTCTGCGCGAAGGGTCAAAAGCAGGTTAAGAAGCTCATTGCGGGGCCGAGCGTGTACATCTGCGATGAGTGCATCGACCTGTGTAACGACATCATTGCGGACGAGTTCGGTGATCGACCGGAATTCGTCCTCGAGGACCTTCCGACTCCTCGCGAGATCGCCGCATTCCTGGACGAGTTCGTCATCGGCCAGGTCGAGGCCAAGAAGATTCTGTCCGTGGCGGTATACAACCACTACAAGCGCATCCAAACCGGACCCTTGCACGACGACGACGTCGAGGTGGCCAAGTCCAACGTGCTGCTGCTCGGTCCCACCGGATGCGGTAAGACGTTTCTTGCTCAGACTCTGGCGCGAATGCTCAACGTTCCCTTCGCTATCGCGGACGCTACCGCGCTGACCGAGGCTGGTTACGTCGGCGAAGACGTGGAGAACATTCTGTTGAAGTTGCTCACCGCGGCTGATTTCGACGTGAAGCGGGCCGAGCGCGGCATCATCTACATCGACGAGATCGACAAGATCGCCCGTAAGGCGGAGAACCCGTCGATCACTCGCGACGTCTCGGGTGAAGGGGTCCAGCAGGCTCTGCTCAAGATCCTGGAGGGGACCGTGGCGAGTGTCCCGCCCCAGGGTGGCCGCAAGCATCCCCATCAGGAGTTCATCACTATCGACACGTCGAACATCTTGTTCGTGTGTGGAGGAGCTTTCGCCGGTCTCGAGGACATCATTGAGCGCCGGCGCGGCAAGAAGTCGATTGGCTTTAACTCGCCGATCGAGTCGCGTCGGGGAGGCGATATCGAACTCTTCCGTCACGTGCTACCCGAGGACCTGATGAAGTTTGGTTTGATCCCTGAGTTCATCGGCCGACTGCCGGTGATAGGTGCGGTTCACCAACTCGATCGAGACATGCTGATTCGGGTGCTGACCGAGCCGAAGCACTCGCTTCTTCGTCAGTTCCAGCAAGTGCTGGCCATGGACGGGGTCGAGCTGGAGATCGAGCCCGAGGCGCTCGAGGCGATCGCCGATCTCGCGATGGAGCGCGGCACCGGCGCGCGGGGTCTGCGTTCGATCCTCGAGAGTGTGCTGCTCGAGACGATGTTCGACGTACCCGGCCGCCCGGACGTCGTGCGGTGCGTGGTGAACGCGGCGTCGGTGCGTGGGGAGGAATCCCCACGGTACGAAATGAAGAAGACCCGCGCGCGTCGCGCGAGTTGAGTGGTGCGCTTCGACTCCTACGACGAGGCTCTGAACTGGCTGGAGGGCCACGTTGATTTCGAGCGCGTCGCACCCAATCATCAGCTGACTCCCACGCTGCAACCGATCCGTGACGTACTCGCCGCTCTCGCCGATCCCCATCACGACTACCCGAGCGTTCACGTCACCGGTACCAACGGCAAGGGGACCACGACCACCCTGGTGAGCGCGTTGCTTCTGGCGACGGGGCTTCGTGTGGGGACCTTTACGAGTCCCGACTTGCACGCGGTGAACGAACGTATTGCGGTAAACGGGGAGCCACTCGGCGACGACGTGTTCGTGTCACTGATGGGTCGCTTGGCCGACGTCGAGTCGACCGGCGCGCCGCGCCTTACGCGTTTTGAGTTGTTGACGGTAGCGGGTTTCCTGCATTTTTCCGACGAGGGCGTCGATGTCGCCGTCGTCGAGGTGGGCATGGGCGGGACCTGGGACTCGACCAATGTGATCGACGCACCGGTGGCGGTGTTGACCAATGTTGACCTCGACCATACGTTGGTTTTAGGAACGACGGTACGTGAGATCGCGACGGATAAAGTCGGTATCTTTCGTCCCGGTGCCGTGGCCGTTCTCGGTACTGAGGACGCCGTGGTCGTCGAAGTGGCGATGGACCGATGCCGTACTCTGGGCACCCGGCTACTGCGCCGTGGCGTCGAGTTTGACCTGGAGAGCAACGACCTGGCCGTCGGCGGTCGCGTGATCAGCGTGCGGACGCCCGACGCGCACTACGAGGACATCCTGCTGACTCTGCACGGAATACATCAGGGATCTAACGCCGCTACCGCCATCGCCGCTACCGAAGCGTTTCTGGGCCGCGCGTTGGGCGAGCAGGTAGTGCGCGACGCGTTCGGCGCCGCGCGTATGCCGGGGCGTCTCGAGGTGGTGGCTCGCCATCCGATGATCGTGGTAGACGGTGCGCATAATCCCGCGGGCGTTCGCGCACTCGCGGCGTCGCTCGACGGAGCATTCGACCTCGCCGGCGTGCGACGATGCGTGGTCGGTATGTTGAGCGGGCGTGACGTTGACGAGATGGTGGCACCGCTCGTCACCATGGGCGTTCGGGAGTTTCACTGCTGCGCACCCACGTCGCCGCGTGCGGTGTCGGCGTCGCAGGTGGTGGCGGCGTTGACGCGAGCGGGTGCGCTCGCCTACGAGCACCCGTCGGCGAGCGCCGCGCTCGCCCACGCGCGCGAGCGCTCGAGCGACGACGACCTCATCGTGGTCACCGGCAGCCTCTACCTCGTCGGCGAAGTGCGCGGCGAGCTGTTGGGCATCGCGTCTCGTCACGTTCGCGGGGGCTGTTAGATTTCTTCGTCGTGAACAGAACGCTGGTTATCGTAAAACCCGACGCCGTCGAGCGGGGGCTCGTCGGCGACATCCTTGGTCGACTCGAGCGCAAGGGCCTGCGACTCGTCGCGGTCCAGTTGCGCCTGCTGGATGCGCAGACCGCTCGACGTCACTACGCCGAGCATGTGGGGCGTGAGTATTTCGACGCGCTGGTGACCTTTATCACACGCTCGCCGGTTGTGGTGGTGGTCGTGGAGGGGCCCGACGACACGTGGCGTCTCGTGCGCCAACTGATGGGAGACAAGAATCCGGCCGACGCCAGCCCCGGAACGATTCGCGGGGATTTGGCGTCGCGCATGGCGGAGAACCTCATTCACGGCTCGGATTCCTCCGACGCCGCCCGTCGTGAGATTGAAATCTTCTTTCCCGAACTGGCCTGACGCGGTCCAGTGGTGGCGTGGGGTCATCTTGCCCTAGCCTGGTGGGTAGAGGAGGGGGTACGTGAGCCCCCCTCGCTAGAGAGTTCCTATGGTTGAGAGTCGATTTTCATTGCTCGGTCGCGACATGGCGGTCGATCTCGGCACGGCAAATACCCTCGTGTACGTGCGCGGTCGCGGCATCATCCTGAATGAGCCGTCGGTGGTCGCCATTGACGTCAAAGACGGCAAACCGCTCGCCGTGGGAGCTGAAGCCAAGCGTATGATCGGCCGCACGCCGAGCAACATTCAGGCGATTCGTCCACTCAAGGACGGCGTGATCGCGGACTTTGAGATCTGCGAGAAGATGCTTCGCTACTTTATCCATCGCGTTCACCAGCGTCGTTTCGCGAAGCCGCGGATGGTGATCTGCGTGCCGTCGGGTATCACGGGCGTGGAGCAGCGAGCGGTCATGGAGGCGGCGGAGTTCGCGGGTGCGCGTAAGGCGTATATCATCGAGGAGCCAATGGCGGCGGCGATTGGGGCGGGACTGCCGATTCACGAACCCAGCGGAAATATGGTGGTCGACATCGGTGGCGGTACGACCGAGGTCGCCGTTATTTCGCTGGGCGGTATCGTGACCAGCCAGTCGATCCGCATCGGCGGTGACGAACTTGACGAGGCGATCGTGGCGTTCGTGAAGAAGGAGTTCCAACTGGCGCTCGGAGAACGAACGGCAGAGGAGATCAAAATTCAACTGGGATCGGCCTACCCTCTCGAGCAAGAGTTGCGTGCGGAAATTAGGGGCCGTGACCTCGTGACCGGACTACCCAAGACGGTGGTGATCTCGACGGAGCAGATTCGTCAGGCGATCGAGGAGCCGGTCCAAGCTATCGTCGACGCGGTCAAAGTGACGCTCGATCGCACTCCGCCCGAGTTGTCCTCGGACCTGATGGAGCAGGGGATCGTCTTGACCGGAGGGGGCGCCCTGTTAAACGGGATCGCCCAGCGTCTCGAGTTCGAGACGAATATGCCGATCATCGTGGCTAATGACCCGCTGAATTGCGTGGCGCTCGGTAGTGGCATGTGCCTGGAGGAACTCGAGAGTTTCGCCCGCATGTTGAAGTCCAGTCCTTCGCGATAAGACGTGGCCAGCGACCGTACGAGGCGTCGCGCCTGGACCCTGGGAGTTGCCGCCACGATCGTGGTGACGATCCTCTACCTCACGGTGGGGGTGATGTCGGGCTTGCGCAGTGTCGCCAACTTGGTCGTGGCGCCCTTCGCGTGGACGATCGACCAGGTGGCTCGTCCGATTGGCCACTTCTTCGCGGGGACGATCAACTACAGCGACGTGCTGGCACAGAACCAGAAGTTGCGCTACGAGTTGGGTCGGGCGCAACTCGCGCTGAATGAGCGGTGGCCCCTGTACCGCGAGCTGCAGCAGGTGACGACGCAGTTGCACGTTCCGTTTCTCTCGACGCTGCCGGTGGTGAGCGCCCAGGTGACGTCGATCTCGCCCACGAGTTTCTCGGCGACGATCGATATCTCCAAGGGTCGTGACAACGGGGTGCTGTCGGGTATGCCGGTGGTGGCCAACGGGGGATTGGTAGGCAGTGTGATCGCGACGACCCCCTACGGCGCGACGGTGCGCCTCATTACCGACGCGAGCTCGTTAGTGGGGGTGACGTGGGGTAACGGCGCCACCTCTTTCGTTATCAGCGGTCGCGGTGTCAATAACGGGTTAGGGGCGTCCTCCGTGGTGCTGACCACGTCCCTGAAGCGGGGCACCATGCTGGTGACCAATGGTCTGAGCGGAGGACTGTTTCCTCCGGGGATCCCCGTCGCGCGGGTGCGTCAGGTCGCGTTGTCGCCAGGCGCCACGACGTACTCGCTCTCTCTCGAGCCGGCAGCCAACCTCACGCATCTGTCCTACGTGGACGTGGTGCAGTGGGAGCCCTCGACGTGAGTCGAGCCCTGGTCGTCGTCACTCTGGCGACGCTGTTCGTCGAAGGATTGCAGTTAGCGGTCTTTTCGCCGTGGCGGATCGATGGTGTCGTGATCATGGTTGTCTGGTTGTGGCCGCTGGCCATGGGGCTGGCCGGCTACAGCGCACTCGGTCTGTGGAGCGCGATCGTGGCGGGCGTCTTCTTTGATACTCACGCCGTGACGCCCTTCGGATTGACCGCGGTGGTCGGCATGGCGCTGGCGTACGGCGCGTCGCGGCTGGGACGTGAGGGGGTCGGTGACCTGGACTCGGCGGCGTGGTGGGTCACGCCCGTCCTCGCGGGCGTCGCCGGGTTCGTCGCGCCGGCGCTGTACGTGGCGCTCGGCGCGGTCGCACTGAACTTCGGGCTGTGGCGCGGTAGCGTTCTACAGGTCATGGTGGTGAACGCACTCGCTTTCGCGGTGGTAGCTCGTCCGGTCACTCGGCTCGCGCGAGCGGTGGGTCGCTGGGGCGGCGTGCGTCGATGAGGCGCTCGTGGCGTGAGCGCCCGACGGGTTCGCGGTGGTCGCGGCTGTGGCGTCCGTGGGTGTCACTGAATCCGTGGCGCGGACGGGGTCGCAGCATCAATGAGCCGCGCGCCGTGGGCATCCGCGACCTCGTCGCGTCACCGGAGGAGATCACGGCACGGCCTGAGCGTCGGTGGCTGGTGATCGGCTGGTTCTTCGCCGCTTTGCTCGTGGTGCTCGTCGTGCGCCTCTTCACCCTCCAGATCCTGGAGTATCACGCGTCGGTGGCTACCGTGGACGCCAACTCACTGCGGGTGAGCACGATTCCTGCTCCTCGTGGACTCATCCTCGATCGCTCCGGTCAGCCGCTGGTGAGCAACGTCACGACCACGGAGCTTCAGCTCTCGCGCGCTCAGGCGACGCTCGACCCGTCAGTGGAGGGCTCCCTGTCGTTACTCACCGGCATCAGCGTGAAGCAGATCACGACGGACCTCAACAACCCGCAGTACAACCCGTACCAACCGGCGCCGATTATGCTCAACGCCCCCCCGCGTATCGTCCAGTACATCCGCCTTCACCCGAGCGAGTTTCCCGGCGTCACCACGCTGGACGTCTCACAGCGCTCGTACCCCTTTGGTGGATCGATGGCCGCTCAGGTGTTGGGCTACGTGGGCCCCATCACCGGGGCGGAGATTGCCGCCCACCCCCATCAGGGGTACCAGACGGACTCCCAGATCGGTAAGGCCGGGATCGAGGCCTACTACGAGTCGTACCTGCGCGGCCACGACGGTACTCAGACGCTGGAGGTCAACGCCTTTGGCAACATCGTGGGCACGGTGCCGACCGCACCTCCGGTCAGCGGCGACTCGGTCGTGCTCAATATCGACGCCGGCCTGCAGCAGGCGCTTCAGCAGTACCTGATCGCCGACGTGAAACTCGTGCGCTCGTCGAACAGTCCGTACAACCCCGTGCCGCCGAAGGTACCCAACGCCGCCGCGCTGGTGATGAACGTGACCAACGGCCACGTGCTCGCGATGGCGAGTTATCCGTCGTACAATCTGAACTCCTTCACTCACGGACTGTCGACCACCACGTTTCACCAGTTGCTGAACGAGGGGGCCTTCAACAACTACGCGATTCAGGGCCTCTACACGCCCGGCAGTACCTTTAAGCTGGCGACCGCGACCGCGGCGCTGCAGACCGGGATCTTCCCGGCGACCAAGTTGGTCGACGATACGGGCGTCTACGTAGTCCCGGGCTGCCTGCAGGGAGGGCACGGCTGCGTGTTCCACGACGACTTGTCGCTGGGCGCCGGGTGGATCTCCTTGCCGATGGCGTTGACCGTGTCGTCGGACTACTACTTCTACAACCTGGGGTACCTCTTTTGGTCCCAGCGCGCGAAGTACGGGTTGACGCCGATTCAGAACGTGGCCGCCAAATACGGCCTCGGGCAGTACACCGGAATCGACCTGCCCGACGAGGTCAAGGGGCGGGTGGACTCGCCGGCGGTGCGCCGCGAGCTGCACAAACTCGCCCCCAAGGCCTTTCCGACGGTGGCGTGGTACACGGGTGACAACCTGGAGATGGCTTTCGGTCAGGGAACAACCGCGCTCACCCCCGTCGAGATGGCCCAGGCGTACGCCACCTTCGCCAACGGCGGGACGCGCTACGCGCCCGAGGTCGCGGCGGCCGTGATCAGCCCGCACGGTCGGGTGGTGGAGCGTTACCTGCCGCGCGTACTCGGTCACGTCAGCCTTCCCCCCTCGGTGCGCGACCCCATTCTCCAGGGTCTGACCGGCGTTGTCGAGAATCCAGCCGGAACCGCCTACGGGACGTTCCACGGCATCATCAACTTCTCACTGGCGAGTTATCCACTCGCGGGCAAGACGGGTACGGCGAGCAACGCCCCCGGACTGGATCCCAACTCCTGGTTCGTCGCGTTTGGTCCTACGACCAATCCGCGCTACGTGGTCGTGTGCGTCCTGGCTCAGGGCGGCTACGGTGCCGCGGCCGCCGCGCCGGTGGTCGCCGAGACCTTCAACTACCTGCACGCGCACCCGCCGGCGCCTCTGACTCTGCACCCGCACCTACTGGTTCCGACCACCACGACGACGTCGCCGCGTACGACCACCAGCACCACGACCACGACCACCACGACGACCACGACCACCACGACGACTCCCGCAAACGTCGCACGAACGGGGACGACGTCCCCGGTAAAGGCGTCCGGCTAGGTGCTAGCCCGAGTAGCCTGGTGGGGTAGGGCGTTGTGGAGACGCGAGATGAACGCAGGCGAGGTAGACGAGAGCTACCAGCCGATTGACCGCAAGGACGTACCGTGGCACGAGACAGCGAGGGACGGCTTCTTCCGTGGACCCTCGAGTGGAGTGTCGATGGTCCGGGAATCCACGCCCCTCGTACTCGTCGCGGCGCCACTACGAGCGCGCGTGCCGTGACCCCCACCCGTGACGTGCGCGACGAGTCGCGCGCGGCGAAGAACGCAAGGAGTACCCGTCGTGAACGACGAGACCACCAACCAGTCCCCGCCGGTGAACGGCCCTCGTATTGGTGATACCCGTCCAGCCCCCCAGATAGGCGATACCCGGCCGGCGCCCGGCAGTTCCGTGGGCGACACGCCGCCCGCCGGCGTCGCACGAACCGGCACGCCGCGTCGGCGTCGTGGCGGACGAGGACGCGGACAGGGCCAGCGCTCGGGTGCCCCGCGACCGGCCGGTACGCGCTCCGTCGAGGCACCCGTCGAGGCGTCCGCGCCGGAGGTGGCGGGGGACGGTGCTCCTCGTGAGCGGGCGCGTAAGCGCCGCGGCGGCGAGCGACGTACGCGGGCTCAGGGCCGCTATCTCATGTGTGTGCACACCACCGGCGACGCCACTCACATTGCCACCCTCGAGGGACGCACGATGGTTGAGTACACGGTGGCGAAGGCGGCCGACGAGACGAATCAGATCGACGGGAACATTTACGTGGGCCGGATTCAGAACGTGCTGCCAGGAATGGAATTGGCCTTCGTCGATATCGGGATTCCGAAGAACGCCGTGTTGTATCGCGGTGACGTCTCCTTTGACGCCGAGGACCTGGAGGGCCCGTCGCGCTCGACCAAGCGCATCGAGGAGATGATTCGTGCGGGTCAGACGATCGTGTGCCAGGTCACCAAGAACGCGATCGGTGCCAAGGGTGCCCGTCTCACCCAGGAAGTGTCGCTGCCCGGTCGTTTTGCTGTTCTCGTCCCCAATTCGTCAACGGTGGGAATCTCCAAGCGTCTGCCCGACGGCGAACGGCGCCGTCTGCGCAAGATTATTGACGAGGTTAAGCCTGAGCACCACGGCGTCATCATTCGCACGGCCGCCGAAGGGGTCTCGGCCGACGACCTGGCCCGCGACGTGCGCTCACTCGCGGAGAAGTGGGACGCGATAGAGGCGGAGGTCCGCCGCTCCTCGCAGCCTCGCTTGATTTATCGGGACCTGGATCTTGCGGTGCGCGTCCTGCGCGAGGAACTCAACGATGAGTACCGTGGCGTGCTGATTGACGACCGCGACTTGTTCGAGAAGGTTCGCGAGTACGTGATGGCGGTGAACCCCGAACTCACTGACCGGATCGAGTACTACGATCGCGCGACGGAAGACCTACCGCTTTTCGAGCGTTACTTTGTGCACGAGCAGTTGCACCGGGCGCTTGACCGCAAGGTGTTCCTCCCGTCGGGCGGGTCACTGATCATTGAGCGCACCGAGGCCCTGACGGTGATCGACGTGAATACCGGCAAGAACGTGGGTACGACCAACCTCGAAGAGACGGTGTTCCGCAATAATCTCGAGGCGGCCGAGGAGGTGGCGCGCCAACTCCGCTTGCGCGACATCGGCGGCATCATCGTCATTGACTTCATCGATATGGAGCCCAAGGCGAACCGCGACGCCGTGGCGTCGGCACTGCGTCAGGCACTGTCGCGGGACAAGACACGGTCCCAGGTATTCGATATTTCCGAACTCGGTCTGGTCGAGATGACGCGAAAGCGAGTCAATGAGGGACTCTTGGAATCGGTGTCGACGGTCTGCAGCGTCTGTGACGGTCGTGGTTTTGTGCTGTCGACCGGTCTCTAGGCGCTGAGCCGGTGGTGACATTTGCTAGACTAGCAATCCTATGTACGCCGTCATTCGAGTAGGCACATCACAAGAGCGCGTCAGTGAGGGCCAAGTGGTCCGCGTTGACCGACGCGCTGAAGAGGTGGGTACTGCCGTCCAGTTCCAGCCAGTTCTCCTCGTGGACGGCGACCAGGTAGTCGCCGGTCCCGCACTGAGGGGGGCAACCGTGACCGCCACGATTGTGGGCGAGGAGAAGGGCCCCAAGATTCGGGGTCTGACCTATAAGCCCAAGGCGATCCAGAGGCGTCGGTGGGGACACCGTCAGAAGTATTCAACCGTCGAGATCACGAAGATCTCGGCGCAGGGCTAAGGAGAACTCGTGTCTAAGACCAAAGGTGGCGGTTCCACTCGTAACGGTCGTGATTCGCACGCGCAGCGCCTCGGTGTCAAGGCCTTCGACGGCACGCTGGTCCAGTCCGGCAGCATCATCGTTCGTCAACGTGGTACGCGCTTTCATCCCGGGCGCAACGTGGGAATTGGCAGGGATGACACGCTCTTCGCATTGAACGCGGGAACGGTGAAGTTCGGTTTTCGCGCCGGGCGCAAACTCGTCGACGTGCTGACTGACTGACGCATTGACGCCTTGCGCGCCCGCATCGGGCACGACAAAACCCCCCGGACACTGTCCGGGGGGTTTTGTCGTGAGGGCTAGAGGCCCTTGACCTGCTTCTTAAACGTTGATCCGATGGACACCTTGGGCGCGCGCGACGCCTTCACCTCGATCGGCTCGCCCGTCTGGGGGTTGCGCGCGGTACGCGCCTTGCGCTCGACGCGCTCGAACGAGAGGAAGCCCGACAGGACCACCTTCTCGCCACGCGTCACGTTCGAGACGACGACGTCCTCGAACGCCTTGAGGACCTCAGCCACCGTGTTCTTGGTCGCGCCACTCTCAGCAACAATTGCTTCTACCAACTCGGCCTTGTTCACCGGTCGTCTCCTTGCTCTTGGTTGAAATGGACCGGGAGATTTCCCAGCTACCGCGTCTATCTTTATCGACGGGGTGGGTCCGGTTGGGGATTTTCCCTAAATTTTCACACATTCGAGGGTCTCCGAGGGTACGAAACTCCTCGTCAACGGAATTTTCACGAGGTCCCTCGTGACCGGCGAACCGCGTCCTACGATGGACTGATGACCTACCTCGACCGTTCACGCGTGGCGGAGCTTCAGGCGCGCGAGGTCGCCACCTACGAGGCCGCGCATCCTCGCTCGCGGGCTCTGTACGAGGCGTCGACTCACCTCTTCGCCAAAGTACCCATGACCTGGATGTCGATGTGGGCGGGCGGGTTTCCTCTGTCCTTCGATCGGGCGCGCGGCGCCACGATCACCGACGTCGACGGTCACGAACTCATCGACTTCTCCCTGGGCGACACCGGAGCAATGGCGGGACATTCGCCGGCTCCCCTCGTCGAGGCACTCGCTCGGCGCGCCGAGACGCTGGGCGGGATTACGACAATGTTGCCGGACGAGGATGCCCAGTGGGTGGCGGCGGAACTGTCGCGTCGCTTCGGTCTCGCGCGGTGGTCCTTCACGCTGTCGGCCACCGACGCGAACCGGTGGATGCTGCGCTTGGCCCGTCTCGTCACCGGACGGCCCAAGGTGCTGGTCTTTTCGTACTCGTATCACGGCACGGTCGACGAGTCGTTCGTCGTGATCGGCGACGACGGGCGTCCCGTGTCGCGCCCGGGCAACGTGGGCCCGGCCGTGGATCCGACTACCACCACGCGGGTGGTCGAGTTCAACGACTTGGCGGCCCTCGAGCGCGAACTCGCCGCGGGTGACGTCGCCGCCGTGCTGACCGAGCCCGCGATGACCAATATCGGCATCGTTCTCGCCGAGCCCGGCTTTTTGGAGGGAGTACGAGACCTGTGCGACGCGACGGGCACACTCCTGATCATCGACGAGACGCATACCTTCTCCGCGGGGCCGGGGGGTGCGACGCGTCGCTTCGGGCTTCGTCCCGACGCTCTCACGATCGGTAAGTCCCTGGGTGGAGGAGTGGCCTGTGGCGCCTACGGGCTCACTGCGGAGTTGGCTGATCGAGTACTGGCCACGGTCGCGCGCGCCGAGGTCGACATCGCGGACGTCGGGGGCGTCGGTGGAACGCTCGCGGGTAACGCGCTCAGTCTGGCGGCGATGCGTGCGGTGTTGAGCAACGTTCTGACGGATGAGGCCTTCGTCCCCATGGAGATGCTCGCCACGTCCTTCGCCGAGGGGGTCACCTCCACGATCGAGCGCTTCGCTCTGCCCTGGTCGGTGCGCCAGCTGGGAGCGCGTTGCGAGTATCGTTTCGCCTCGCCCGCTCCACGCAACGGGGGCGAGTCCGCGCGTAGTGCCGACCCTGCTCTTGAGAGCTACCTCCACCTCTACGGGACGAATCGTGGGGTGTTGTTGACGCCGTTCCACAACATGGCGCTGATGTGCCCGGCGACCACCGCATCCCAGGTGGCCCGCCACCAGGAGGTTTTTGACTCCGCGGTCGGGGAGTTGGTGGGCTAGCCCACACCGTCCCCGTAGGATGGCGCTGTGTCATCCTTCGTCGACGCCGCTCAGTTGCACGCCAAGGCTGGCGACGGAGGTGCGGGGTGCGTGAGTTTTCGCCGCGAGGCGCACGTCGCCAAGGGTGGTCCCGACGGGGGTGATGGCGGCCGTGGCGGGGACGTCTGGCTGGTCGCCGATCCTAATCAGGCGTCGCTGCTGGGCTTTCGCGATCATCCGTTTCGTCGCGCCAGCGACGGTCATCACGGTACGTCGAAGCGTCAGCACGGGGCTCGTGGCGAGGAACTGGTCGTCAAGGTGCCGGTGGGAACAGTGGTGCACGATCGCGACGGGGTGGTCCTCGTCGACCTCGCCGGACCCGGCGACCGGTGGCTGGCGGCGGAGGGGGGGCTCGGCGGAGCGGGTAACGCTCGCTTCTTGTCGAACCGTCGTCGAGCTCCGGCCTTCGCCGAGCAGGGCGAGCGGGGACAGGAGCGCTGGTACGACCTGGAGTTGAAGCTGCAGGCCGACGTGGCGCTGATCGGGTTTCCTAACGTGGGCAAGTCGACCTTGATCGCACGAATTTCGGCGGCGCGTCCCAAAATCGCCGACTACCCCTTCACGACTCTGGTTCCCAACCTGGGGGTCGTGCGAGTTGGTCGGCGCGCCTCGCGACCTGAGGACGTCACGGAGTTCGTCGTCGCCGACATTCCCGGTTTGATTGAGGGGGCGGCGCAGGGTCGCGGACTTGGTCACGATTTCTTGCGCCACGTCGAACGCGCCCGGGTCCTCTGCGTTCTGCTCGACCTGTCGGAGACGGCTCCCTTGAGCCCTCAGGGCCAACTCGACGTGCTGCTTCGTGAGCTCGGCGACTATCGTGGCGAGCTGCTCGAACGTCCTCGGCTGATCGTGGGCTCCAAGGGTGACGTCGCCGCGCAGCATCTGGCGGACGTGGCCGTCATCTCGTCGGTGACCGGTGAGGGCGTCGCCGCTCTCGTCACCGCGATGGCGGCCGAGGTGAGTGGTGCGCGTGAGCGCGAGGCCACCGAGGCGACTCACGAGGTGGTCGTGCATCGACCGGTGGCCGACGAGGTGGTCGTGGTGCGTCAGGGCCCTCACGAGTGGTGCGTGGAGGGTCGACCGGCGCTGCGCGCCGTGCGTTTCCAGGACCTCACCGACGACGAGGCGCTCGCGGAGATCGTGCGTCGACTACGTGATCTCGGCGTGGACCGGTTGCTCGGTCGCGCCGGCGTGCACGACGGTGACGTGGTTACCGTCGGCGCCCTCTCGTTCGAGTGGTGGCGTGACGACGGGGGTGCGGGACTGGATCGAGGACACCACCGCGCGACGCGCCGAGAGCGCCTAGCCCGCCACGGGCGCCTGGACGACGTGGCTGGCGACCAGGAGCGTGATGACACCTAGGGCGGTGGTCAAGGTCGGAACCACGTCGGTAACCGATCGCCACGGCGACGTCGACTACCCGACGCTGGTCCAGATCGCCCAGGACGTGGTCGACCTGCGTGCGCGGGGCTGGTCCGTGGTGGTGGTGACCTCGGGGGCCATTACCGCGGGATGGGCGGAGGTCGGAGCCGGTCGCGCGCGACCCACCGACGCGCAGACCCTTCAGGCGGTGTCCGCGGTGGGTCAACCGCTGCTCATGCACGCCTGGCGAAATGCGTTCGCGGAGTGCGCGACCAGCGTCGGTCAGGTGTTGCTGGCGCCGCTCGACTTCTCGCATCGTGGCCAGTACCTGCACGCGCGGCGCACGCTGAGTGCCCTGGAGGCTCTGGGGGTGGTGCCCATCGTCAACGAGAACGACGCCGTCGCCGACGAGGAGATCCGCTTCGGTGACAATGATCGCCTGGCAGCGCTCGTCGCCAATTTGGTGGCGGCGTCGCACCTCGTACTGCTCACCGATACGGACGGTCTCCTGACCGCTGATCCGCGGCTCGATCCGGCGGCCACGCTCATCGAGGAGGTCACGAGTTTCGACACGACGATCCTCTCGCTGGCCGGAGCCAGCACCTCGGGTGTCGGCAGCGGTGGTATGGCGTCGAAGCTCGCCGCGGCGCGCATGGCGACCTGGTCGGGAGTGACCACCGTCGTGGCACCGGCGCGGGTCGAGGGTTCGTTGACGCGAGCGATTGACGAGGTCCCCGGGTCGGGCACCGTGTTTCGCGCTCGTCGCGAGCGACTCTCGGCGCGCAAGGCCTGGATCGCGTTCGCCGTGGCCACTCGCGGAACGCTGCACGTCAACCAGGGTGCGATGCAAGCGTTGGAGAACCACGGGCGCAGCCTCTTGCGCGTGGGAGTGGTGTCGCACGAGGGCGCCTTCACGGAGGGTGACGCGGTGGACGTGCGCGGGCCCGACGGCGCGTTGATCGCCAAGGGCCTCACGAGGGTGAGCGCCGAGCTCTTCGAGCAAGACGACGTCGTGGTGCACCGTGACGACTTAGTTCTCGTGCGTCGGGTGTGAGCACCACTACGCTGATCGGGTGGTCGTGAGCGTACTCGAGGAGCAGGGCCGGGCGGTGCGCGCGGCGGCCGTACGGCTCGCCCGGGCGAGCGACGAGATACGTCGAGGGGTCCTGCTCGACGTCGCTCGTGCACTCGAGCAGCACCGCGACGAGTTGGTGGCGCTGAATGCCGCCGAGGTGGCCCGCTACGAGGATGGCGGGGCGGGGCGTGACCGGCTTACCCTCAGCGACGAGCGCGTGGCGTCGATGGCGGAGACGTTGCGCGACGTGGCGGCTCTCGACGACCCGTTGTTCGAGGTGGTGGCGCGTGACACGCGTCCCAACGGACTGCGCGTGGAGCGAGTGCGCGTGCCTCTCGGCGTGGTGGGCGTGATCTACGAGAACCGACCCAACGTGACCAGTGACGTGGCGGGACTGTGCGTGCGCAGCGGCAACGCCGCGTTCCTACGCGGATCAGCCTCGGCGCTGTCGACCAATCGGTTCATCGTGTCGCTGTGGCACGAGGCCCTCGCACGCCAGGGGCTACCCGTCGAGGCGGTGAGTCTGGTGGAGGATGTCTCCCACGAGACCGCGACCCAGTTCATGGGACTCACGGGTGTACTCGACTGTCTGATTCCTCGGGGTGGGCCTAGCCTTATCGCGGCCATGCGCGAGCACGCGCGCGTGCCCTACGTTCTCGACGGTGACGGGAACTGCCACGTCTACGTCGACGAGTCGGCGGACCTGGAGCGAGCCGTGGCGATCGTGCGCAACGCCAAGACGTCGCGCCCCGGCGTGTGCAACGCCGCCGAGACCGTGATCGTCCACCGTGCCCTCGCCGCGCGATTCCTCCCGGCCATGGCGAAGGCCATGCCCGACGTGCAGTGGCGGGCCGACGAGGAGGCCCGCGTGGTGCTCGAGGGAGCGCGGCCCGCGAGTGAGGACGACTACGCGCGTGAGTTTCTCGACCTCATCATGGCGGTACGGGTGGTGGGCTCGATCGAGGACGCAATCGATCACGTCGCTCGATACGGAACGGGCCATAGCGAGGCGATCGTCACCGAAGACCCCGAGCGAGCCGAGCAGTGGATCCGCCAGGTCGACGCCGCCGCGGTGCTGGTCAACGCCTCGACTCGCTTCGTGGACGGGGGCGAGTTGGGACTGGGCGGCGAGGTCGGGATTTCTACCCAAAAGCTGCACGCCCGCGGTCCGATGGGCCTGCGCGAGCTCACCAGCGTGAAGTGGGTCGTGCGTGGCGAGGGGCACGTGCGATGACGTCTCTCGACCCCCGCGACGAGGTGGCGCGTCGCCTGGGGCTGCGCGAGGCCACGCCTCTTCGTTTTGCCTCGCCCGGCGACGTGCGCGAGAGGCTGGCGACGCGAGAGTACCTGAGTGACGACGCGATCGCGTCAGTGGTCTACCTCGCCGACCGGCTGGCCAAGCCCGTTCTGGTGGAGGGGCCGGCGGGTACCGGTAAGACGTCGCTGGCGCAGGCTGTGGCGGACGCGACGGGTGCGCGGTTGATCCGCCTGCAGTGCTACGAGGGCCTCGACGAGTCCAAGGCACTCTACGAGTGGAACTACCGCAAGCAGTTGCTGCGCATTCAGGCGGGACGAGCCGAGGGATCGGGCCCCGAAGAGTGGTCGCACCTGGAAGAGGACATCTTCGCGCAGGAGTTCCTGTTGACGAGGCCGTTGCTCGAGGCGATTTCGGCCACCGATCCCGTCGTTCTGCTCATCGACGAAGTCGATCGCGTCGAGTTGGAGACCGAGGCGTTATTGCTCGAAATCCTCTCGGAGTATCAGGTGTCGATTCCCGAACTGGGAACCGTGCGCGCGACCCAGATCCCCATGGTTTTTCTCACGTCGAACAATACGCGGGAGCTCTCCGAGGCGCTGAAGCGTCGTTGCCTCTATCTCTATATTGGCTACCCCGACGTGGAGCGCGAGCGCGAGATCATTGAACGGCGGGTCCCGGGCATTTCGACGGCCCTGGCCGATCAAGTGGCGCGCGTCGTGCGAACGATTCGCTCAATGGACTTGAAGAAGGCACCGTCGGTCTCCGAGACACTGGACTGGGCGCGCACGCTCGTGATTCTCGGACGCGAGGAGATCGGCGACGAGGACACCGCGGCGACTCTGCACATCCTGCTCAAATACCAGAGCGATATCGAACGGGCCACGAAGGAGCTCCTCGGTCGACCGGGGTCCCTTGCGTAGGGTTCTCGGTGAGTTCGTCCGCGAGTTGCGCGAGGCCGGAATCCCGGTGTCACTGAGCGAGCACGTCGACGCGGCTCGCTGCATCGGTTTCATCGACCTGGGGGACCGGGATCTGTTGCGCGCCGCTCTCGCGGCCACGTTGGTCAAAGATGGCGATCACCTGGAGGCCTTTCAACGAGCCTTTGACGTCTTCTTCTCACTGCGCGACGCCGACCCCGAGACGTCGGGAGTAGCCGACGGTGCCGCGTCGACCGGCACCGACGCGCCCGGCGCCGCGGGTCCGGGCGCGTCGCGCGGCGAAGGGGGCGGCGCAGGTTCGTCACTGTCGGCCGAGGAGTTGGCGTCGCTCCTGTGGCGAGCACTGCGCGACGCCGATCCGGCGTTGCTGCGCCGTGGCGCGGCCGACGCGGTGGCGCGCTACGCGGGAATCGAGCCCGGTCGCCCCGTGGGCGGGACGTACTACCTCTACCGCACGCTGCGTAACCTCGACCTCGACACGCTCGAGGAGCGCCTCGCGCAGTGGGGTCGTGATCACGCGCGATCGTCCGGCGAACTCGGGGAGCGTCTGGCTCGCGACGACGCGCGAGAGCGGATCGCCCAGCTGCGTCAGGCCGTCGAGCGGGAGATTCGTCAGCGACTCGTGGAGGATCGGGGCGCGGCCACTCTGGCTCGTTCACTGCGTCGCCCTCTTCCCGAGGATGTGGACGTGATGCACGCCAACCGTGAGGAGATGGCGCAGCTCCAGCGAGCGCTACGCCCCCTCAGCCGCAAGTTGGCGACGCGCCTGGCGCGCCGTCGCCGGCGTCGTCATCGTGGTGCGGTCGATCTGCGGCGCACGGTGGTGCGCAGCCTCTCGACGGGCGGCGTTCCTCTGGATCTGCGTTTTAAACCGCCGCGCCCCGCCAAACCCGAGATCATCGTTATCGCGGATATTTCGGGATCCGTGGCGTCCTTCGCCCGATTTACCCTGCACCTGGTGCACGCGATCTCGTCCCAATTCTCTACCGTGCGAAGTTTCGTGTTCGTCGACGGCCTGGACGAGGTGACGCGGCTCTTCGAGGGGGTGGATGATCCGGCCGACGCCGTGACCCGTATCAACGCGGAGGCGGACGTCATCGCCGTTGACGGCCACTCGGACTACGGACGAGCGCTGTCGACATTTCACGATCGTTATGCTCGGGAAGTGACTCGACGCGCCACCGTACTGATCCTGGGCGACGCGCGCAATAACTACCACCACGCCCGACCGGAGATCCTGGCTGACCTGGCGGCGCGTGCTCGGTCCCTGTACTGGCTCAACCCCGAGCCCCGGGCGTACTGGGACAGTGGCGACTCCGTCATTGCCCAGTACGCGCCCTACTGCGATGGCGTGATCGAGTGCCGCACTCTTCGTCAACTGGAGGCTTTCGTCGGAGAGCTGGCGTGAACGAGGCGTGGCAGCACTTCGTGACGCGGGGCGCGCCGCCGGTCGGGACGTGTCTCGTCCTCGTGCGACACGGTGAGGCCCGCTGTAACGTCGACGGTGTCGTGGGTGGAATGCGTGGTGACGGCTCGCTCACGGAGCGCGGCCGCGAGCAGGTTCGGTCCCTGCGCGATCGGCTGGCTCGTTCGGGCGAGTTCGACGACCTTACGGCGATCTACACGTCGACTCTTCCGCGAGCGGTCGAGACGGCGGCGATTCTGGCGCCGTCGCTTCCCGAGGGCCTGGCACCGGTGGCCGACGACGACTTGTGCGAGTTGCGCCCCGGTGACGCCGACGGTCTCACCTGGGAGGAACTCGTTGAGCGCTACGGGTCGCTCTCGTGGCGCGAGGACCCTCACGCGCCCTTCGCGCCCGGGGGCGAGTCGCGCGTCGAGTTTTACGAGCGTTGCGAGCGAGCACTGGGCCGACTGGTCGAGCGTCACCCCGGCGAGCGGGTGCTCGTGGTCTCCCACGGTGGTGTTATCGAGCAGGCGATGAAGATCCTTCAGGGCGACGGCCCCGTTGCCCGACTGGGCTTGCGCACCGACAACGCCTCGGTGACTGAGATCGAGTTCGACGGACCGCGCCGCCGACTCCTGCGCTACAACGACGTGGCGCCGCTGGCGAGGTCGAATCCTCGTAAGAACTCCGCCACGTAAAACGCGAGGTCCAGGCTCTGCGTCGCGTTGAGGCGAGGGTCGCAAATCGTCGTGTAGTTGAGATCGAGGTCGTCCTCGTGGAGCCGCGATCCTCCGCCCAGGCACTCGGTGACGTCGTCGCCGGTCAGTTCGATGTGCAGTCCCGCCGGCCAGGTACCCAGGGCTTGGTGGATGGAGAAGAACTGCGACACCTCGTCCATGATCTGGTCGAAGTGGCGGGTCTTTTGACCACCGGCGGCGAGGAACGTGTTGCCGTGCATCGGATCGCACGTCCAGAGAACCCGTCGCCCCTCATCGCGGGTGCTCTCGATGAGGCTCGGCAGGTGCCGCGAAATTCGCTCGTGTCCCATGCGCGCGATCAGGGTGAGTCGTCCGGGAACGTTGTCGGGATTAAGGACGTCGATCAGCCGACGAAGTTCGTCCACGTCGACGCTCGGTCCGACCTTCAGGCCAATCGGGTTGGCGACGCCGCGCAAGAACTCGACGTGGGCACCGTCGAGCTGGCGAGTCCGGTCGCCGATCCAGAGCATGTGCGCCGAGCAGTCGTACCAGTCGCCCGTGAGCGAGTCGCGACGGGTCAGGGCCTGCTCGTAGGGGAGGATGAGCGCCTCGTGACTGGTGTAGAAATCCACTCCCTGTAGCGCGCTGTCGTCGTGGAGGTCGATCCCGCAGGCCTTCATGAACTGCAGGGCGCGTTCGATCTCGTCGGCGACCATGGCGTAGCGCTTGCCCTCGAGGGAGTTGGCGACGAACTCCTGATTCCACGCGTGGACCCTCGAGAGTGCGGCGAAGCCCCCTTTGGTGAAGGCGCGCAGAAGGTTGAGGGTGGCCACGCTCTGGTGGTAGGCGGTGAGGAGACGGTCGGGGTCGGGCCGCCGGGACGCGGCGTCGAAGCGGTCGCCGTTCACGATATGACCGCGGAACGAGTCCAGCCGTACCCCGTTGCGTTCCTCGTAGGGATCGGAGCGAGGTTTGGCGAACTGACCGGCGATACGTCCCACTTTGATGACGGGAACCCCCGACGCGTACGTGAGGGCTACCGACATCTGCAAGATAACCTTCAATTTGTCGCGAATCGAGTCAGCCGAGCCTTCGTCAAAGGACTCGGCGCAGTCGCCGGCCTGGAGCAAAAAGGCGTCACCGGCCTCCACCTGAGCCAGTTGTTCGGTCAGTCGGTGCGCCTCTCCCGCGAAGACGAGGGGCGGTTTGGTAGCCAGCGTCGCCTCCACGCGCGCGAGATGCGCCGGGTCGGGCCACGCGGGGCTCTGCGCGACGGCGCGATCACGCCACGTCTGCGGCGTCCACGATGTCGGCGAACTCACGTCTGTAGCGTAGAGCCTGGCGCATCGGGGGGCAATCCGTCGCGTTGACGGTCCCCCGAGCGTGGGGCGGGCCGTTAGGCTCAGGAGGTGACTGCACGGCGGATCGGCCTCTTTGGAGGCACCTTCGACCCTCCGCACCTGGGCCACGTCGCGGCGCTCCAGGCGGCGGCGCACACGGGTCACTTCGAGCGCATTGAGGTGACCGTCGCCGGTGATCCGTATCGCAAACGCGACGTCGGGCCGGTGCTTCCGGGCGAGTGTCGCCTGGCCATGGCCCACGTCGCCTTCGACGGGTTGGATCTCGTGCACGTGTCGGATCGCGAGATTCGTCGAGCGGGGCCCTCGTACACCATCGACACGGTGATGGAGCTGCGCGAGGAGTGGGACGACGTGGACCTGATCGTCGGTGCGGACCTGACCTCCCAACTCGACTCGTGGCACCGTGCGCGCGAACTGGCCGCTCTCGTGCGCGTGGGCGTGGTTCCCCGGCCCGGCGGAGCCGCGTCGCTGGGGCCCACGTGGCGGTCTTACGAGATTCCCATGAGCCCGGTGGACCTTTCCAGCACCTTTATCCGTCAACGGCTCCTGAGTGACGAGGATCTGCGACACGTGCTGCCCGCGGCGGTCGTGCCCATGTACGAGAACTTTCGGGAGTAGAGTCGGGTCGTCATGGCGGTGCGACTATTCGATCTGACGGAGACGCAGCCCGTGAGGCTGGCGGTGGTAGAGGCAGCTCCACGGCGGCGACGGGAGTTGCGTCGGGTACGTCGGCGATGGGCGGCCGTGGCCGTCATCAGCGTGGGGGCGCCGTTCGTGGCGGCGCTCGTGGTGCTGGAGATGGTGCACTGAGCACGACCGCGACGGGAGTCGCGGCCGATCCGGGACCGTGGGATCCCTACGTCGAGACGGTGGTGGAGGCCGTACTACGTGCGGTGGACGACAAGGCGGGAATCGACGCGGTGGTGCTCGACCTGCGCGGGCTGGTTGACTCCTTCGACGCGTTGATTCTCGTCACGGGTCGCGGTGATCGTCACGTGCGCACGTTGGCCGAGCACATCGAGAGTGAGATCGCGCGCGCCGCGGACGTTCGACCGCGTCACGTGGAAGGATGGGCGTCGGCGCAGTGGATTGCCCTGGATTACAGCGACGTCATTGTGCACGTCTTCGATCCCGTGGCGCGGGCCTACTACGACCTTGAGCACCTGTGGAACGCCGCACGGGTCCACTGGCCCCAGCCGACGCCCTAACTATTCAGGAGACTCTGGTAGTCGCGGGCGGTCACCACGTCACTCGTTCCACCGTGGGGCAGGGGCGAATGCTGAACGACACCCGCCACGGTGATCTCGATACCGCGGGTGGCACCGACGTCGGCGGCGGTCAGGGCGAGTTGTCCTGTTGCGAGGATGTCGCGTCGAGGTGAGAGGGTGCTGAGCGGCGTGGCCAGGCCGATGTAGCCGACGTGCTGGCGCACGACCGCCTGAACGATGACGAGGCTGCGTGGTAGCGCGCTCGTAAAGCCGGTCGCCGCCTCGATGGGCGTCGGTCCCAGGGTGAGTTCCTGAAGTACCGACGCCAACGTGGGGGGCGAGGGAACGATGCGGCTCGACGGCGAGAGATGCCCCGTGGCGTCGACGATGTAGACCGGCTGAGTAATGAAGGTAACGTGACCGCCCGGTGTTCCCGGAATCGTCTTGCCCAGGAGCCCGAAGTGCACGGTCGTGGGGTTGATGACGACCGGGGTTCTGGCGGTCGGCACCAGGGTGCATCCGGCCAGCATCAGTCCCGCCCCGACGAGGATACCGGCCACGATGATTCGCTTCATTCGGCGCTCTCCTCGCTGAGGGGAAGGCGTATCTGGAAACGGGCCCCACCTTCGGGACTGGTCAACGTGGTGATCGTACCGTGGAACGAGGTGACGTGCTCACGCACGAGCGCGAGCCCTAGCCCCGACCCGTGCGCTCGCCCGCGATCGTGCGCGGCCCGGCCCCGGAAGAATCTCTGGTAGATCCGCTCGCGTTCCTCGATCGGTACGCCCGGTCCCTCGTCGTCCACGTTGACGACGAGGGACGTTCCCTCGACGGCGATGCGTACCGCGGTGATGCCTCCGGCGTAACGCTCCGCGTTGGCGGTGAGATTCGTCATCACCCTCTCAAAGCGGCGCCGATCAACGCTGACTCGGGCTTCGTCTACGTCCGGTGCCACCTCGAGGGGCGGTGGCTCGGAGCCGAAGTGGCGCGCGGCGCTACGCACCGACTGCGCCACGAGTGGCCCGGCGGGTACGACCTCGATCAGCCGGCCCGCCATTCCCGCGTCGGCGCGAGCCATCTCGAGGAGGTCCTCGACGAGTGCCTGGAAGATGGCGAGGTCGGCGCACAGTAGGTCGAGGCTCTCGCGTCCGACGGCTGAGAGCTCGTGACGATGTTCGCGTAGGACCGCGGTTGTCGTGGCCATCGTGGTCAGTGGCGAGCGCAACTCGTGACTGACGTCACTCGCGAAGCGGGCGTCGCGCTCCATTCGCTCGACGAGGCGGCTGACCATCGTGTTGAAGGAGTTCGTGAGTTGTTGGACCTCGGCGTCGGCTCGCCCCACGACGAGCCGCGTGGTCAGCTCGCCGTCGGCAATCGCCGCCGCGGTCGCCGACACTTCCTCGAGGGGCCGCACCGCACGCCGAATGAGCCATAGTCCGCCGCTGATTCCCAGGACCAGGGTCAGGAGCGCCCCGAGGATCAGCACCAGTAACAGCGTGTGCAGCGTGTGCTCGAGTCGACCGAGCGGGAAGACTTGAAAGACCTGGGTTTCCACCGCGGGGATTGGCACGCCGACGACGAAAATCAGTTGGTGGCCGCGCAGCAGCGTCTGGTCCACGACTCGTCCATTGTCGACCATCGTGACGATGTGAGTGGTCACGTCCGTGGTGGCCGCCCCGTGGCTCTTGGAGAGCCATTGGTGGTGGGTATGCACCAGGACACTGGATCCCGTGGCGGTCTCGATGGAGTTCAGGATGCTGGGCAGTTGGGGCGGAGCGCTATACAGCGTGCTGCGTATCAGCGCCGCGTTCACGTAGCTCTGGTGCAGGTCGGTCTGCTGCTGGTTGTTGATCAGCACTCGTTGGACACCGACGAAGGTGAGTGAGGCGAAGATTGAACTGAGCGCGAGCGCGCCAATGCCGAACGTCACCAGAAGGCGGACCCGCAGGCTGCGCAGGCGCACTACAGCACCAACTTGTACCCGGCGCCTCGGACGGTCACGAGAAAGACGGGATTCCCCGGGTCGGGCTCGATCTTCGTGCGCAGGCGACGAATGTGAACGTCGACGAGGCGACTGTCGCCAAAGTAGTCGTAGCCCCACACACGCTCGAGGAGGTCTTCGCGGGACAAAACCCGGCCGTTGACCGACGCCAGGTCGGTGAGGAGGCGGAATTCAGTTGAGGTGAGGTGCAACTCGCTGCCGTCGGCGTAGCGCGCCACTCCCTCGTCGGGAATGACCTGCAGATCGCCAAGGACGAAGGCGTTCGCTGCATTGTGGGGGCGCCGGCGTAGGTGCGCTCGCACTCGCGCGAGCAGTTCCTCGGGCACGAAGGGCTTGGTGACGTAGTCGTCCGCTCCCGACTCCAGACCTTGGACGACGTCGGTCGTATCGTCGCGCGCCGACACGATCACGATCGGCACGTCGCTGCGCGAGCGCAACTCGCGGCACGTGTCAAAGCCGCTCATACCCGGCAGCATCAGGTCGACCACGGCCACGTCGGCGTTGAGGCGGGTGAAGAGATGGATGCCGTCCTCGCCACTTGGGGCGTCGTCGACCTCGAAGTCGTGGCTCTCGAACATGAGTCGCAACGCACCGCGGATGTGGTCGTCGTCCTCTACGATCAAAATACGCGGCACGTTACCTCCCTGGTAACGCCCAGACTACTGAGGTGCTTCGCCGTGGTGGCGGTGCTCGCGTGCCCGGCGACCTAGCCTGAAGGCGTGATCCCACACGGCGTGGTGCAGGTTGGTCCGCAGTGGCACCTCGAGGAGTTCGCCGCGACGCTGCGGGTGCAGGATCGCTCGCCCGCGACGCAGCGGGCGTACCGAGCCGACGTCGAGCGTTTCGTTCAGTGGGCACGTGACGGAGCGGTTGAGAGCCCCTCGGCAGTGACGCATCGAGTACTACGCGCCTACCTGACGGACATGACGACGAGGGGTGACGCCCGATCGTCGATCGCGCGTCGTCGGGCGTCGCTGCGCCGCTACTTCGCCTGGCTGGTGGAGCGCGGTCACGTGGAGCAGAGCCCCGCGGCGCGTCTCATGGCGCCACGGGCGCCGTCGCGGCTTCCCACGCTGGTGGTGCGCGAACAGCTTGACGTTCTGCTTGATGAGGACTGGGGGGATGACGAGTGGGCGATACGCGATCGGGCGGTGTGCGAGGTTCTCTACGGAGCCGGCCTTCGCGTCAGCGAGCTGTGCGATCTCGACCTGGGAAGTATCGATTTCTGCGGTGGCCTGTTGCGGGTCATGGGCAAGGGTCGCAAGGAGCGCGTGGTGCCGCTGCACCAGCGCGGGCTACGCGCCGTGACGCGCTGGATCGAGGATGCTCGCGATGACGTGCTCACCGCGGAGTCGCCGCGCGAGGCCCTCTTCGTGAATCGGCGCGGGCGGCGCCTGGGACCGCGCGACGTGCGCCGCATGTTGGATCAGCGTGTCGTGCGGGGTCACGTCAACCCCCACGCGCTGCGCCACACGTACGCGACCCACCTCGTCGAGGGTGGCGCTGATCTGCGAGTGGTCCAGGAACTGTTGGGTCACGAGAGCCTGACGACGACCCAGCTCTACACGCACGTGTCCAAGTCCCGCCTTCAACGGGTCCATCACGAGACCCATCCCCGGGGGTAGCGCTCGTCCACTAGCATGGTTGGGCTCTCTCAAGGCGGGGGAGCGGAAGAGTGCTTTCGGGGTTTCGTACGGTCGCCGCTTGCGGTGCACCCCGCAAGTTGAGTAACCGAACGGAAGGATACGCAGGACGTGGCACTAGTAACTCTGCAGGAATTGTTGGACTCGGGTGTGCACTTCGGGCACCAGACTCGTCGGTGGAATCCCAAGATGCGCCGGTACATTCTGGGCGAGCGCAACGGCATCTACCTCATTGACCTGCGTAAGACCCTCGTGGGGATCGAGTCGAGCTACGCGTACGTCCGCGACCTGGTGGCCAGTGGTGGCGTGATCCTCTTCGTCGGAACGAAGAAGCAGACACAGGGTCCGATCGCCGACTACGCGCAGGCGTGCGGAATGCCGTACGTGAATCAGCGCTGGCTCGGCGGCATGCTCACTAACTTCGCCACCGTCACCGGCCGCGTGAAGCGGATGGTGGAACTGCGCGCGATGCAGCGTTCGGGGGACTTCGACAACATGCCCAAGCGCGAGGCGCTGCGCCACACGCGCGAGCTGGAGAAGCTCGATCGCAACCTGAGCGGCATCGCCAATCTTGATCGGGTGCCGGACGCCATCTTCGTGATCGACACGAAGAAGGAGCACATCGCGGTGACCGAGGCTCGCAAGTTGGGCTTGCCCGTGGTTGCGGTGGTCGACACCAACTGCGACCCCGATCTCATCGACTACGTCATCCCCGGAAACGACGACGCCATTCGCGCGGGCGCTCTGCTGTCGCGTCTCGTGGCGGACGCGGTGGTGGAGGGGCGCTTCATTCGTGCCAATCGCCCCGCCCCCCGTTCGGCCGCGGCGCCCGCCGGTGCGGCGTCCGTGGCGACACGTCCCTCGGAGTCGCCGGTGCACGAGACTGGTGCCGCGCCGGACTCCGTCGCTGGTGACGTCATCGTTGAGGATGCTCCGGTCGCCGTCGAGAACGCGACCGTCGCCGCCACGCCGGTGGAATCTCCCGTCGCCGCCGAGTCCGTGGAGGCTCCCGTCGCCGAGGAAAGTGTCGTGACGTCCGCGGACGGCCACGGTTCCCAGATCTAGTCGTAACAACGAGGAGAAACAAAGTGGCTATCACCGCCAAGGATGTACAGCGGCTGCGCCAGATGACAGGCGTAGGGATACTGGATGCGAAGAAGGCTCTCGAGGCCAACGGCGGCGACATGGAGGCGGCCACCCAGTGGCTGCGCGTTCAGGGGCTGGCGTCGGCGGCGAAGCGCGCTCATCGTGAGGCGGGTGAGGGAGCCGTCGCGGTGGTGCGCGACGGCCACGTCGCCGCGATTGTCGAACTGCGCTGTGAAACGGACTTCGTAGCCAAATCCGAGGAGTTTGTGTCGCTCGTCGACGAAATCGCGGCCCGAGTGGCTGCCGAGGGCGAGGACGCGGCCGACGCCCTTCAGGATCGCGTCGAGACCCTACTGACCACGCTGAAGGAGAACATCTTCATCGGCCGTGTGTACCGTTTAGAGGCAGGCCCCGGTGAGGTAGTCGAGACCTACATGCACCATCAGGCGGGGCGCGGCGTCAACGCGGTTGCGGTCGTGGTCGCGGGGGCGAGTGCCGAGGTCGCCCACGAGCTGTGCGTCCACATTGCGTTCGCGAAGCCGCTCTACTTGAGCCGAGCCGACGTACCCGAGGACGAGGTGGCGGCCGAGCGGCGCACCGTGCAGGAGATCTCGCGTAACGAAGGTAAGCCCGAGGCGGCTCTCCCCAAGATTCTTGAGGGCCGTCTGAACGGATGGTTCCGCGAACGGGTTCTCCTGGAGCAACCGTACGTGAAGGATGAGAAAGTCACGATTGAGCAGTTCTTGGCGGGGGCGACCGTACGGCGCTTCGCCCAGGTCGTGGTGGGCGGTTAGGACCGCTCATGCGCCGCGTCGTGTTGAAGCTTTCCGGTGAGGCCCTCGCGTCGCCGGCGAGCGACGAGACCATCGACGCGTCGACCGTGGACTTCCTCGCGCGCGAGATAGCCGGGGCGATGCAGCGCGGCGGCCTGGAGTTGGCCGTGGTGGTCGGAGGCGGGAACATATGGCGGGGTGCCACCGGGGCGATGGCCGGAATGAATCGGGCTAACTCTGATCTGATGGGCATGCTGGGGACGGTGATCAATGCGCTTGCTCTGCAGGACGCGATTGAGAGCCACGGGCGCGCGACGCGGGTGATGTCGGCCATCAGTATGGATCAAGTGGCGGAGCCCTACATTCGTCGCCGCGCCGTTCGTCACCTCGAAAAGGGCCGCGTGGTGATCTTCGCGGCCGGCATGGGCAATCCCTACTTCACCACCGACACACCCGCGGCGCAGCGCGCCGCGGAGATTGAGGCGGACATTGTGCTGAAGGGGACTCACGGAGGTGTCGACGGCGTCTACGACGAGGATCCTCGGGTCAACGTGAAGGCCTCACGCTTCGACGAGATCTCTTTCGACGAGGTGATCGCGCGCGATCTTCGCGTGATGGACATGACCGCGATTACCTTCTGTAAGGACAATCGGCTACCTCTTCGTATATTTGACCTGATGGCGCCCGGTAATTTGGGACGCGCGCTCGACGGCCACGCCGTCGGTACGCTGGTGCAGTAATGGAGAACGAACTGGTTGACCTCGTGATGGAAGAGACGCGAGAGCGCATGGCGCACGCGATCGAACGGGTGAGGGCGGAGTTCGCCGCCGTCCGGACCGGTCGGGCATCGTCGGCGCTGATCGAACACTTGAACGTTGACTATTACGGCACGGAAACCCCGCTGCGTCAGCTCGCGAACTTCTCGGTACCCGAACCACGTTTGCTCGTGGTGGCGCCCTTCGACAAGGGCGCACTGAACGCCATCGAAAAAGCCATCACGAATGCCGACCTGGGTCTCAGTCCCTCCAACGACGGCAACGTGATTCGCCTCGCCTTTCCCGCTCTGACCGAGGAGCGGCGCAGGGAGTTCGTCAAGGTGGTTCGTACCAAGGCGGAAGAGGGCAAGGTCGCGCTTCGCGGCGTGCGTCGCCACGCGCGTCAAGAACTCGAGACGTTGGCGAAGGATCACGGTCTATCGAGTGACGACATCGAACATCTCGAGAAGGTCCTCGACAAGATGACACAGGACGAGGTGGCGGCAGTCGACGTGCTGCTTCACCATAAGGAACAGGAACTTCTTGAAGTCTGACGACGGCTCCTTCTTTGACGAGCCCACCGGCGAGACGCCGGTGGTGAGCGCGACGGACTCGAGAGTCACGGTGACGGGGGCGGAAATCGCCGCCGAGGCGGCGGAGGTCATTCCGGTGATCGACGAAGCGACGCTGTTACCGCATTGGACCGACGCACCAACCGGACAGGTCCCGATCGTCGTGGCGCGAGAGACGTCTGTTTCCAGCGATCCCTGGGATGCGATACCCGCACCGGCGTGGCGCGAGGGAGAAGCCGACTGGGTCGCTCACGAGGAGCAGTTCGACGCGTCATTCCTCGCCGGAGCGGTACGCGCTGACGACGCTCGTCCGTGGGAGTTCGTCGAGGTCGCGGAGTCGAGCGAGACGATCGAGGACGTGACGCTAAGTGAGGTGCCCGCGCCGGAGGATGTGCCGCGACCCCAGCCGCGCGCGCAGCGTACTCGTCGCACGCTCGGCCACGACCCGCTGGCGGGACGGGCGGCGCGTCAGGCGACGCGGTCGAGTGTGCCCATGGCGACGCTGACCGGTTTAGTGCTGGGTGCCGTGGTCGGTGCCGTCTTCTTGGCCGGGACGATTCCGGTGGCGGTGATGGTGCTCGTGGCTCTGGTGCTGGCGACGGCCGAGGCCTACGCGGCATTTCGCCACGCCGGCGCCCATCCCGCGACCCTGCTGGGCCTGGTGGCGGTGGTGACGCTAGGCGTCGCCGCGTACAACAAAGGTGTGGCGGCGCTCGGCGCCGTGACGGTGCTCGTGCTGATTTTTGGGTTCATCTGGTACATCAGTGCGAAGCGAACCATTGACGTCCTCGACGGGTTGGGCGCCACGATCTTCGTGTACTTGTGGGTAGGGCTCTTGGGGTCGTACGCGCTGTTGTTGATCTCTCCGCGCTATTCGATTGACCGCCACGGTTTGGCGTATCTCTTCGGAGCGATCGTTCTCGGAGTGGCCAACGATACGGGCGCACTCTTTATGGGACGCTGGCTCGGACGCCACCCCCTGAGTCCTACTCTCTCGCCCAACAAGACGGTCGAGGGAACGATCGGTGGCACCCTCCTTACGCTGATCGTGGCCGCGGTCGTCCTGCCACTGATCACCCCGTGGACCCTGCACGCCGCCCTAGAAGTGGCCGTGGCGGTGGCGATCGTCGAGCCGCTGGGTGATCTCTTCGAGTCAATGGTCAAGCGCACGCTGGGTGTCAAGGACGTCGGCCGTCTGTTGCCGGGTCACGGGGGACTGTTAGACCGCATTGACGGACTGCTGTTCGTCCTTCCGACTGTGTTCTATCTCACCCACGTGCTGCAACTCCACTGACCATGGGGACGGTGCGACGCAGCGTCGCGCTGTTGGGCGCGACGGGATCAGTGGGTACTCAGACGCTCGATGTGCTGCGTCGTGAACCGGATCGCTTTGAGTTGGTGTCGGTGGCGGGTTCCTCGCGTCTGCGCGAGCTCGCGGCGATCGTTCGTGAGTTTCACGTCGCGCGCGTGGGAATTTCTCACGAGCAGGACCGGGCGGCCGTGGTCGAGATGGTGGGGCCGGCCGTCGAGATCGTGGTGGGGCCCGAGGGGCTGGCGGCCCTGGCGGCGAGCGCCGACATCGTGGTGAACGCCGTGATGGGATTCGCGGGACTACCGGTGACGATGGCGGCACTGGCCAATGGGCGGCGACTGGCGCTCGCCAACAAGGAGTCACTCATCGCGGCCGCTCCCTTGGTGGAGTCGGTTCGCAGAACACCCGGTGCCCAGATACTTCCTATCGATTCCGAGCACTGCGCGATTCATCAGTGTCTCGCCGGATCGATCGATCACCCGGGACATCCCGACGTGCGCCGGTTGATCCTGACGGCCTCCGGTGGGCCCTTTCGCGGCTGGTCGCCGGAGCAACTGGCGACGGCGTCGACCGCCGACGCGCTGCATCATCCGACGTGGTCGATGGGGGCGAAGATCACCATCGACTCCTCCACCCTGATGAACAAGGGCCTGGAAGTGTTGGAAGCGTCGGCGCTCTTTGGTGTGGCGGCGGATCGCGTGGCGGTCGTGGTGCATCCGCAGTCGATCGTCCACTCGATGGTGGAGTACGTCGACGGATCAGTCATCGCCCAGCTGTCGCGACCGGACATGCGCTTGCCCATTGCGTACTGTCTGGGAATGCCCGATCGCCTCGATCACGCGTGGGGACAGCTCGACTTCTCGACCGCGTTCGCCCTGACCTTTGAACCCCCCGACGTCGCGACCTTCACGGCGCTCCCGCTGGCCTACGAGGCCGCTCGCCTCGGGGGTGCGGCGCCGGCGTGGCTGAGCGCGGCCAACGAGGTGGCGGTGGAGGCGTGTCTCGACGGTCGCGTGGCGTGGCGCGACATCGTCCCCATCGTGTCCGCGGTCATGGACTCCTACGAGGCGGGTTCCCTCTCGTCGATCGAGGATCTCTACGCCCACGACGCCCGCGCCCGCGACCTCGCCCGCGCCTTAGTGGAGGTCTCGTCGTGACGGCTTCGAGTTCTCGACGTTCGCTGGCGGGCCTTCTGGTGGGAACCGTGGCCCTCATTGCGTTACTGACCTGGTGGGGAGGGTGGGCACTGCCCGTCGTCATCATTGCGCTTCTGGTAATGATCATGGGTCACGAGTTCGGGCACTTCGCGACGGCTAAGCGTCTGGGCATGAAGGTGACCGACTTCTTCGTGGGTTTCGGTCCCGTGGTCTGGGCGACCACGCGCGGCGAGACTCGCTACGGTATTCGGGCGCTGCCCCTCGGCGGCTACGTCAAGGTACCGGGCATGAGTTGGCTCGAGACGGTCGATCCCGAGACCGAGCCACGCACCTATCGCGCCGCGACGTACCCACGCAAGGTTCTGTTCGCGAGCGCCGGGTCGCTCATGCACGGGGTGATGGCGCTGCTCTTGGCGTGGGCGTCCCTGTCGCTGGTTGGTCTGCCGTCGGCGAGTCACGTGGGTGTCGCGAGCTTTACGCACTGGGACGGCTACGCCCACAACGCGGCGCAGGTGGCGGGACTGCGGATCGGTGATCGCTTCGTCTCGGTAGACGGGCATTCGGTCACTAACGCCACGATGCTGGTGAACTTCGTCCACGATCACACGGGGGATCGACTCACCATCGTCGTGAGCCGTCACGGGCGTGACGTCACGCTGCACGCAACGCCCGTGGACGGGCGAACGCTGAGGGTGAACGGGGTGCCCTACGTCCACGCCAGCCATCCCGTGGGGTACCTGGGCGTGGAGTTGGAAGCCCAGGTCGTGCGCTCGTCGTGGTGGGCGGCGGTACCGGCCTCGTTTTCCCAAGTCGGATCCATGGTGGTGGCCGCGCTCCACGGAATCGTGCACGTCTTCTCACCCGGGGAGTTCGCCAGCCTGTTTCATCAGGTGGCGTCACCGTCCGCGGCGGTAAGCCCGAGCGCGCAGCTCTCGCGGCCCCAGTCCATCGTGGGCGTCGTGCGCATCGCCGTGCAGAGCTCCGGGGCGGGCGTGGGAACGCTCCTCGAGATCTTGATGATGATCAATATTTTCGTCGGCGTACTGAACATGCTGCCCATGCTGCCGCTGGACGGTGGTTACGTGGCCGTCGCCACCTACGAGCGCCTGCGCGGACGGCGTGATCGGCCCTATCACGCCGACCTGAATCGGCTGGCGCCGGTCATCTACGCCTTTGTCGGCGTGCTGCTGGTGCTCTTCGCGTCCACGTTGTACCTGGACATCGTTCACCCCATCGCCAACCCGTTCCAGTAGACGCACCGTTTCGCCGGCGAGCAGGCAGAATGGGAGCATGGATGTTGCCGCGAGTTCCCTCAGTCCCCGTCGGGTGACCCGGCAGATTTCCGTCGGATCGGTGAAGGTGGGCGGAGGCGCCCCGATCTCCGTTCAATCGATGACTACGACCAAGACCGCCGACGTTGAGGGAACGTTGCAGCAGGTCTACGCGCTCGCGGCCGCGGGAGCCGACATTGTGCGCTGCACGTGTAACGATCAGGGAGCCGCCGAGGGTCTCGTCCAGATCGTGCCGCGCTCGCCGGTGCCGATCGTGGCGGACATCCACTTTCACGTGGAGATGGCGCTGGCGGCACTGGACGCCGGGGTGCAGGGGTTGCGTCTCAATCCCGGCAACTTGCGCAAGCCCGAAGAGATCAAGTTGGTGGCCAGCGAGGCCCGAGATCGTGGCGTGCCGATTCGTATTGGCGTGAACGCGGGAAGTCTGCATCCCACGATCTACGAACGTTTCGGCGGAGCCACCCCCGAGGCGCTCGTCGAGTCGGCCCGCGTGGAGTTGGCCTACTTCGAGGAGGTGGGCTTCAGCGACGTCAAGATCTCGGTGAAGGCCTCGTCGGTCGCGACGATGATCGCGGCGTATCGCCTGGCGTCAGAGACCTTTGATCACCCACTTCACCTGGGCGTGACCGAGGCGGGACCCCTTCCCGGTGGCCTCGTCAAGGGAACGGCCGGTATCGCCACCCTGCTGGCCGAGGGGATCGGGGATACGCTGCGCTACTCGCTGACGGCCGACCCGGTCGAGGAGGCGCGCGCGGGTCGCCAGCTCCTGGAGGTGCTGGGACTGCGCGAACGACGGGGACTGGATCTCATTGCTTGTCCGAGTTGTGGTCGGGCGGAGGTCGACGTGATCGCGGTGGCCACCGAGGCGCAGCGTGCGCTGGCGGAGTTGCAGATTCCCATTCAGGTGGCGGTGATGGGATGCGTGGTGAACGGACCCGGTGAGGCCCGCCACGCTGATCTGGGCATTGCCGCGGGTAAGCACCGGGGTCACCTGTTCATCCGCGGCCAGATCGTGCGCGTGGTACCGGAAGATGAGATGGTGGCGGCACTGGTGGAGGAGGCGAGTCGGATCGCCGTTGAGGGGGTGAGTGCCCGGTTGGCGGCGCGTGACGCGTCGGCCGAGGCCGAAGCCGAAGCCGACCGGGCGGCGCTGCTGGACGATCGCGGCCTTGACGTGAATCGGGCGGCTGATCGTATCGACGCGATCCGTCGGCGGCGTGAGTCGGGAGCGGTTGGCTAGTCTGTCTCAACGCTCAAAGGAGAGTTGTGGCGCACCAGCGAGTCTTGACCGCTCAGAATGATGACTTCCCCCAGTGGTACCAGGACGTGGTAGCCAAGGCGGAACTGGCTGACAATGGACCGGTGCGCGGCACCATGGTCATCCGACCGTACGGGTACGCCATCTGGGAGCGGATCCAATCCGAGATCGATCAGCGGATCAAGGTGGCGGGAGCGCGCAACGCCTACTTCCCGCTCTTCATCCCCCAGAGTTACCTCGCCCGCGAGGCGCAGCACGTCGAGGGGTTCAGCCCCGAGCTCGCCGTGGTGACCTACGCGGGTGGTGAGGAGTTGCGCGAGCCCGTCGTGGTGCGGCCCACCTCGGAGACGGTGATCGGCGAGTTCATGGCCAAGTGGATTCAGAGTTACCGCGACCTGCCCCTGCTGTTGAACCAGTGGGCCAACGTGGTGCGCTGGGAGCTTCGCCCGCGGCTGTTCCTGCGCTCGTCGGAGTTTCTGTGGCAGGAGGGTCATACGGCGCACGCCAGTGCGCACGACGCCGCCGCCTACGCTCGGCGTATCCACCTCGAGGTCTACCGGGACTTTTTGGTCAACGTGCTCGGCGTCCCCGTGCTCGAGGGTATCAAGAGTCCTCGTGAGCGCTTCGCGGGGGCAATCAATTCGCTGACGTGCGAGGGAATGATGCGCGACGGCAAGGCGCTACAGATGTCGACCAGTCACGAGTTGGGCGATAACTTCGCGCGAGCGTTCGATATTCGCTTCCAGGACGAGTCGGGGGAGTCCGTGTGGTGTCACACGACCTCCTGGGGGGCGTCGACTCGCCTGGTGGGTGGGTTGATAATGGCGCACGGCGATGACGACGGCCTGGTCCTGCCGCCACGTCTCGCGCCCGTGCAGGTTGTGGTAGTGGCCGTGCGTGACGAGGCTCCCGTCGTGGAGGCGTGCGAGCGCATCGCGTCGTCGCTGCGCGAGGTGGGGCTGCGCGTCGAGGTGGACCGCGGTCGCGCCAGTCTGGGCCGTCGCATCACCGAGTGGGAGTTGAAGGGTGTTCCGGTGCGCGTCGAGGTGGGTCCTCGCGATCTGGCCGACGGCGTGGTCACGGTCGCGCGTCGTGACGGGGGACGCGATACCGTGGCTCCCGACCAACTGGCCGCTCAGCTGCCGGCCGTGCTAGAGACGATTCAGAGCGAACTTCTCGAACGGGCCACCGAGCGCCGCGACGCGACAACGGTCGAGACGTCGTCCCTCGACGAGGCCGTCGAGGCCGCCCAGAGCGGCTTCGCTCGTCTCCCCTGGTCGCTGGTGGGAGAGGACGGAGAGCGGCGTCTGAACGAACAGGCGGTGTCCGTACGCTGCCTACAGCGGCCCGACGCCACCACCCCCGAGAGCGCTGACGAGACGGACCTGGTGTGCGTCGTCGCGCGAGCGTATTGACGCGAATTTCAGCTGCTGAGTTTGTCGGAAGGCTGCTAGAATGATCGGCGACAGTCCGCCATGGACGTTTGGACTCGTTTAAGCGCGGGCCTCGGGCCCGCGCTTTTTCAATGTCCATCGTTCCCCGAGAGAGAGGAGACCGACGTGGAGCTCGACCAGACATTCCGAACGCTGCTCGCGACCCTCGATCTCGAGCTCTACGACCTCGAACTCACGGCGGGAACCCTCGCGGTGACGGTGTACCGCGAGGGCGGGGTCGACCTGGACGCTCTCACGAGAGCGAATCGGCTCCTGTCGCAGTGGTTGGATCAGAACGACCCTATTGCGGGTCATTACACCCTGGACGTGTCGAGCCCCGGCCTGGAGAGGCGACTACGCACGGCGTCACACTTTTCGCACGCGATCGGTGAGGTCGTGACGTTGCGCGAACGGCGTGGCGAATCCTCGACGCGTCGACTCGAGGGCGTGCTCGTGGCGGTGAACGAGGACGGCGTGGTGATCGACGACGCACAGGTGGGGGAGGTGCGCGTGGCTCTCGACGACATTGAAAGGGCGCGCACGGTCTTTGTGTGGGGTTCGTCGGCCAAGCCGACGCCGTCTCGCGGGCCGGCTACGAATCCGCTGACGAGCAGGAAGGGCTGACCATGGCTAATTTTGAGTTCCTCGAGGCGCTGGGACAGATCGCGCGCGACCAGAACATCGACGAGGGGGAGCTACTGGTCGCCCTGGCCAATGCGTTACTCGCCGCGTACAAGCGTCGGGTGGACTCGGCCGAGGACGCCGAGGTCGAGATCAACCCCGAGACCGGTGAGATCAAGGTGTGGGGACTCGAGTTAGACCTTGACGGGAACGTGACCCGCGAGTGGGACGCGACGCCGGAGGACTTTGGACGTATCGCCGCGCAAACGGCCAAGCAGGTCCTGTTACAGCTGATTCGCGATATCCAGCGCCGTCAGATGTACGAGGAGTTCGCGAATCGCGAGGGTGACATCGTCTCGGGCACGGTGCAGCAGAACGATAATCGCTACACGCTTCTCGACCTTGGTCGCGTCGAGGCTCTTCTGCCTCAGGCCGAGCAGATTGCCTTCGAGCGTTACGAGCACGGGGCCCGGATCAAGGTGTACATCGTCGAGGTGCGAAAGACGAGCAAGGGTCCCCAGATTGTGGTCAGTCGAACTCACCCGGCGCTGGTGGCCAAGTTATTCGAGATCGAGGTTCCCGAAATCGCCAATGGCATCGTGGAGATTAAGGCTCTGGCGCGCGAGCCTGGTCATCGCTCGAAGGTGGCGGTCGCGTCCAACGACGCCATGGTCGATCCCGTGGGGGCGTGCGTAGGGGCGCGGGGGTCGCGCGTGCGAAATATCACCAACGAACTGCGCAGTGAGCGCATCGACGTCGTCCCCTTTAGCGCCGATCCGGTGGAGTTCATTCAGGCGGCTCTGCAGCCGGCGCGGGTGCGAGAGGTCCGTCTGGATGAGGCGGAGGGACTGGCCACGGTCATCGTGCACGAACAGCAGTTGTCATTGGCGATTGGCAAGGAGGGCCAGAACGCGCGGCTCGCCGCGCGTCTGACCGGCTGGCGCATCGACATTCGTTCGGAGTACGAGGGGATCGAGGAAGAAGTGGTCGCTGAGGTGTGGACCGAAGGCGACGTCGTAGTCGACGAGACGGTACGCGTGGAGCGCTCGGACGTCGAGGACTCGGTCGTGGAGGACATTCTGGTCGAGCCCGATGGCCGGATGGAGGAGGTCGTGGCACGCGTCGAGGTCAGCGATGACGAGTCCGGAGGCGGCGAATAGCGCCCCGCCGGACGTGCGTGGTGTGCCGCGTTCGTCACGATGACGCGACAATGGTGCGACTAGGGCGTAACACGGCTGGGTGGTACCTCGGGCGCGGAAGCGGGCGAGGGGCATGGGTGTGTGCGCACACGTCGTGCGCGAGCCGACTCTCAGCCCGCTCGCTGAGTCGGGCCCTGCGCGCGGAGGTCACCGAGGAGGAACGAGAGATTGTGCAGAGGCTCTGGCGAGAGAGAGGGCCTCGAGGGGTCGTAGTTGTGAAAGAATAAGTAACTGTGCGTGCGGTCGACGCAGGCACGCGACGTGAGGGAATGTTTTGGCGCTGAAGAAAATCCGAGTCCACGAGTTGTCGAAGGAGCTCGGAATGACGAGCAAGGAGCTGTTGGCGCTCGCCCAGAAATTGGGTATTGGCGCCTCGAGCCCCTCCGCGTCCATTGAGGACGCACAGGCTGATCGTATTCGTCGGCGAGCCGACGCCGACGGACTTCGCCGCGCCCCGGCACCGTCCGAGGGCTCGTCCACGAGGTCAACTCCCGCCGCGGGATCACCCACGGTGGTCACGCCACCGGTCGTGGCACCACCCGTTGCGCCACCGGTCGCGCCGCCACCGGTCGCGGCATCACCCGTGCCTGCCGTCGCACCCCCCGCGCCGGTGCCCGCCGCGCCGGTCCCCGCGCCCCACACCTCGGAGACACTCGCTCCTGCGCCGACTCCGGCCGGGGCGGCGAGCGGCGCGGGCGCACCCGCGACGACGACCAACGAACCCGACGTGGCACCTCGCGGGGTGAGGAGCCGGACGGCCCCCGCGCCCAAGCCTGCCGCACCGCGCAGCGCCTCGCCGTCGGGTCCCACCACTATTCGGCCGACGCAACGTCCCGCGGGGCCGAGTGGCGCCGCGCCTGGCGCGCGCCCACCACTCAGCGCTACCGGTCGACCCATTCCCCCGCCACCGGGACGGCCACTCAGCGCTACCGGTCGACCCATTCCCCCGCCACCGGGCCGTCGCTCACCGTCCAATCCCACCGGACGACCGATGGGCGCGGGAACGAGCCGCCCGGGTGTGTCACGAGCTCCCTCGGGGGCGCCTCGTGGCGCCGGGCCGTCTCGTCCAGGGGGCGTAGGTTACGCCGGGAGCCGTCCCGGAGGTGCGGGTGGAGCACCGATGGCACCGGGGCGTCCGCCCGCGGGACGTGGGACTGGTGGACCACGCGGGTCACAGCGTAAGACGACGCGCCGACGTCGTCGCAATAGCGAGGAGCTTGAGCCGACGCAGATGACGACGTGGCAGCCGAGCAGCGCTCCGGTTCCCGACGGCGAGATCATCATCGAGCGCGGATCGACCGCGAAGGACGTCGGGCCCAAGCTGAACCGCAGTGCGGCCGACATCATTCGATTCCTGTTTCTCCAGGGAGAGATCGTGACGGCGGTACAGGCGTTGAGTGACGACATGATTGAGTTGTACGCGGCAGAGGTTGGCGCCACGGTGCACCTGGTGGACCCCGGCGAGCAGCAAGAGGCGGCACTCCTGGCGAAGTTCTTCGACGAGGACGATCTGGACGACGAGATTGCGGCGACGACGCGGCCCCCGGTCGTGACCGTGATGGGCCACGTGGACCACGGCAAAACGAAGCTGCTGGACCAGATTCGCAAGACCAACGTGGTCGCCGGAGAGGCCGGAGGGATTACCCAGCACATTGGCGCCTATCAGGTGACGTGGCACGGCAAGACGATCACGTTCCTGGACACGCCCGGTCACGAGGCATTCACGGCCATGCGTGCACGCGGTGCCGACGTGACCGACATCGTGATCTTGGTGGTCGCGGCCGACGACGGCGTCATGCCTCAAACCGTCGAAGCCATCAATCACGCTAAGGCGGCGGGTGTGCCCCTGATCGTCGCGATCAACAAGATCGACCGGGCCGACGCCAATCCCGATCGCGTGCTGCAACAGATCAGTGAGCACGGTCTGGTGCCCGAGAAGTGGGGCGGCGACACGATTTGCGTGGAGATCTCCGCGCTACAGGCGATTGGTATCGACGAGTTGCTCGAGCAGGTGCTTCTGGTCGCGGAAGTTGGCGAGTTGCGCGCGCGGCCCGAGGGACGAGCCATGGGAACCGTTCTGGAGGCGAATCTCGAAGTGGGACGAGGTCCGGTCGCGACGGTGCTGGTTCAGAAGGGTCGCCTGGCGGTGGGTGACCCGGTCGTGGCGGGACCAGCCTACGGCAAGGTCAAGGCTCTCATCGATGACAAGGGCAAGGCGATCACCGAGGCGGGTCCGTCAACGCCGGTACGGGTCCTCGGCTTTAGCGAGCCCCCCATGGCGGGTGATGAATTGCGCGTCGCCGACGACTTGGCGCACGCACGATCACTCGCGGAGGCGCGGGCCCAGCGTGTGCGTCTGATTGGTCATCAGCCGGTCGCCGCCTCGAGTGGCGCGCGGTTGGAGGACCTCTTCGAACAGATTCAACGCGGTGAGACGGCCACTCTCAATGTCGTGCTCAAGGCGGACGTGCAGGGTTCCCTGGAAGCGTGCACGGAGTCTCTGCGAAAGTTGGAGCGTGATGACGTCAAGCTCGTCATCGTCCACCGCGGGGTGGGGGGAATCACGGAGAACGACGTGCAGCTGGCTAAGGCGTCGGGCGCGACGATTATCGGCTTCAATGTGCGTCCCGATCGTCGAAGTCGCGAACTCGCCGAGTCTGAGGGCGTGGAGATCCGCACCTACGAGATCATCTACAAGCTCATCGAGGAGATTGAGGCGGCGATGGTCGGACTTCTGTCGCCCGTTGTCGAGGAGTTCGTCACCGGTGAAGCGGAGGTTCGCGAAGTGTTCCGTGTCCCTCGAGTGGGAGCAATCGCGGGCTGTTTGGTGCGCGAGGGCGTAATCACGCGCGGATCGAAAGTTCGTTTCTTGCGCGAGGGAACGATCATCTGGAAGGGCACGATTACGTCGCTGCGACGCTTCAAGGACGACGCGCGCGAAGTAGCGGCCGGCTTCGAGTGTGGCGTCGGCCTGTCCGATTACCAGGACTTGAAGGAGGGTGACATCATCGAGACCTTCGACGAGCGCGAGATCCCGCGATCGGCCTAGCGTGGCTCACGCGACCGGTCGTCATCCGTACCCGCGCTCCGCGCGCGTGAACCAGATCCTGCGCGAGGTCATCTCGGAGGAGTTGGTTCGTTGGGCGGATCTCGATGATCGAATGGGCTTGCTGACGGTGACCGGTGTCGAGGTGACACCGGACTTGCGTGAGGCTCGCGTTTACCTTGACTCGATACGTGACGTCGCACGCGAGGCTCTCGATGAGCACCGTGCGCAGATTCAGGCTTCGGTGAACGCCCAGACGAGACTCAAGCGCACCCCCCGGTTGACGTTCTCGGCCGACCCGGCCATCGCGCAGGGCTCGGTCGTGGAGGAGATCCTGCGTCGGCGGCGCCGTGAGCACGAGTAGCGGCGTGGTGCTGGTCGACAAGCCCGGCGCGATGACGAGTCACGACGTGATCGATCGTCTTCGTCGGGTGCTGGGAGAGCGGCGTATCGGTCACGCCGGCACGTTGGATCCTATGGCGACGGGCCTCCTCGTCGTGGCGGTGGGACCAGCGACACGACTCTTACGCTTCGCTCAGGCGGGCCTCAAGCGTTACGAGGGTACCGCGATCGTCGGGGTGGCTACTGATTCTCTGGACGCGGACGGCCGTGAGGTCGGACGGTCGGCCGTGCCCGCGCTGGGCCAGGCGGATCTGGACGACGCCGCGACGGCGTTTCGGGGATCTCAACTCCAGGTACCTCCGATGGTCTCGGCTCTGAAGGTGGGCGGTCGGCGCCTGCACGAGCTCGCGCGCGACGGCGTCGAGGTCGTGCGCGAACCGCGGCGGATCGAGGTCGTCGCCTTTGAACTGCGGCTTACCGAACGACCGGATCGGTGGGCGTTTTCCGTCACGTGTTCGCCGGGCACCTACGTGCGAGTGCTGGTGAGCGATGTCGCGCAGAGCCTGGGTACGCTGGCGCACTTGGACTCTCTGCGCAGGATCGCCAGCGGTACCCACCACGTCGACGACGCACTTACCCTCGAGGTGGTGGCCGAGCGAGCGGCGAGCGGCCATCCCGTCGTCTCGGCGGCTCGCGGGCTCGTCGCGGATTTACCGTCGGTGATTCTGGGCGAGGATGATGGCGTGGCGATGCGCCGGGGCCAGCGACTGGACGTGCCCGGCGCACCCGGCGACGCGCCGTACGTAGCCGCCGTCGATGAGCACGGGACTCTGATCGGCGTCTTGGCCGAGCGAAACGGCCGGTGGCAGCCAGACGTCGTTCTGCCGATGGTCGGGTAGGTTGAGCGCCGTGAAGGTGATTGAGGACGACGAGTGGCGCGCGAGTTCACCGAGCGCGGTCGCGGTGGGCGTGTTCGATGGCCTGCACCGCGGACATCAACACGTGCTGGCGGAGGTGTGCGCGTTGAGCAGCGCCGCCACTGCCGCGGCGACGGCGGTGACCTTTGACCCCCATCCCGCCACGGTACTGGACCCGCCGCATGCTCCACACTTGCTAGGTACGATCGACCAGCGTCTCGAGGGGATGGCCCGACTCGGGATGGATCAGGTCCGCGTCGTGCACTTCGATCATGCCCTGGCGAGTGAGTCCGCCGAGGAGTTCATCGAGCGTGTTCTGGTGGCGCAGCTTCGGGCCCACGACGTCGTCGTCGGTGAGGATTTCCGCTTCGGTCACGAACGGCGCGGCGACGTGACGCTTCTTCGCGCCCACGGCGAGAGGTTGGGTTTCCGCGTTCACCCCGCGCGTATCGAAGGTGACGAGGATCGTTGGAGCTCGACCGCGGTGAGGGCGGCCCTGACCCGCGGTGACCTGGAGCGGGCGAACAGGATCCTGGGGCGCCCCTTTACGCTGCGCGGCGTGGTCGTGCGCGGTGACGCCCGTGGTGCCACACTGGGATTTGCCACGGCGAATCTGGAATCCGACGCGCGTCAGCAGTTACCGGCTCGTGGGGTGTACGCGGGTGCGGCCCGCACGTCCGACGGCGAGTGGTGGCCCGCGGCGGTCTCGGTGGGTACTCGGCCCCAGTTCTACGAGGTAGGTGCTCTCCTGGTTGAGGCACATCTCGTGGGGTATCACGGTGACCTGTACGATCAGGTGCTGGACGTGAGTTTCCTGTCGTCACTTCGTTCCGAGACGACCTTCGACAGCGTGGACGCCCTCGTGGCCCAGATGGAGCGTGACGTGCGCGCGACGGTCGCGGCGTTCGCGATGTTCACTCCGGCGTCGTTCGCCCTGCTAGGCTAAAGATTCGGTCAGCGACGCTGATCGTGCGGGTCGTCAAGTGGGCGACGCGCACCGGGACACCCGACTCATAAGGCACACAACGTTATGGCTGAGAAGCAGCAGATCATCAAGGACTATCAGGCGCACGCCACGGACACGGGCTCGCCCGAGGTTCAGGTCGCTCTCTTGACGGACCGGATTGCGCATCTCACTGAGCACCTCAAGGTTCACAAGGGCGATCACCACACCCGTCGTGGACTGATGATGCTCATCGGCCAGCGTCGGCGTCTCCTGGACTATGTCCAGCGTGACAACGTCGAGCGCTATCGCGCCCTGATCGGTCGCCTCGGCATTCGTCGCTAGCCGAGTTGACGCGCCGACGACGTCGGCGCGTTCGGCACATCCGGGCCCCGGACGCCAGTGGAGAACAGTCGCGGAACGCGAAGGTTGCCCACTGGGATCCGGGCGGAGTGCTGCAAGATGCTTAAGGAGCACAGCCATGAACGACGCAATCCGCGTAAGCCGCCCGCTAACGGGCACTGACAAGACCCTCAGCTTCGAGGCCGGACGGCTAGCCCAGCTCGCTGACGGCGCCGTCCTCGCTCGCCTGGGCGACACCATGGTGCTGGCCACCGTGACCGCGTCGCGCAACGTGCGAGAGGGAATGGACTTCTTTCCCTTGACGGTGGACATCGAGGAGCGGGCCTACTCCGCCGGGAAGATTCCCGGGTCCTTCTTCCGCCGTGAGGGTCGCCCCTCGGATCAGGCGATCCTCATCTGTCGACTGATCGACCGCCCGCTTCGCCCCTCGTTCCCCAAGGGCTTCCGTAACGAGGTCCAGGTCGTGGGCACGGTGATGAGCGCGGACCAGGAGAATCCGCACGACATTCTCGCGATCAACGCCGCGTCCGCGGCTCTGATGATCTCGGGCATCCCCTTCGACGGGCCCATCGGCGCGGTTCGCATGGCCTTCACCACCGAGGGCGAGTGGCGGGCGCACCCGACCTACGCCGAGGGCGACGCGTCGACCTTCGAACTGGTCGTGGCGGGGCGGGCGCTGAGTGAGGCTCCTGACAGCGACGTGGCGATCATGATGGTCGAGGCCGGGGGCACGGCGGGCTCGTTCGACATGTACGCCGACGGCGCTCCGAAGGTGAGCGAGGACGTGCTGAGCGCGGGCCTCGAGGCGTCCAAGGTATGGATCCGCGAGGCGATCAACCTCCAGCGCGAGCTGGTGAGCGCGGTGGTGCAGGAGCGCGGACCCATCACCCCGATGCCCTACCAGCTGTTTCGCGACTACGAGGACGACGTGTTCGCGAGGGTGGAGGCCGTGGGCGCGACGCTCGTGGCGGACGCCAACCGTCGCACGGTCAAGCAGGAGCGGGCGACGGCCCTCGACGAGGCGACGGCCGCGATCGTGGCGCAGCTGACCGACGAGTTCCCCGAGCGCCTCAGCGAGATCAAGGCGGCCGTCAAGGCCCTGACCAAGCAGCAGGTGCGTCGACGCATCGTCGACGAGGGAGTTCGCATCGACGGACGCAGCGCCGCCGACATCCGCCCGCTGTCGGCCGAGATCGACCTCTTCCCGATGACCCACGGCTCGGCACTCTTCCAGCGTGGCGAGACGCAGGTCGTCAACGTGACCACACTGGGCATGCCTCGCATGCGTCAGCAGATCGACTCGATCACGCCCGACGAGTGGCGCCGGTACATGCACCACTACAACTTCCCGCCCTACTCGGTCGGTGAGACGGGGCGCGTGGGATCGCCGAAGCGTCGCGAGGTTGGCCACGGGATGCTGGCCGAGCGGGCGCTCGTGCCGGTCCTGCCCAGCGAGGAGGAGTTCGCCTACGCGCTGCGCGTGGTGTCCGACGTGCTGCAGTCCAACGGATCGACGTCGATGGCGTCGGTGTGTGGCTCGACGCTGTCACTGATGGCGGCGGGAGTG
>JAJYSU010000042.1 GCA_021793395.1 Actinomycetes bacterium
CTTCGACGAGGCCGCCAACATCGAGTGGGCCAAGGCCCTGGAGGACGCGGGCGTGCACGTCGTCTACGGCGTGGTGGGATTGAAGACGCACTCCAAGACGGCGTTGGTGGTGCGCAACGAGGGTAACGTGACCGCCCGCTACGTGCACGTGGCGACGGGTAACTACAACTCGAAAACGGCGCGCGAGTACGAAGACTTCGGCCTGTTGACCTGCGACCCGGCCATCACCCACGACGTCGGTGAACTGTTCAACTACCTGACCGGCTTCGCGCGCACCGAAGGGTATCGCAAAATTATCGTCAGCCCGACAATGACCCGATCGCGCGTCGTCGAGTTGATCAACGGCCAGCGCGATCGAGGGGCCGACGGACGCATCGCGATCAAGGTGAACGGCCTGACGGATCCGACCGTGATTGACGCGCTCTACGAGGCGAGTTACGCGGGCGCCCTTATCCGCCTGGAGGTTCGTACGCTGTGTTGCCTGCGCCCCGGGGTGGAGCAGCTGTCACAGAACATCACGGTGCACTCGCTCGTGGGGGAGTTCCTCGAGCACTCGCGTGTCTTCGTCTTCGGCGAGCTGGGCCGTGACGACTTCTCGCTGTACATGGGCTCGGCGGACCTGATGGAGCGCAATCTCGATCGCCGCGTCGAGGTGCTGGTGCCGATCGAGGACCCGGTGTTGCAGCGCGAACTGGTGGACGCCTTTGACGTGACGTGGCGCGATGACGAGTTCACGTGGGTTCTCGGCACCGACCGTCGGTGGCGTCGCGTGCAGTCGGTGAATCAGTTTTCGGCGCAGGCCGAGTTCAAGCGTCGGGTGCTGGCTCGATCCCGGCTGGCGGGGTAGGGGGACGAGAGCGCCGCCACTGAAGGCTGGCGTAGGCCGCACCGCCCACCGGGATCGGGATCCAGAAGTTGACGAGGCGGTAGGCGAGCACCGCGAGAATGGCGCGATCCTGGGGGACCCCGAAACCGACGAGGGTGGGAATGAGGACCCCCTCCACGACGCCGAGGCCGGCGGGAGTGAGCGGGATCGCGGCCAGCACGTTGGCGAGCCCGTAGGCCACCAGCAGGTCGATGGGCGAGACCAGGTTGCCGAACGCCCACAGGAAGACCCACAAACAGGTGGCGTCGAGAAGCCAGTTGAGACCGGCCCAGGTGAAGGCCCACCACAGGGTACGACGGTGGTTGATCAGTGTGGCGATGCGGCCCGCGACCTTGTCCAGCAGCGACGAGACGCGGTCGGGGTCGAGGGCCGGTATGCGCGCGGCGATCACGCGGAGCCAGGCATCGGCGTGACGCTGGCCCCGCGTGAGCAGGAAGATGGTACCGAAGAAGGTGAGCAGAAGGAAGACGCCGGCGAGGGCGGCGAAGCCGTACGCCGGATTGAAGCCGCGTAGCGGGATCGAGACGACGAGCGCGCACCAGAAGAGGATGTTGAGGACGACGGCCGACCCGCTGCCCTGCGTGGCGAGGCCGAAGGCATTGGTCTCCTTGGGCACCCCCAACTCGTTGAAGATCCGGTAGGACAGGGCTCCGGCGGGCGCGGTGCCCCCGGGGATGACGTGACTGATCGCGAGGCCCGCCAGGTTCACGCGTAGCGTGTTGAAGCGGCTCGGCGCGTAGGGATAGAGCACGGTGCGCGTGAGCTCGACGTAGGAGTAGATGGCGCCCATCTCGAAGGCGACCGCGAGCGCCACGACCAGCGGGTTGAGCGACGTCAGGAGGTGAAGAGAGGACCGGGCGGAGGCGAACTGGGGCACGACGAGGTATTCGACGACGAAGACCAACACCCCGATGCTGACGATGATGCGGATTTCGCGGGGCATGGCGAAGCGCTTGGTCGGGGTGGTTTCGCTCATACGCCCCTCTAGCGTGCCACGAAACGCCACCAGGTCCGGGAACCAACGCCGTGGTCTCTAGACTTGTCCGGTGCGCACGCTAGTCGTTTTGCCTACTTACAACGAGATCGCGAACATTGAACCGATGATTCGGGCGCTGCGAGCGAGTGTGCCCGAGGCGCACGTTCTCGTCGTTGATGACGCGAGCCCCGACGGCACCGGTACACGAGCCGAAGAGTTGGCCGGCGAAGTGGGCCGCGTCGAGATACTGCGACGACCCGCCAAGAGCGGTCTGGGTGGTGCGTATCGGGCCGGCTTCGCGTGGGGACTGGCTCGCGGTTTTGATCGCTTTGTCGAGATCGACTGCGACTTCTCCCACGACCCAACCGCTCTGCCGACGCTGCTAGCCGCCGCGACGAGCGCCGACGTGGTCATTGGTTCGCGCTACGTTGCGGGGGGAATGATCCCCGAGTGGTCGTGGCGCCGCCGCCTGCTCTCACGCGGAGGCAACGTGTACGCGTCGGCCGTTCTCGGGCTCCACGTCGCCGATGCCACCTCGGGTTACCGGGTCTACAGCGCTCGTGCACTGACGGCCATGCGCTACGACACGGTGCGCGCGGACGGCTACGGCTTCCAGATTGAGATGACGTATCGGGCTCGCCGCGGCGGACTCACGATCGCGGAGGCCCCGATCTCGTTCACGGACCGCACCCGGGGCGAGTCGAAAATGTCCGGGGCCATCGTGGTCGAGGCCTTGTGCCTCGTCACGGCGTGGGCGCTGGCGCGCCCGTGGCGAGCCGTGCTCCGGCACCGGTAATCACCGACGACAAGACACTGGCGAGTTTGTCGCGGGTCTCTTCGCGTTCGGCCGCGGGCTCGGATTCACCGATGATCCCGGCGCCGGCCCGGGCCTCGAAGTGCGTGCCGTCCAGAATCACTCCGCGGATGCCGATCCACCACTCGCCGTCGCCGGACTGGTCGATCCAGCCCAGCGGACCGGCGTAGTGACCCCGGCCGTCCTCGACGTGAGCGATGTACTCGAGGGCGACGTCGCGAGGTGTGCCGCCGACGGCCGCGGTGGGGTGGAGTCGGGCCAGGACGGAGAGCGCGTCCGGCGCGTCCGCCTGGTCGGTGGCACGCGCGTTGATCCACGTGCCGAGGTGGGCGATGCTGGAGAGGGTCACGATCGAGGGCGTCGGGTCAGCGGTGACGTTCGCGTAGACGTCGCCCAGGGTGTGGATGATGTCCTCGACCAGAATCGCGTGTTCGTGCAAGTTCTTGGCGCTACCGAGGAGCCAGTCCTGGTAGTCCTCCGGATCGACGTCGTCGGATAGCGCGATCGTCCCCGCGAGCGGGTGACATTGCGCCACGTCACCGGTACGACGCACGAGAAGCTCGGGGCTGGCCCCGACGTAGCGTCGCCCGTCGGGCAGCGGCAGTGAGTACACGGTGCAGAGGGGCTCTCGATCGTGCAATCGGCGCGAGACCGTCGCCGCGTCGACGGGCTCGGCAACCTGTCCGATCACGGCGCGGGCCAGGACGACCTTGTCGAGTTCGTGCAGGCGCATGCGATGCACGGCTTGCGCCACCCGGTGCGCGTACTCGTCCGGTGTCGGCTGGTAACTCAGGCGCGTGGGCTCCTGCAGGGCTTGGGTGTCGTACGGCTCGTCGTCGACGTCGGGGACCGGGGACGAATCCTCCGGCGACGTGATCCAGGCGCGTCCGTCAGCGAACTGTGTCACCACGTAGTGTGGCACCTCGAGTCGGCCCGGGGCTCCGGGCGTGAAGGGGAGGCTCGCGAAGGCCACGACGCCCGTGCCGGGGGGGCCGTCGTCGCCGATGAGGGTAGTGGCACGCAGTTCGTCGAGGGCGCCGCGGACGTCAGTGAGTCCTTCGGCGAGGTCGAGGGTCATCACGACATCGCCGAAGCCCGCGCGTACGACGTCGCCGCCCTCGAGTAGCCAACCGTGGCGTGCGGCGCGTGCGCGAAGCCGATCCCGGGGAAAAGGAGTAACGGCGGTGCGCCGAAATCTCACTGCGCCCTCGTGGCCAGGAACTGCTGACTCAGACCACCCATCACGAAGCGGTGGTTGACGGCGAGAAAGCCGGCGCTGTTGAGACGCGAGACGATTTCATCGGTCGTCGGCAGGTAGGCCGTGGACTGTGGAAGGTAGTGGTAGGCCGCGCGGTCCGACACTAGGGACCCAATGAACGGCACCGCGTGGCGAAACCACAGTCGAAATCCCGTACGCCAGAGCCCCGAACGAGGCTCGGCGACTTCGAGAAATGACAACCGACCACCCGGTCGCACCACGCGGGCCATTTCGACGAAAGTCGCCGACAGGTCACTGAAGTTGCGCAACGCGTAGCCGCAGGTCAGTCCGTCGAAGGCGCCATCGGGAAAGGGGAGGTGAACGGCGTCGGCCTGGACTCGGTCGGCGACGCCGCGGGCCGCGGCGAGCATGCCAAAACTCAGATCGGTGGCGACGGCGCGGTAGCCCTGGGCCGCGAGTTCGCGTGTGAAGTCACCGGTCCCGGCCGCCACGTCAAGAATTCGACTGGCGGGGGTGAGTCGCAGGTCGTGCACCGCCCGGCGACGCCAGCGGGCGTCCAGGCCGAAGGTCATGAGTTTGTTGACGAATTCGTAGCGTGGCGCGATCGCGTCGAACATCGCGCGCACCTGGCGAGTCTTCTCGTCGCCCTGGGGCAATGGGGGGTGAGCCATGTCAGCGGTAGTAGCGGTAGACGACCTGGGCGACGCACCCGGGCTTGGCGGCGTCTCGGATCTCAATCGTCACGTCCAGGGTTACCTGAACCCCACCGGACACCGGGTCGACGGCCGTCACCGTCGCTCCCGCCCGGATCGACGAGCCGACGGGAACGGGGCTCGGGAAGCGTACGCGGTTGGCGCCGTAGTTAACGCCCAGTGCGACGCCCTCCACGTGCAGAATCTGGCTCAGCAGGACTGGCAGGAGGGACAGCGTGAAGTAGCCGTGAGCGATGGTGCCCTTGAAGGGACCGGTGCTAGCTCGTACCGGATCCACGTGAATCCATTGGTGGTCACCGGTGGCCTCGGCGAAGAGATCAACCTCGGTCTGGGTCACGACGTGATAGTCCGAGTAGCCGAGGTGGGTGCCGACCAGAGGGGCCAGATCGTCCAGAGAGCCCACGCGTGTCGTCATCACTACCTCCGAGGTAACTCTACCGTCGGGGCTGGTCCGGCCCGCCACCTCGCCACTGCCTCGTAGGATGGCGTCATGGCCGCGGTCCACCAGGAGGAGCATCGCGATATCACGGGTGGTTGGATTCGGGCCGGTATCTTCGGCGTGAGCGACGGGCTGGTGACGAATATCTCGTTGATCCTGGGATTCGCCGGCGCTAATCCCGGTCATGACGTCGTACGCCTGGCGGGACTGGCCGGGCTGGTGGCCGGGGGCTTCTCCATGGCAACCGGTGAGTACCTCTCCATGCGAGCCCAGAAGGAATTGCTGGAGTACGAGATCGACGTGGAGCGACGCTCCATCGCGGCGAGCCCCGACGACGAGCGCGATGAACTCCGTGACCTTTTCGTGGCCCGCGGCATCGAGGCGGAACTGGCCGATCGGCTGTCCAGCGATCTGATGCGCGACCCCGACCTTGCGCTTCGTACGCACGCGCGCGAGGAACTGGGCGTTGACCCGTCGGCGACGGGATCGCCCTGGGCCGCGTCGCTGGCGTCACTCCTGACCTTCGCGCTGGGGGCATTCGTGCCCCTCATCCCGTGGCTGTGGTCCCAGCACGGTAACGAGGTCGGCTGGTCGATCCTGTTCGCCGCCGCGGGCTCGGCCGCGGTCGGGGGAGGAATTGGGTGGTTCGCGAAGCGTGGCGTCGTACGCTGGGCGCTTCGTCAGGTGGTCATCGGGGCGCTCGCGGCGGCTGTTACCTTCGCCGTGGGCCACTTCGTAGGCTCCTAGGCGCGACGGTCCTGACGCGTGAAACGCACGAGGCGGTCCTCGCGTTCGACGCGAAAGCCCAACGAGTCGTAGAGACGACGGGCGGGCTCGTTGGAATGGTCGACGAACAAGACCGCCGTGTTGACGCCGCGACGCCGTAGCGTCGCGAGGCCCTGGGTGACCATCACGCGACCGAGATGAAGGTGACGAAAGTCGGGGTGGACCGAGATGACGTAGATCTCACCCAGGCGTTCGGCGTAGAGTTCGTGAACCTTCGTCCAGCACGACGCCACCAGACGACCGCGCCACTCGAGAAGAAGGAATCCGGAGGGGTCACACCACGGCTCGCGGAGTCGGGCCGCGAGGTCGGCGTGCGTCCACGCTCCCTGTTCGGGGTGATCGGCGAAGGCGGCGTTGTTTTGCGCGATCCACGCGTCGTCGTCTACTCCGGGCTCGAAGTTTCGCAGGGTCGCACCGGGAGGTGGCGCGATAACCGGGACGGGTAGGGGTGCGCGCATGAACTGCAAGGTGCGTAGGGTGGCACCGCCGACGACGTGCTGGTCGCCGCGGATCCACCAGTCAATGACGGGGTAGTCCTCGAGCAGGCGGGTCAGAAGCGTCGCGTCGAAGCCACCACCGCACTGTTCTACCGACGGATTCTGCGCCGTCGTGACGTGGGCGTAGCCGTCGAGGGTATCCTCACCGTGCAGCCAGTGCTGGGCCACGCCACCGTGGACGACGACGCGACGGCGACCTTCGTCGATTGCCTCGCGGCCCAGGGCTAGTTCGACGCGGTCGCAGAGATTGAGAACCGCGACGCGCTCTTCGCGACTCAGAGAGTTCGCAGCGCGCCACGAGGAGGACATGCAAGCACGCTACCGGTCACGTGCTGCGACTCGCGACGCGACTCAGGCGGCGAAGCAGCGCACCGACGGTGCGCTCGGCGGCCACTAGTTCGGTGTACACGTCGTTCGCCATCGTGTCGCCTTCGCTCTCCACGAGGTGGGTGATGCGTGCGGCGAGCTCCGTGAGCGTCGACGTGATGGTGTTCAACTCGTTGCGGGTGCTCATCGACATCCTCCGTGGGATCGGGAGCGACGTCACACCCCGGCGCCTACTGTAGTGGCCCATGGAGCCAAACTTGTCCCCTCGCCCCACTATCCTCGAGTGGTCGGCGATCGAGCTGCGCGGCGTTGACGCGGGTGATTTCCTGCAGAGCCAGGTGAGCCAGGACGTGGCCCGCGACAGCGGTGACGGAGTCTGGACGCTACTGCTGCAGCCCGACGGTACGGTGCTCACGTCGAGCCGTCTGCAACGTCTCGACGACGGCTACCGCCTCGTGGTGCCGCGCGGGCTGGCGGTGGCCTCCTACGAGCGTTTGCGACGTTTCCACCGGCGTACGAACTGTTCCCTGGATCTCGTACGAGAGGTCGACGGTCCCTTCACCACGCGAAGCGAGCAGATCGACGCCCGCTGGCCGCTCGAGGGGGAGTACGCCCTGGCGCTGCCTCCCCAGAGCTACGGTGCACGTTTCGTCGAGGCGACGGTCTCCTTCGACAAGGGCTGCTTTACCGGTCAAGAACTCGTCGCTCGTCTGGACGCGCGGGGCGCCCACGTACCGTGGCGTCTCGCCTACGTGCAGGGCCCTACCATCGAGCGAGTGGTGGCCGTCGCGGCCAGCCGTGGTCCGGCAACGCGTCCGCCGGTGACGACGTGGGAGACGGTCGATGAGGGCGTTAGGGCGCTGGCCATCGTGCACCGTACGGTCCTTGAACCTGACCACCTGGCGTCCTTCAACGACGTCCACGTGACCCCGGTACCGTGACGAGACGGCGCGTCTGGGTAGGGTGACGATCAAGGAGGTTCGCGTGCGCCTACCGCTCGATGGTCTGTTCATCAAGGTTTCGGGTCTGACGTCGGAGCAGGATGCCCTCCTGGCCGTGGGTCTGGGGGCCAACGCGGTGGGTTTCGAGTTCGGTCCCACGCCGCGTCGTGTCGCTCCCTCGACCGTCCACGACATCCTTCGCCGTCTTCCTCCGGGCGTGATCTCGGTGGGTGTCTTTCGTCACGAGATGCCTCAACGTATCGTGGCGACCGCCAACTCACTCGGGCTCTCGGCCGTGCAGATTGACGGGCCCATAACCGCGGAGGAGGTGCGCTACGTGGGTGATCGCGTGGCGACCATCTTGCGAGGGGTGGACGACGACGTCGAGGGAGAGGACGGTGTCGACTACCTGGTAGTACCCGAGACGGATGACGCCGCGTCCCTCGCACGGGCCGGGACGCTACTGGCGGGGCCGACGCGCCATCCGGTCATCGTCTCGGGCGGACTCGATCCCGACAACGTGGCCGACGTGGTACGCCGCTTCCCCGTCTGGGGGGTTGACGTGCGCTCGGGGGTGGAGTCCTCGATCGGGGTGACGGACCCCGTGCTCCTCGGTGCCTTCGTGACCAACGCCCGCTGGGGTTACGAGCACGCGCTGGTCGAGCGCTTAGACATCGACTAACTCGTCGTCGCCGTCGGCGACCGACGAGAGACCCGACAGCACGACGCGGAAGCTAGTCGAGAACCCGCCGCAGCACGACGCTGCCGTTGTGGCCACCGAAACCGAAGGAGTTGGAGAGGATGATGTCGTAGTCACCGCGGCGAGGCGCACCGATCACTAGGTCGAGATCGACGGCGGGGTCAACGTGCGTCGTGCCGGCAGTGGGCGGGACCGTTTGGTTCAACAGGGTCATGACCGAGGCCACGCCCTCCAAGGCGCCCGCGGCGGCCAGCGAGTGGCCGAGGTGCCCCTTGATGGAGGTGACGACCGGTGGGTGATCGCCGAAGACCCGGTGAACGGCGATCGCCTCGGCGAGGTCGTTGAGTGGGGTGGAGGTTCCGTGAGCGTTGATGTGAGAAACCTGTTCGGCACTGATGTCCGCATCCTCGAGAGCCAACTCCATGCAGCGCACGGCTCCGTTACCCGACGGGTCCGGCGCCGTGATGTGGTAGGCATCAGCCGTCGACGCCGCGCCGATGATCTCGGCGAGGATTGTCGCGCCGCGCTCGCGCGCGTGCTCCCACTCCTCCAGAACCAGAATGCCCGCACCTTCGCCCATGACGAAGCCGTCGCGGTCCACGTCGAAGGGTCGTGAGAAGTCGGTGGAACTCAGCGCGGTCATGTTGCGAAAACCCGCCTCGGCGATCTCCACGATGACCGCCTCCGCCCCTCCCGCGACGGCGACCGTCGAGCGACCGGTACTGATGAGGCGTGCCGCGTTGCCGAGCGCGTGGGTGCCCGCCGCACACGCCGTGGTGACCGTCTCGCACGGTCCGCCCAGCCCAAAGCGCATGGAGACCGCGGCGGTGGCGGCGTTAGGCATCATCATGGGCACCATGAACGGTGAGACCCGGCTGGCTCCGCGCTCGCGCAGAACCTCAACCTGGGCCAGCACTGTTTGCAGACCCCCGATTCCGGTCGTGACGATGCTGGCGGCGTCCACGACGGGTCCGCGTAGTCCGCTCTGACGCCACGCCTCGTCGGCCGCCATAAGGGCGTAGAGGGAGAACGGGTCCAGGCGGCGTAGTTCCTTGGGACCTCCGAGCGCCGACGCGTCGAATGGCGCGACGCGGGTGCTCGACGGTGCGGTGGGGGACTGGAGCGCGTCCCACAACGCCGCTGCACCGACGCCGGCGCAACTGACCGCCCCCACGCCCGTGACCGCAACCCGACGTCCCGTTACCGGACCAGAAGGAGTGAGGGCGACGCGCACTACAGCTTGGCGTAGATCAGTTCGAAGGCCTGGCCCACGGTGTTGATATCCTTCAGTTCGTCCTCGCCGACTTCGATGTTGAACGTCTCCTCGAGAGCCATCACCAACTCGACTAGGTCGAGGCTGTCCGCGCCGAGATCCTCGCTGAACGACGCCTCCGGCGTGACCTGCGTCGGCTCCACGGCGAGCACCTCGACGGCGTTCTCGGTGAATTTGGCGAATGCTTCAGTACGGTCCATCAAACAGCCCCTTCGTCATGTGTCGCCCTATCGTACTCAACGCCGTCGCGCGTCACGTCATCTGGGAGACGTCACAGCCCCATGGCGAGGCCGCCGTCGACGGCGATTACCGCACCGGTGATGTAGCGAGCGTGGTTACTGGCGAGAAACCCTACGGCATCCGCGACCTCGGTGGCCGTGCCGGCTCGACCCAGCGGGACGAGCGCCTTCAGATCGGTTCCCGCCTCGCCCAACGCGGCCGTCATATCGGTGTCGATGAAGCCCGGCGCGACGACGTTGACGGTGATCGATCGCGAGGCGACCTCGCGAGCGAGCGATCGTGCCAGTCCCACCAGTCCCGCCTTGGCCGCCGCGTAGTTGGCCTGTCCGGCGACGCCCAGGAAGGGGCTGACCGAGCCTATGAAGATCAGGGATCCACGCCGGGCACGCACCATGGAGGTGAGGGCGGCCCGGGCGCAGTAGAAGGCTCCATCGAGGTCGGTCGCGAGGACGTCGCGCCACTGTTCGTCGCCCATACGTAGGGTCAGCCCGTCGCGGGTGATGCCCGCATTCATCACCATTACTTCCACGGGGCCGAGTTCCGCGGTCGTGGCGCGTACGGCGTCGCCGACTTGGACCGCGTCGGCGACGTCCACGGTCAGCGCACGCGTGCAGCCGGCGGGTGCGTCGCCGCTACGCGACCACGCGACGACTCGATCGCCGAGGGCTACGAAGTGGGCCGCCAGCGCCGCGCCGATGCCACGGCTGGCGCCCGTCACGATGACGTGTCGACCCGTCGCCGGGTCGGGAGTGGGCAGAGAGTTGGTCACGGGGCTACCTCGTCGAGAGCGGGGGGGTTGTCGAGAGTGAACTGGTGAGCGAAGGTCCGGATGCGCCGGGTGAGTCCCGTCAGCACGCCGGCGGGAGCCATCTCCACGGTTGTCGTCACCGTCGAGGGCAGGGCGAGCGTCGCTGCGAGGAAGTCGACGGGCGACGTCAACTGGCGTGACAGGAGATCACGCCACTCGTCGGCCGTGGTATGGACGTGGCCGTCAACGTTGGCGATCAGAGTGGCGTCGGTCGTCCCCCACTGCACCGCGTCGAGGGCGGCGTCGAGTTTCTCCTGAGCACTGGCCATCAGAGGCGAGTGAAAGGCACCACCGACCACGAGCGGCGTCGCGCGGCGCCAGCCGAGCGACCGGTGACGGGCCAGCAGGTCATCGAGCGCGTCGCGCGTGCCACTGACGACAACTTGGCCCGTGCCGTTGATGTTGGCGACCCACACGTCGGACAGTGTGTCGAGCGCGTCGCGCGCCCCTTCGTCGCCGCCCATCAGCGCGATCATCGATCCAGGGTTCTCCTCAGCGGCGTGGGCCATGGCCCGTCCGCGCACCGCGATCAGTGATGCTCCGTCATCGAGACTGAGCAGGCCCGACGCGACCAGCGCGGAGAACTCTCCCAGACTGTGGCCGAGGAGATAGCGAGGTCGAACTCCTCGATCACTCAGCTCGCGGTAGGTGACGAGGGACAGTGCGAAAGTGGCTATCTGTGCCCGATCCGTGCGCACGACGTCCTCATCGCGTGCGTCGGTGAGGAGCCACGCGACGTCGACGCCGGTCACCTCGCTGATCCGCTCGACCGCCGACCAGTGCGGGGAGTCGCGCCAGGCGCGGCCCGCACCACCTCCGAGCGACCCTTGGCCCGGAAACAGCGCGACGATGTCGTCGCGGCGAACAGTGGTGGTCGGCTCGGACACGTCGCCACGCTAACAGCGCGCCACCTCCTCGAGCGGAGACGGCGACCAGGCGCCATCACCGCCGTGACGGCGACGGAGTCGAGAACAACTGACGGTGCCCGGAGTGGGACTTGAACCCACACACCCTCTCGAGTAAAGGCTTTTGAGGCCTCCGCGTCTGCCGATTCCGCCATCCGGGCGCGGCGCCTACGGTAGCAGCAAATCTAGAGTGGAGCGGTGCGGGTGTCGGTGACGCTGTGGCGAGAAGACGTGGACATGGCGCATCCGGTGCTCGCCGCGGCGCAGCGTCACGCGCGACGCTCGCGACTCGTGCTTCGCGTCGAGGGTGAGGGCGCGTACGGCTACGGCGAGGTGTCGCCCCAGCCCTTCGCCCTCAATGGCGATCCGGGACTGGAGGACGTCGTCGATGAAGTGATGGCCTTCGTCGTGCCCCACGCCCGGGACATCGCCGAACGCGAGGGGGACCTGCCGCTCTGGTCGCGACTGCACCTGGTGGCGGGGCCGCGTCGAGCCAGCGGGCCGGCGGTGGCGCTGGTAGAGATGGCCCTGCTGGATCGTGCGATACGTGCGGGAACCGTCGACCTGGCCACGCTGTGGCCCCCGCTCTACGCCACGCCCGAGCAGGCAACCGTCTCGGCGCTCGATGACGCCGTTGCGTGGCACGTGGAGCCGTCGGTCGCGCGCGTGCGGGTCAAGTGTGGGCCTCAGCCTCTTGAGCCTTGGGTGTTGGAACGGGTCTCGACGTTGGGTCGTCCGATTCTGGTGGACTACAACACCAGCGCGGGAAGCGACGAGGTGGTCATCGAACACGTGAGGGCCCTGGCGCGAGTCGCCCGCGTGGACGTGGTCGAGCAGCCCTTCGCGCCCGGCAACATGGTCGATCCCGCGCGGCTTCGCGCACGGTTGGACGTCGCGCTCGCCATGGACGAGGGGGTGCGCTCGGTGCGCGATCTTGAGCACGTGGTCCGCTACGGCGCCGCGAGCGTGGTGTGCGTGAAGCCGGCTCGCGTCGGAGGTGTGGCCAACGCGCGGGCCATGATCCGATGGGCGGCCGACCACGGGCTGCGCGCGTACCTCGGTGGCTTCTTCGAGTCACCCCTCGCACGCACTGCGCACCGACGTCTCGCGGAGCACTGCGTGAGCGAGCCGAGTGACATTGGCCTCGTGGCCGTGAGCGGCCCCGTCGACGACGGCGGTGACGTCGGCGTCGGCGTCGCGCCGAGCCCGCAGCGGCTGTCGCGGGCTCGCGTGCTGGCGTCGTGGCCCTGAGCGGGCCGTACACTCGGGTTGATGGGAGAGCGCCAGGTGCGTCGACGGCTCGAGGACTTGCAGCGGCGGCTGGCCGCGGCCCGCGAGAGTCAGCACGTCCTGGAAGAGCAGGTCCTGGTCTGGAATGACGCGCTCGAGGACGCGCGTATCCGCTCGTTAGTCTCCGAGACACCCCTGCAGACCCAGGAGTACGATGAGTTATCGCGTCACGTGGCGGCCGCGAACGCGGAACTGACGCGCCGCGCGCACGAGGTGCGTAACCTGAAGGCCGAACGTGACGCGCTCCTGCACGAGTGGACCCCGAAGGACGGACATGGCTAAACGAGTGGTGATCGCGGACGACGAGTCCATCATCCGCCTGGACTTGAAGGAAATTCTCGAGGACGACGGCTACCTCGTGGTCGCCGAGGCGGCCCGGGGCGACGAGGCACTGACGTTGATTCGAGAGCACCGGCCCGACCTCGCGCTGCTCGACATCAAGATGCCCGGCCTGGATGGGATCGAAGTGGCGCGCGAAGTCGCGGATCTGGGGATTGCGGTTGTCTTGCTGACGGCGTTCAGTCAACGCTCGCTGATCGAGAGCGCGCGCGACGCGGGAGTCGTGGCCTACCTGGTCAAACCCTTCCGCAGTAGCGAAATACTTCCTAAACTCGCCGCGATTCTGGATCCCACCAGCGCGAGCGTCACGCCGTCGCACGCCCCGCTCGCCGACGACAAGATCGAGACGCGCGAGCTGGTGCGTCGCGCCAAGGAGCGCCTGATGCTCGAGCGTGGGCTGGACGAGCCCTCCGCCTTCGACGTGATCCAACAGTCGGCCATGCGCGCGCGCACGAGGATGCGTGACGTCGCCGAGCAGATCTTGCACGGTGACTTCGTTGGCTGATCCGGTCACCGACCAGCGCCCGCTGGTGCTGCTGGACGGCATGTCGCTGGCCTTTCGGGCTTTCTTCGCCCTTTCGAGCGATATCGCGACCTCGGGCGGACTGGTGACCAATTCGCTGCACGGTTTCGCCGCCATGCTGCACTCGCTCGTTCGCTCCCAGCATCCGCGCGCACTGGCGGTGGCTTTCGACCTGCCGGGGGGGACATTTCGTGACGCCATGAGCGAGGACTACAAGGGCGGGCGGGCGGCGACGCCCGAGGCGTTAGAGCCCCAGTTCGCCCTCATTCGCACGATGTGCGAGGTGCTCGGCATTCCGGTTGTGGGCGTGACGGGCTACGAGGCCGATGACGTGCTGGCGACGTTGGCGACGCGTGGACGCGACGCCGGGCTGCCCGTGGTGGTCGTGACCGGGGACCGCGACACGTTCCAACTGGTCGAGGATCCCTTCGTGCGCGTTCTGTACAACCGACGCGGTGTGTCGGACTACGCCCTCTACGACGAGGCGGGCATCATCGAACGCTGCGGCGTCGAGCCCGCGCGCTACCCGCTGCTGGCGGCGCTGCGCGGCGACGCCTCGGACAACCTCCCGGGGGTTCCCGGAGTGGGGGAGAAGACGGCGGCCCGTCTCCTGGCGCGCTACGACGACCTGGACGACCTCTACCGCCACGTCGCCGAGCTAACGCCCAAGTTGCGCGAGAATCTCGTGGCCTACGAGGGGCGGGCGCGCAATAACGTCGCGGTCATGCGTCTCGTGCGCGACGTGCCGGTCGATATTGAGCTCGAGGACTTGCACGTGGGAGGGTGGCGGCGGCGCGAGGTTGTCGCGTTCTTCGAGCGCTACGAGATGGCCACCATGCGAGCACGCTTCGAGAAGTTGCTCGACGAGAATCTCCTCGGACCCGCCGCGGACGGCGTCGACGAGGTGTCGCCGGGCGCGCCGAGCGCGTCGCTCGAGGAGCCGGCAGCGCGGCGCGTCACCCTGGACGACGTTGTCGCGGCCAGTACCGGTGACCTCTTCCTCGCCGCGCGCGGCGACCAGGCGGCCGTCCTGAGCGCTGACGCGACGGTGGTCGCGGTGGCACCGTTCGATGTGGTGCTGGCCGCGATGGGCGCGCGACGCCCGGTGGGTCACGACCTTAAGGAGTGGTACCGCCGCGCGAGCGCCGAGGGGATCGAGCTTCGCGAACCGGCGGACGACACGTCGATTATGGCCTTTCTCGTCGACCCGACCAGTGGTAGTTACTCGCTCGACGACCTGTCGCGACGATTTTTGGGGGTGCGCCTGGCACCCGACACACCGACGCTCTTCGGAGACTCGACGAGCGAGGAGACTCTCGTCGCCGAGGTAGGCACCGTCGCCCGTCTCCGTGAGGTAGTGCGAGCCCAGTGCGCGCAGTGGGGCCTTAACTACGTGTACGAGGAGATCGAGTTGCCCCTAGTGGCCGTGCTCGGGCGCATGGAGGCCGTGGGGGTGCGCGTCGACGTGGCACTGTTGCGCGCGATCAACCAGGAGTTCGCCCAGGAGGCGGCGGCGCTGGACGCGGAGATCCAGTCGGTGGCGGGTCATCCGTTCAAGGTGAACTCCTCGGCCCAACTGCAGACCGTACTGTTCGACGAACTGGGACTGAGCCCGACCAAGCGCATCAAGACGGGACATTCCACCGACGCGACGAGTCTCGAGGCTATTCGCGACGAGCACCGCATCGTGGATCTCATTCTGCGCTATCGCGAGGTCGAGAAGCTACGCAGCACCTACGGCGCCGGACTGATTGACGCGGTCGGGCCCGATGGGCGGATTCACGCGACCTTTCGCCAGACGGTGGCCCGCACGGGCCGGCTCTCGTCGGAGAACCCCAACTTGCACAACATTCCGGTGCGCTCCGCGGAGGGACGTCGGCTCCGGTACGCGTTCGTCGCTCGCGAGGGCTGGCGACTCGCGGTGGCCGACTACAACCAAATTGAATTGCGTATTTTGGCGCATCTGTCCCAGGACGCCGGCCTCCTGGCGGCCTTCGCGGCTCACGAGGACGTGCACCGCACGATTGCCGCCTCGGTCTTTGGCGTGGAGCCAGAGGTGGTGACTCACGAGCAGCGCGAGCAGGCCAAGGCCGTCTCCTACGGTCTGGCCTACGGTATGGAAGCCTTCGGGCTCAGTCAGCGCCTCGGGGTGCCGGTATCGACGGCGCGCGACGTGATGGACCGCTACTTTGCCGGCTTTCCGAGTCTGCGGGCCTACATGGACCGCACCGTGGCCGATATCCGCTCCAAGGGGTACTCGCGTACGGAGTTCGGACGTATCCGTCCTTTTCCCGACCTCGTGACCGCGGTGGGTAGCCAGCGTCTGGCGGCTGAACGTCAGGCCATTAACGCGGGAATTCAGGGTTTGGCGGCGGACATCTTTAAATCCGCGCTGGTGCGCCTGGACCGTCGACTACGCGAGGACGGGCGCGCCGCGCGTCTGATCCTGCAGGTTCACGACGAGGTTCTGGTTGAAGCCCCCCCGGACGAGGAGTCGGAGGTGGGCGCGACGATTGTCGAGGCCCTGACCGGCGCGGCACAACTGAGCGTGCCCCTCGAGACGTCGCTGCACTGGGGCGAGAACTGGGCCACCGCCAAGGGTTAGCGGCCGACGACTACCGGCTCAGTGCTACGATTGTTCGTCGGGTCGACACCGGTGACCCGACTCCTACTCGACGAGCGGACCCCGGTGTGGTCGACGTGAAGGTAGTACGAATGTCGGACGGCACCAGCCTCCTCTCTGCCCAGCCAATGGGAACCTTCGATGATGAGGGGCACTACATCCCGCGGGTCGTGACCGAGGACAACCTCGTCGGCACGGACCTGACCTCACTGGTCGGTGAGAGCGTCCTGGAGTTCGATGACGGCGATCTGGTCACCGGCACCGTCGTCAAGATCGATCGCGACGAGGTCCTCGTGGACATCGGCTTTAAGTCCGAGGGCGTGATCCCCGCGCGCGAGTTGTCAATTCGTAACGACGTCGACCCCCGTGACGTGGTGACGCTAGGCGAGAGGGTCGAGTGCCTTGTCCTGCAGAAGGAGGACAAGGAGGGTCGACTGGTCCTGTCCAAGAAGCGCGCGCAGTACGAAAAGGCGTGGACGACGATTGAGGACCTGAAGAATCGCGACGAAGTCGTGAAGGGCATGGTCATCGAGGTGGTGAAGGGCGGACTCATCGTGGACATTGGTCTGCGTGGCTTCCTGCCCGCCTCGTTGGTGGAGTTGCGACGGGTTCGCGAACTGCAGCCCTACATCGGCAAGACGGTCGAGGCCAAGATCATCGAGTTGGACCGCAACCGCAACAACGTCGTCCTCTCGCGTCGCGCGTGGCTGGAGGAGACTCAGAAGGAGCAGCGCGGCGAGTTCCGCAACAACCTGAAGCCCGGCGAGCGACGTCATGGGGTCATTTCGTCGGTCGTGAACTTTGGAGCGTTCGTCGACCTCGGCGGCATGGACGGGCTCATTCACGTGTCGGAACTCAGCTGGAAGCACATCGACCACCCGAGCCAGGTCGTGTCGGTGGGCGACGAAGTCGACGTTGAGGTGCTCGACGTCGACTTCGCCAAGGAGCGGATCTCGCTCTCACTGAAGGCGACCCAGTTGGACCCGTGGCAGGTGTTCGCGGACTCGCACGCGGTGGACCAGTTGGTCTACGGACGCGTGACCAAGCTCGTGCCCTTCGGTGCCTTCGTGCAGGTTGGCGACGGGATAGAAGGTCTCGTGCACATCTCGGAGATGGCCGCGCACCACGTCGAGTCGCCCGATCAGGTGGTCACCGTGGGCGAGGAGTTGTGGGTCAAGATCATCGAACTCGACACCGCACGCCGGCGCATTAGCTTGTCGATCAAGCAGGCGGCGGAGGGTGGCGAGGTGTCCGAGGAGTACCGCGAGGCCTTCGGCTCTCACGCCTACGACGACGAGGGCAACTACATCGGCGCCATTGAGTACGGCGACTTCACTCCAGAGACCGAGGCGCAGGCCGCGTGGGCCGAGTACGCAACTGAGGTGTCGGGCCAGCCCGGTGAATCCGACGTGAGCGACGAGGCGGCCTCGAGTGATGAGGCGGCCTCGAGTGATGAGGTTGCGCCGTCGCCTGACCTCGAGAGTTAGCGATCGAGGTCAGGGACTCTCACGAGGGGAAAGTGACAGGCGACTCGGTGGCCGGGCGTCACGTCGGTCAGCGTTGGCGTCTCGAGGGCGCATCGATCGGTGGCGCGGGGGCATCGGGTGCGAAAGCGGCAGCCGCTCGGCGGGTTGAGCGGACTCGGGGGTTCGCCGTCGAGGATGTCCGGACGAGTGCGCGAGGTCGGGTCGGCGTCGAGGGCCGCGCCGAGCAGGTACGAGGTGTAGGGGTGCGCCGGGGCTTCGTAGAGAGTGGTGGCCGGGCCGATCTCGCAGAGCCGCCCGAGGTACATGACGGCGACGCGATCGCTGACGTTCTTCACCACCGCCAGATCGTGGGCGATGAAGAGTAGCGTCAGGCCGTACTCGACCTTGAGATCTTCGAGCAGGTTCAGGATCTGCGCCTGGACCGACACGTCCAACGCGGAGACCATCTCGTCGCAGATCAGTAACTGGGGCCGCATGGCCAAGGAGCGGGCGATTGAGATCCGCTGACACTGGCCGCCCGACAACGAGCGGGGGTAGCGCGACCCGTAGAGGAGCGGATCGATTCCGACCTTGACGAGTAGGTCGTTGATGATCGTGTCGCGCTCGGGCCCGCGCGACAGGTGCCAGCAGTCCAGGGGTTCGGCAACGATGTCGCGCACGCGACGGCGGGGATTGAGCGAGCTGATCGGGTCCTGGAAGATCATCTGCATGCGCGTACGCGTGTGGCGTAAGGCGCGGCCACGCTGGTGGGTGATGTCGACGCCATCCAACTCGACGGTACCGGCCGTGGGCGTCACGATCCGCATGAGAGCCCGGCCGGTAGTGGACTTGCCGCAGCCCGACTCACCCACCAGCCCCAACGTCTCTCCGGCGGCGATGTCGAAACTCACCGCGTCCACGGCGCTGACGAGGTGAGCACCGTGTCCGAAGGCCACGGTGAGGTCGCGTACCGACAGCAGTGGGGAGGTCGCGGTGCTCGTCATGCTCGAGCACCTGGTGGGACGGGCAACGGATTCCAGCACGCGTACTGGTGCCCCGGTTCGTCGGCCTCGACGAGGGGTGGATCCTCGCGGTGACAACGCTCGGTCGCGTAGGCGCAGCGCGGGGCGAAGCGGCAGCCTGAGCCCAGCGTCGCCAGGTTGGGTGGTCGACCGGGGATGGCGGCCAGGCGGGTGTGGGGAGCCTGGGACACGCGGG
>JAJYSU010000082.1 GCA_021793395.1 Actinomycetes bacterium
GCCGTGGATGGCGCTCAAACTCGTGCACTTCACCGGCGATCACATGGCGAACCTCGCCGGTTCGGCCGCCCACGCCACCTCGGGCGCCGCTACGGTCATTGGCGCCCCCCAGAAGGTCGCGTCGATGAAGTGGGCGGCCCAGAGCCTCGGTGGTGCCCCGCACCGCATCGCCGCCCCGATGGGCGTGGGCGCGCCACTGGGTGCGAGGTCAGAAGCATCGACCGGATCGAGTGGCGCCACGGACGCTCGGTCGGGTGCCCACGATGCTCCTGCTCCTGCTCCTGCTCCTGGTGCTGGTGCCGGTGTGGTCGCCGGAGCCGCGTTCGACGTGGGCGCGGCGACGCACGCTCGACGACACTTCGGCGAGTCCGCGACACGCTCGACCGATCGGGGTTCAGCGGGACCGAGCCCCGTGGTGGATGGAGCGGGCTCGCCATCGTCCGTGCCACCCGGGGCGAGCGCCGAGCGGGGACCACGCGTGGAGCCAGTACCGACCAGGACAGCGTCGGTTTCGACGCAAAGCGCGGCGCCGAGTCATGGCCCCGCGCCGACCGGCAGCCACCCGAACCCGTCGAGTGACGCCACGTCGGCGGGCGCGTCGACGATTGATCCGACGCCCACGACCACCTCGTTCGCGCCGGCCCCGCCGCGCCGACGTTCCAGTCCAGAGCCCGGACCGACGGAGCGCTCGTGAGCACGTTCAACGCCGGCCCCCCGACGGTTCGCTTCGCTCGACGCTCGACGCGCGGCTTCCTGTTGGGGTTCTCGGGCCTGCGCGCGAGCGCGATCGGCGCCGCCGCGGTGGTTCTCCTGATCGGTCTTCTCGGCGCCGGGGGAGTGGGGCTGCTCGTGACGACGCCGATGTGGGGCGCGCTACTCGGATCGGCGTTCGTCCCGGTGAAGGGCCAGGCGCTCGTCGAGTGGCTCCCGACGCTTCTGCACTGGGCGCTGCGCCTCTCGACGGACCAGACCACCTACTTAGCGAGAGTGTCCCCGCCGCGGCCGGCGGGCACGATGGCCCTGCCGGGCGACGCGGCACCACTGCGCTTCTACAACGACCCCGACAGCGGCGCGTGCCTCGTGCACGACCCGCACCGCCAGACGCTCTCGGCGACCCTCGCGGTTTCTCACCCCGCCTACGTGCTGCTCTCGCCGTCGGCCCAGCGCGACCGGGTGGCGACCTGGGGGCGCGTCATCGCCTCCCTCGCCCAGACCGGCACTGGTGCGCTCATCCAGGTGCTCGAGTCCACGGTGCCCGACCCCGGCACGAAGGTCGCCCAGTGGTACGAAGAGCACGGCACGGGCGAGCACGACTGGCCCAACGAGGAGTATCAAGAGCTGCTCACCCAGACGTCACTGGGATCCTCGACGCACCGAACGACGATCACCATCGCACTCGATATGAAGAAGGCCGCCGCGGCGATTCGCAGCGCCGGGCGGGGCGTGAAGGGCGCAGCGTCGGTGCTGCGCGTTGACATGAGCGTCTTGGAACACGGTCTGCGCGACGCCGACCTGCGACTCGAGGGCTGGTTGAGTGAGGCCCAACTCGCGACCACGATCCGTCAGGCGTATGACCCTGCGTCTGATCTCGCACAGATTCGTGCGAATGCGACGCTTCGCTCCGCGGGCCCGGTGGCGCTCTCGGAGCACTGGTCGTACCTGCGCCACGACTCGGGCTACTCGTGCGTGCTCTGGATCAGTGACTGGCCCCGGGTGGAGGTGGCCCCGCACTTCTTGCACGCGCTCATATTTGCGCCCGACATCCGCAAGTCCCTCTCGCTCCTCGCCCATCCCCTCGGCACGAGCGAAGCGTTACGGGCGTTGCGCAAGGAGAAGACCGAGGCGATCACCGACGCGCAGCACAAGGCCAAGGTCGGCCAGGTCCAAGACCTCGCCGACGTCCAGGAGTACAGCGACCTCTTGGCGCGAGAACAGGCGCTGCTGAACGGTCACGCCGACGTCGAGTTCGCGGGTTTCATCACCGTGACCGCCGACAGCGAAGAGGGGCTCACCACCGCGGTCGCGCTGATTGAACGATCGGCTGGCCAGTCGGGGTGTGACACCCGCGTCCTCTACGGGCGCCAGTCCCAGGGCTTCGTCGTCGCCGCGCTGCCACTCGCCCGCGGCGTCTTCTAGGAAGGTGGTCTTCATGTCACGTCGCAGCGACACTTCGGCGCAGCGGGTCGAGATCGAACGACTCACTGCGTTGGTGGCGACGCTGCGCGGCCCGAGCGATGATTCGCTTCCCGCTCGCGAGATCACGCCGGTCCCGGTGGTGCCGTCACCCGTCCAACCAATTCTCGACGGTGGGAAATCGCTCGCCGGTGCCCTCTATAGCGCGAAGGGGACCGCGCGTCGCGAGCGTCGAGCCCTCGCGCGCGCGGCGGCGACCCTGTCGGTGGCTGACCAAGTGGCGGCGCGAGCGGGAGCGAAGCGGGCTCGAGAGCTGCACCGCGACGAAGCGAGGAACGCGGCGTACTTACCCAAGCACGGCGAAGCGGGCGAGGACGCACTGCGTACCTACCGAGCCTTGAAGGTGGCGCCGCATCGCGCGACGAGTGAAGTCGTTGCCGGTGCCTACCCGTTCCTCGCGGAGAGCGGACTCGGGAGCCGGGGCATCTTGATTGGCCAGGACGCGTGGAGTGGCGCGGGCTTCGTCTATGACCCCTGGGTGCTCTACCAGATGGGCGTGCTCACGAACCCGAACTGTCTACTGGCTGGCGTCGTGGGTCGAGGTAAGTCCACCCTCGCCAAGTCCATCGCGACTCGCAGCATTGCCTTTGGGCGCAAGTGTTACGTGCCCGGCGACCCCAAGGGCGAGTGGAGTACCGTCGCGCGCAGCGTCGGGGGTCAGGCGATCGAGCTTGGCGGGACGTCGGCGCGCCTCAATCCCTTGGATGAGGGTCCGAGGCCTGCGTTCTTCGCGAGCGCTGACGGTGGACAATCGGCACTGTCCGACCAAGTTTGGGCCGACGTGGTGCGCCAGCGCCGCCGTGATCTGCTTCGCTCCCTCAGCGAAGCGGCGCTCGGTCGGGCCATGGCGCCGGTCGAAGCAACCGCGCTCTTCGCCGCCCTAGACGAAGCGGTCGCCACTAACAGCGTCGCGACCCTGCCCCAGGTCGTTGCGGCCATGTTCGATCCCCCGCGCGACGTCGTTGGCTCCAGTCGCGCCCAACTGCTCCATGATGGACGCGAAGTCGCTCACGCGATCAATCGGCTGGTCGCGGGGGACTTGGGAGGCCTCTTCGACGGGCCCTCCACCGTGCGCTTCGATCCGGATCTGCCCATGGTGAGTCTCGACCTCAGTCGCATTTCGGGCTCGGACGCGAAGATCGCCATGGTCATGGCGTGCGCGAGCTCGTGGATGGAGAGTGCGCTCCAGGATCCTTCGGGTGGCCCGCGCTGGGTCATCTACGACGAAGCG
>JAJYSU010000083.1 GCA_021793395.1 Actinomycetes bacterium
CGGTACAGCTCAATCTCGACCACGTGCACGCCATCGACCCTCAGTCGTGTCACATTCTGAGCCATGGTTTGCGTGCCCGCCTGACACGACGAGCACCACGTGGCCACGAACCACAGCAGGGTCGGCTCTCCTCGAAGCGACGCGACACTGACGTGCTCGCCAGAGGTTGTGGTGAACGTTCCTGTGGGCGCTTCGAGACCCACGGCCCGGGCGGTGCCCATGCGAGAGGCGTTGGGCGACGAAGGCGTTGACGTACTCGAACTGAGGTGTAGTCCAAGAACGGTGGCCGCAATAGCGAGCGTACCTACTGTCGCGGCGACGCGGTACTTTGGAAACCGACGTCGTCGTTCTCGGCGAATCTGCTGCTGGGTGCGCGAACTCTTTGGCGCAGCACGTCCATCCGCGGGGCGACTCATAGGGAACCCTCCGTGACGCTCGTCTTCGTCTGGGTACGAGTACTTTTGAGGTCTCCGTGCGACTCGGGTTCGCAACCATCGATTAAGCACGTGGATTCAGCAATTCGGTGCACGCTCCACCACGCCGTGAGCGCAACGAGAGCGAGACTCGCCACAAAGAACTGGGTCTGGTAGGTAGCAAAAAAGTGCTGCAGCGTCCCGGTGGTGCCGTAGACACTCACGGTGGAGAATCCGACAAAGGCGAGGGCGGTGGGAATAATGGGGGTACAACACAACAAGCTTGGCAGGACACTGCCCACAAAGGCCAGTCCCCCGACCACGCCCGTGCGCGAGCGCGCGGCCCTCACGCGTCGCATCGCGTGAACCTGCAACACCACGACACTCGCCATAGCGATTGCTAAGACCACGCTCCATATGAGGAGCCGCGCGTACAGGTAGTGCCAGTTCGCCCACGAAAATCGTTGGGTATAGGCGAAAGTGAGGAGCATGGAGTAGGCGAAGGTCACGACGACCGCGGTGACGAAAAACACCAACTGATTGACGTGATCTCGAACGACGTCGCTCAGCACCGCTGTCCACGACGCCGACGTTGACGGGGATTTAGCGATTGGCGCGTCGACGGAACCGCCGGTCGTCGACGGTGCTCCGCCTCCTTGCTGACTCATCACCGCTGATCCTCGGGACGCGACGGTGATGATGTTTGAGATTCTCGAGTTGGCCCGCAGCTCGCAGTGTTAGCCCGCATTGTGCGACGTACGAACAACGTGACGGCGATGCCGACCAGAGCTACCACGGCCCCGACGACGACCCCCTTAGTTAATGCACTGGCGGTAGCCAGCACCACCACTATGAGGGGGAGACCGCAGCACAACGCTGGTAGCAATGGCAGGAGGAAAATGCCTTTGCCGTTCTCGCGTCGAGTTGCCGTCGCCCTCCTTGAACCGTTATGCGAGGTGTGCTCGCTCACGAGGCACAACACGATAACGCCGCGACGTCGCGGGTGAAGGACTGGGCCGTGAGCTTGATTGCCTCGGCCATGGTCAGGTAGGGCGTCCACGCGTTGGCCAACTGTTCAACGGTGAAGCCCGCGTCGAGGGCGTAGACCGCGGCGAGGATGGCGTCACCCGCTCCTTCGGCCAGCAGGTGCACGCCGAGGACCCGGCCCGTGCTCCGTTCGGCGACGACCTTGGCGACCCCACGGGTATCCAGGTTGACAATGGCGCGCGGCACGTAGGCAAACGACAGCACGCGACACTCGCAGTCGATCCCCAGATCATTGGCCTGCTCGTCGGTCATTCCCACCGACGCTATGGCCGGTGACGTGAAGGTCACCCGCGGAAGGGTCCGGTAGTCAACGGTGAGGTGCGCATCGGTGAGGGCGTTGTCCGCCACGACGGTCCCGTGACGGCCCGCGACGTAGACGAACTGTGGATGTCCGGTCACGTCGCCCGCGGCGAAGATGCACGGGTTGGTCGTGCGTAGCTCCTCGTCGACGACCACTTCGCCGCGCGCGCCGAGCGTCACCCCGACCGATTCAAGTCCGAGATATACGGTCGTCGGACGCCGACCCGTCGCGACCAGCACGGCCTCGGCGCGCAGCTCCTGAGAACCCAACGGCGAGTCCAGTGAGACAACAACCTTCTCTCCCTCGCGCTGGACCTCTCGGACGGTCGCTCCGGTTCGAACGGCGATCCCCTCGCTGGCGAGGATGGTCGTCAGCGCTTCGGAGATCTCGGGCTCCTCAAAGGGGGCTATGCGCGCGAGCGCCTCTACGATGGTGACCTCAGCGCCCAGTCGGGCGAAGAGCTGGCCCTGCTCAAGACCAACGGCATTGGCGCCGATCACTACGAGCGACGCGGGCACGTGATCGAGCTCCATGGCCGTGGTGGACGTGAGATAGTCAACCTCGTCCAGTCCGACAATGGGCGGAGCCCACGGGGCGGCTCCGGTCGCGATGACGTAGTGCGTGGCCTCGATGCGCTCGCCGTTCACTTCAAGCGCGGGACCTTCGATGAATCGCGCGACACCAGTGAGGATGTCAAAGCCGTAGAGTTCGGCAAGCCCCACGTACTTCTCGCGGCGCAGTTCGGTCACGATCTCGTCCTTACCGGCAACGATCGAGGTCATATCAACGTGGCCAGCCGACGTCGTGATGCCGGGAAAGTGCTGCGCGAGGGCCACGTGACGGGCGTCGGCCGCGGCCAGCAGGGCCTTAGAGGGTATGCACCCCACGTTCACGCAAGTGCCACCAATGGTTCCCTGCTCGATCATCACGACTGACGCGTTGTGGCGTCGAGCTTCGATAGCGGTCGCGAACGCGGCGCTTCCCGAGCCCACGATCGCCAGGTCGTACGTTGTTGAAATTGGCATGATCTTCTCCTTCAGCGCGGGTTCGTCCGTACGAACCGTCGCGAGTGTCGTTGCCCATCCCCGACTCCCCTTAAGTCGAGACTAAACCCTCCACTTTAGGGGAGGGTCAAGCGCTAATCTAAAAAACGTGCGCATAGGTGAAGTGGCGAAACGATCCGGAGTTTCGGTGAAGACAATTCGCTACTACGAAGAGATAGAGGTCCTCGGCGAGCCGCGACGCTTAGCGTCCGGATATCGCGACTACGACATCGACACGATCGAGCGCCTCCAGTTCATTCTCGCCAGCCAGGCCTCGGGTCTCAGTCTCGGCGAGATCAAGGGGATTGTGGCTTATCGAGATCGAGGTGAATCGCCGTGCTCTCACGTTCTCGATCTGCTCCGACGGCGAAGTGACGAGATTGACGCACAGATCGAAGAGTTGAAGCGATCCAAAACTATCATTAACAAGCTCGTTACACGTTCGCGCAAGCTACGACCTGAGGACTGTTCAGCGTCGAGTGTCTGCCATCTCATCACTAAGGACAAAATTCGCATTTAGTACGGTTGGGCCCGCAGGTCAGCGCCGAGATTCGGTTCTTATTGTGTGACCCAAGGTCCACCTCAGAC
>JAJYSU010000043.1 GCA_021793395.1 Actinomycetes bacterium
ACCAGTGCGGCACCGTCTACAAGCCGATCTGGCTCGAGGCTCAGGCCGCCGCCACTCTGGCGTTCTACCTGGCTGCGGGCAAGACGCCTCCGGCGGGATTGGTTAACGGCAAGACCATGGACACCGTGTCGCACGTGGCGGTTCCCTCGGTACTGTTGACGCCGAGTTGGGTCACTGCTCCGAAGATTGCGTCCACTGTCATCAAGGACGGCGTCATCAACCCGGTGGCTCTGTGCACCAACCAGCGTCCGACGGTTCACGGGTTCAGGGCTCCGACCTACGCCCAGGACTGCAAGACCTTCAAGATTGCCAAGTAGGAAGTAGTTAGGTCAATGACAGAACCCACCTCCGAGCCGCCCGTAGCATCATCCGAGACTGGTGGCTCGGAGGTCGGTTCGTCGATTGCGACGTCACTGCTGAGCCTGCGCAACGTGACGAAGTCCTTCGGCGCCGTGGAGGCGCTGCGCCGCGTCGACCTCGACGTCGCGCCGGGCAAGGTCACCGCACTCGTCGGTGACAATGGCGCCGGCAAGTCGGTGCTGATTCAGACCATCGCGGGAATTTTCCCGCCCACGAGTGGCGAAATGTACTGGCGGGGTGAGCAGGTGCACGTGCACAATCCCCGTAACGCCGCCGACTTGGGAATCGCGACGGTGTATCAAGATTTGGCGCTGTGCAACAATTTAGACATCGTCCAGAACATGTACCTGGGCAGTGAGTTAAAGCGCCACGGCGTGCTGGACGAGATCACCATGGAACTCGAGACGAAGCGGCTGTTGGCCGAGTTGTCGGTGACCACGGTGCAGTCCGTGCGCCAACTAGTGGGATCGCTGTCGGGTGGCCAGCGCCAATCGATAGCCGTGGCCCGCGCCGTGATGCATGAGTCGCAACTGGTGATCATGGACGAACCCACTGCGGCGCTGGGAGTATCGCAGACCGCTCAAGTGTTGTCGCTCGTGCGTACGCTTTCCGAACGGGGTATCGCGGTACTTCTCATATCCCACAACCTCAACGACGTGTTTAGCGTGGCGGACTACATCGCGGTGATGCACCTGGGTGTGCTCGTCAGCAGTGGTCCTATCGCGAACTACGACACTACGAGTGCGGTGGAACTCATCACCACGGGCGCGTCGGCCAAGGTGCCCTCGATGCTCGTGCGTACCGGACAGGAAGGGTAGTACGTCGGTGACTGACGTGAATGAAAAGGTGGAGCCGGCTGCGACGCACGTCGATGGTCCGACGCCGGTGGCGACGGGCGGGCTAGGTGGGCAAATCCGCGTGCAACTGAAGCGTCTGCGCAGCGGCGACACGGGACTCGTTCCGATCACGGTGGGACTGCTGGTGCTCATCGTGTACTTCCAGGTGCGCAACTCGGTCTTCCTGTCGGCCAGCAACCTGACGAACCTCTCGATTCAGGCCACGATCTACATCTTGTTGGGCATGGCAGAGATCTGGCTACTGCTGCTCGGGGAGATCGACCTGTCGGTTGGCTACGTCGCCGCCCTGGGTGGGGTGATCGGCACCATACTCACCGACTATCAGTTCCATTGGGCGTGGTATATCGCGCTGCCTCTCGCGGTTCTGGTGACGACGTTGATTGGTGTGCTGAACGGGATACTGGTTATCCGATTGCGATTACCGTCGTTCATCGTGACTCTGGCCGGCTTTTTGATTTGGCAGGGCGCCGTCATCTACCTGGTAGACCACCAGGGCACTGGTGGGGCCGTGCCGGTCCAGGAAAAGGTCCTGTACGACCTCGTCGGGGGGAATCTGACGCCCGTGGCGACGTGGCTCTTTGTGTTGTTGTGCGTGGCGGCAGTGGCGTACTTTATGGTTCGCTCCACGCAACGTCGTCGGGCCAACGGACTCGTGACCGTGCCGTTCTTTCTGACTCTGGTGAAGATTGTCCTCTTGGTGGTGGTGGGGATCCTCTTGATCGTGGTCTTCAACGCGAACCGCTCCACCTTCGTCACGCTGAGGGGAATGCCGTTCGCGGTGCCGATCGATTTGGCGCTTCTCGCGGCGGGAACCTTCGTGTTGGCGAAGACTCGAACGGGTCGTTATATCTACGCTATCGGGGGTAACAGTGAGGCCGTGCGGCGTGCCGGAGTGAGCGTGAATCGCTATCGCTTCATCGCCTTCGTCGCCACGGGCTTTACCGCGGGAATCGCGGGTTTGCTGTACTCGTCCCGTCTCGGCGGTATCTCGGACAGCATCGATCCGACGTTGACGTTGTACTCCATCGCCGCGGCGGTCATCGGTGGTACCAGCCTCTTTGGTGGTCGCGGCAAGATGGTCCACGCGGTGATCGGTGGACTGATTATTGCGGTGATCTACAACGGTATGGCGCTACTAAGCATGAGTCCCCCGACGGTGTACATCGTGACCGGCATCGTGTTGTTGGCGGCGGTGACGATTGACTCGGTGGCTCGTCGAGGTGGCGAACAGCTGCGTTGAGCGGACGTCGCCGACTCGACGGGTGACCGAGTAGAGACCCGAGCCGACCTAGTGCAGGTCGCGAAGGGAGTCGCGGCGAATTTTGCCGTTGCGCGTGCGCGGTAGAGCCGCGACGTAGCGGATCTCTTTGGGCTTGGCCCACGGTCCGATTCGTTCCTCGGCCGCGTGGCGCAGGGCGTCGTCCGGTTGGGCGCCGTCACTGACCACGAGCGCGACGACGCGCTGGCCCCATTCGGAGTCATCGATTCCGGTGACCGCGACGTCGCGCACGTGAGTGACGGTGGCGAGAACGGCTTCGAGATCGTCGGGCCAGAGCTTCTCGCCGCCGGTGGTGATGACGTAGCCCATTCGACCGCGAACGGTGACGTGTCCTCCGGTCACGTCACCGGCGTCGCCCGTGGGGAACCAGTCGGCACGTCCGTCGGGTCCGATAACGACGGGTCGGGGCGCGTGGCGGTAGGAGCGAAAGAGGGTGGGGCTGCGCACCACAATCTCTCCGTCGACGGTGGCCACGTCGACGCCGGGCAGCGCGACGCCGTCGTAGACGATGCCGGAGCCTGTCTCGGTCATCCCCCAGGTGGTCACGACATTGGCGGGCAACTCCTGGGGCGGCCGCGCCCCGCCGAGCAGCACGACCTCGAACGCGGACAGATCGTGGCGTGCGAGGTGCGCTCGTACGATGGCGACGTGGGTTGCACCGCGCGCGGCTCCGTCGGTGAGCGCGTCCGTGTCACCCCACACGAGGGTGGCGTCGTCGAGGATCGCGCGCAGCACGACGGCGAGGCCACCAATGTGGTTAGCCGGTAGGCACGGATACCAGGCGGGCGCGTGGTCGCCGCGAAGCGTCTCCTGGGTGAGCCGGGCGCTCGCCTCCAGCGCTCGCCAGGTGAGTTCGGCAGCCTTGGGCGGGCCACTGGAACCCGACGTGAGCATGACCAGACCGATCTCGTGGTCGACGCCTCGTCCGTCGGGCAACGCGACTCGACCATCAACGCCGCGCACGTGTGTGGCACCGAGCAGAGTGAGTTCCTCGCGGCGTCGCCGCGGTGACAGTCGCTGGTCGAGTACGCAGAATGCCTCGCGGCGCTCAACCTGCTCGCGCAGGGCTTCCTCGAAGACGGTGGTGAGGGGGAGATCGAGAGCAGTGAGGGTGGCCACGTGGTGACTTTATCGGGGGCTGGTGGCGGTGACGGAGGTGACTCGTCACGCGGACGTGGCGAGCCAACGGAGCGGGACGGTAGCGTGGTCGCCGTGACCGATACCGTGATTCAGGGACCGCCCCCCGACCCGCTGGACGAGTTTCGCTCGTTACCCCTTCCGCAGTGGGAGCGGCGCGGCGAGTACGGTGACATCGTCTACGAGGTGGCTGAGGGTATCGCGCGACTGACGATAAATCGGCCCGAGCGGCGCAACGCGTTTCGTCCCCAGACGCTCTTCGAGCTTCAAGACGGCTTCGCGGCCGCTCGCGACGACTCCTCGGTGGGCACCATCATCCTTACCGGAGCTGGTCCTGACGCGTTCTGCTCGGGCGGCGACCAGACGATTCGTGGCGACGACGGCTACTTGGGTGACGATGACGTGGCTCGTCAGGGGATTGGACGGCTCAACGTGCTGGACCTGCAAGTGCAGATCAGGCGGCTACCCAAGCCCGTCGTCGCGTCAATCGCCGGTTACGCCATTGGTGGCGGGCACATCTTGCACCTGGTGTGCGACCTGTCCATCGCGGCGGACAACGCGCGTTTCGGCCAGACCGGGCCGCGAGTGGGATCCTTCGATGGTGGTTACGGAGCGTCACTGCTGGCGCGCACCATCGGATTGAAACGGGCCAAGGAGGTTTGGTTTCTCTGTCGTCAGTACGACGCCGCCACGGCACTCGAGTGGGGCCTGGTCAACGCGGTCGTGCCGCTCGCCGATTTGGAGCGTGAGACCGTCGCGTGGTGCCGTCAGATGCTCACCCTGTCGCCGATTGCCCTGCGCATGGTGAAGGGTGGTCTGCACGCCGCGGACGACGGTCTCGCTGGTGTCCAGCAGTTGGCTGGTGACGCGACCATGCTCTTCTACATGTCCGAGGAGGGTCAGGAAGGTCGTAACGCCTTCGTCGAGCATCGTCGGCCCGACTTCTCGAAGTTCCCCAAGCGCCCGTGAGCGACGCGCCGGGCGCGCTGCGCCGGTGGATACTGGCGGCGCGTCCGCGCACGCTGCCCGCGGCACTGGTCCCGGTGGCAGTGGGGGCGGGTGTCGTTCGCCCCGACTCTGTTGCCTGGTTCAATACGGCACTGTGCGCGGTGGTCGCTCTCGCGCTGCAGATCGCGACCAACTACGCCAACGACTACTCCGACGGTCGACGCGGCACGGACGAGCAACGAGTCGGCCCCTTTCGCCTGACGGCGTCACGACTCGTGGCCCCCGAGCGGGTCCACCAGGCGGCCTGGCTGTTTTTCGGCGTGGCGGCCACTGGCGGGCTGTGGCTGTCGGCACGCACGTCGTGGTGGCTGGTCGCCGTCGGGGCGACGGCCATTGCGGCTGGTTGGCTCTACACTGGCGGACCGCGCCCCTACGGGTACTACGGCTACGGCGAGTTGTTCGTCCTCGTCTACTTCGGTTTTGTCGCCACTCTCGGCACCGCGTACGTGCAGGGCCACGGCATCACCTCGGCCGCGTGGTGGTGGGGCCTGGCGGCGGGCTCGATGGCCTGCGCGCTGCTGGAGGCGAACAACCTGCGCGACGTGGACGGTGACCGCGCCGCAGGCAAGCACACGTTGGCCGCTCGGCTCGGACGAGAGCGTGGTGCCTGGCTCTTCAGTGGCTTCGTCGTCGCGGTACTGGTCGGAGCACTCGCGGCTCACGAGCCCCTGGTCGCGCTGGTAGCTGTCGTGGCGTACTCGCCGGGTGTACGCGTCGCGTTCTCGAATCGACGGGGCCGCGATCTACTGGTGCTGCTGCGCTACTCCTCTCGGGCCCAATTGGTGGTGGGAGCGGCGGCTCTCGTGGCCTTTGCCGCTCGCGGGTCGTAGTCTCTCCCGAGAAAGTCGAGGATCGCCGCCGCGGTAGCCTCGGGCTCCTCGAGGTGGGCGGCGTGGCCGGCTCGCTCGATGATCGCGTCGTGGCCGAGGGGGACGCCGGCGGCGAGGGCGTGCGCTTCGGCCCGAAACTTGAGGTCGCGCTCACCGGCCAACGCCAGCAGCGGGGAGCGGAGGTCGCCGAGGAGTGGGTCGAGCCAGCGCTGGGTGCCGGTTCCCGCCCGGCGCAGGGAGTCGGCGAGACCCCCCGGATCACGGCTGCGCGCCGCCCGCTCGGCGGGGTCGGGGGGCAGGGTGGCAAAGAGGGGTTGCGACAGCCACTCGTCGAGAAAGACGTCGGTACCCACCTGCTCCAGGTGCGCCGCCAACGCCTCGTCACGACGGCGTCGCGCCTCGCGCTCGGCGGGGTCCTGGATGCCGCGTGAGGCTCCAAGAGTGACGAGTCGCGACACTCGCGCGGGTGCGCGTAGAGCGACGTGCAGGGCCACTCGACCTCCGAACGAGTAGCCCCCCAGATCGACCGGGGTCGCCCCGAGGGCGTCCAGGACCAGTGCGGCAGTCTCGTCGAGTGATCCACTGACGTGGTGCGCGTCACCGTGGCCGGGAAGGTCTAGCGTCCAGACTTCGCGAGATCCTGCCAGAATGGAGCGAAAGCGTGACGCCGACAAGCGGGTTTGCGTGAAGCCGTGTAGCCACACGAGGGGTGGTCCGTTTCCCTCACGGTGGACCTGGAGGAGTGACATTGCTAGAGAGCGTACCGAGCCCGAGTGAGGTGCAGGCCACCTTTGCCGCCACCCTCGTGGACGAGTGGGTGCGGGCGGGGTTGCGCGACGTGGTGCTCTGTCCGGGGTCGCGGTCGACCCCACTGGTTCTCGCCGTGAGTGACCGTGACGACATCGTGATGCACGTTCGCCTCGACGAGCGCAGCGCCGGTTTCTTCGCACTCGGTCGCGCGATGGCGAGTGGGCGACCCGTCGCCCTGGTGGTGACCAGCGGGACCGCCGCCACCGAGTTGCACGCCGCGGTGGCCGAAGCGGACTTGGCCCGTGTGCCGCTCCTCGTGGTCACCGCGGACCGCCCCCCCGAGTTGCGCGGCGTGGGGGCTCCCCAGACAATTATTCAGCGTGATCTCTTCGGTCCGATGGTGCGGCGTTTCGAAGAGCCGGGGGTGGCGCGCGGGGAGGCATCGGGGACGTGGCGCGCGCTGGCGAGCCGTCTATGGTGGGCCGCGAGTGGGAGTGACTCGTCGGCGTCACCCGGTCCGGTTCACCTCAACGCGGCGTTCGTCGAGCCGTTGGTGGCGACGGCCCACCCCACGCCGGCGGGGCGTGCGCACGGACAACCGTGGCGTCGCACGATGCCCACGCCGGTAGCCCGTGCCGCGCTGGAGGTGGGCGGCGCACGTGTTCTGGCCGTGGTCGGCCACGGTGTGGCGCGTGACGTCGTGGATCAGTGTTGGGCGCTCGACTGGGTACCCGTCGGAGACGCCACCACCCCGGCAACGCTGCCGTACGTGGACGCTCTGCTACGCGGTGACGACTTCGCCACGCGGGCGCGACCCTCCCTCGTCGTGCGCCTCGGAGGGTTGGCGGCGTCCAAGGTACTTCAGGAGCGGCTGCGCGAGTGGGGCGTGCGTACGGTGGCCCTGAATGGCGCGGGAGAGGTGGCCGACCCCGACGCCATGGTGAGCGAGGTCGTCGCGGGCCTTCCCGACGCCCGCGACGCGGCGTTGCGCGGTGACGCGCACTACGTTCAGTGGTGGCGTGACGCGTCGGCGCGCGTCGGACAGTGGGCGAGTGGGAGGATTGACGCGGGAGAACTGAGCGAGCCCGCGGTGGCGCGCGTCGTGGTGGAGGCGAGTACGCGCCACGACGTCGCGTTGGTGGTGGGGTCGTCGATGCCCGTGCGCGACGTGGAGTGGTGGGCGCCCGCGCGTCACGCGGTGACCTACGCGAACCGGGGGGTTAACGGCATCGACGGAGTGGTGTCCACGGTACTGGGTGTGGGCGCGGGGCAGCGAGTGATCGGACTGGTGGGTGACCTGACCGCACTGCACGACGTGTCGGGTCTGGTGGATGGCGTGAGCGGTCCACGCGCCAGTGCGGTGCTCGTGGTCGTGGACAATCGCGGTGGTGGGATCTTCTCCTTCTTGGCCCCCGCGCGTGAACTGGAGTCGGCGCGCTTCGAGCGGCTCTTCGCCACGCCACGCGGTCACGATCTGGTGGCCGTCGCGCGGGCGTTCGGTCACGTCGCCGAGCGCGTCGACACCGCGGACCAGTTGCGTCGCGCTATCGACAGCGCTCTGGGTCGTGTCGGGTTGACGGTACTCGTGGTTGACGTGCCGTCGCGCCACGACAACGTGACGCTGCACGACAGGTTGGTGGCTGAGGTGGGAGATCTCGGAGAGTGGCGATGATCGCCCTGACGTTGCCGAGTTCGCTGCTCGCCGCGTTCCCCTTGGCCTTTGCCGCGGGAGTGGTCTCGTTCGTCTCGCCGTGCGTTCTACCCCTGTTACCGGGCTACGTCGCGTTTCTGGGCGGGGCGACGGGTCGGGTCAGCGAACGAACGGGGCGCGGTCGCGCGGTTGTGGGATCCCTCGCCTTCATCGTCGGTTTCGCTCTCGTCTTCGTCAGTGCCGGCGCCCTGTTTGGTGGTCTCGGCAGTTCCCTGCGTGATCACGAGCGACTGCTGGAGGTGGTGTTCGGTGCGGTGACCGTCGCGCTCGGACTCTTCTTTGCGGGTTGGTGGCCGTCGTCGTGGCTCGAGCGTGATCGACGTGTGCACCGCGTTCCGAACGTCTCGGTGTTCGGCGCGGCGTTGTTGGGTTTCACCTTCGCTCTGGGCTGGACGCCGTGCCTTGGCCCGACGCTGGCCGCCATCCTCGGGCTGGCGGCGTCGTCGTCGGGGGCGACGGCGCTGCGAGGTTCGATTCTCGCCTTCGTGTACTGTCTCGGTCTCGGGGTTCCGTTCGTGATCGCCGCACTGGCTACCGAGTGGATGGCCAGTGCGTCGATGTGGTTGCGACGCCACGCCGTACTGATCGGCCGCGTCGGGGGAGTACTGCTGATCGCGATCGGTCTCGCGGAGGTGTCGGGAGCGTGGCAGGCGTTCGTCCTGTGGCTTCAGATCCACTTTCCCGCCACCCACGTTCTCTTGTGATCACGGCGTCCTCGTAGACTACGACGATGAGCGTGCGTGACGACTGGCGATTTCGGGGTCTCGTGGCCCAGATGACGAACGACGCGGTCCTCGATCGGCTCGACGGTGGCGGGGTCAGCGCGTACGTCGGCTTCGACCCCACCGGTCCCTCACTGCACCTGGGCCACCTAGTGCCGCTGTGCAATCTGCGCCGTCTGCAGTTGGCGGGTAACCGACCCATTGCCCTGGCGGGTGGCGGCACCGGCCTTATCGGGGACCCGAGCTTCAAGGACGTGGAGCGTCCTCTGCTATCGGCACAGCAGATTGAGGCGAACGTGGAGTCGATTGGCGAGCAGATGAGCCGATTTCTCGACTTCTCCGCCCAGGCGGGTCCGTCGCGAGCGCTTCTGCTCAACAATGCGGCGTGGCTGACGACGGTGTCGTTGACGGACTTCTTACGCGACGTGGGAAAGCACTTCACGGTCAACCAGATGATTGCCAAGGAGTCGGTGCGCTCTCGCCTGGATCGTGATGACGTGGGTCTGTCGTTCACCGAGTTCTCCTACATGTTGCTACAGGCTTACGACTTCTTGCGACTGCATCTGGACGTTGATTGCACGCTCCAACTTGGTGGCTCTGATCAGTGGGGAAATATCACCGTGGGTGCCGAATTGGTACGCAAGGTCACCGGGGACGTCGTCGACGGCGTGACCGTACCGCTGCTGCTGCGCGCGGACGGAAAGAAGTTTGGCAAGTCCGAGGGTGGCAACGAACGTGTCTGGCTCGACGCGTCACTGACCACGCCCTACGCCATGTACCAGTACCTGCTCAACACGGACGACGTGCTCGCGCCGCAACTACTTCGCTACGTGACGTTCTTGACTCACGAGGCCATTATGGAGCTCGACGAATCGCTGCGGCGCGAACCTCAGGAGCGACGAGCGCAGCGCGCGTTGGCCTCGGAGGTGGTGTCGTTAGTTCACGGACCACAGGCGGCCGCGCACGCGCAGCGCGCCGCCGCGGCGTTGTTCAGCGACGCGATTGGGGAGCTCGACGAGGCGACGCTGCTCCAGGTGGTGGCGGACGCCCCCTCGTCGTCGATCGCTCGTACGGAGCTCGCCGAGGGGATGGATCCGGTGGATCTGGTCGTGCGGTGCTCGCTCGCGGCCTCGCGCGGCGAGGCGCGACGCTTCGTCGAACAGGGCGGGGTCTACGTGAATAACGCGCGACTGGGAGCGGAGGATCGCGTGGACCTTAAGCAGGTGCTGCACGACCGCTACCTGGTGGTGCGACGAGGGCGTCGTCAGATGCACCTCGTCGTGGTGGGGTAATGGCCGCGTCGTGATTCGTCGCGTGATTGTGATGGCGCTGGCGGGTCTTCTCCTGAGCGCCTGCGGTTCCACCAGCGCTACGAGCGCGCTACGACAGTGGTCGAGCCAAAGCGACTTCGCGTCGGCGCTGAGCACGGTGCGCGGGGACGCACGCCGGGCAGTGGGGGAGTTACGCGTGTCGTCGAGTCCCGCCGTGCTGCATACCGTGTGCGCCGTGTTGGCCTTCGACGTCGAGCAGGCGCAAGCTTCCCTGCCCACACCTGACTCCCAGACGACGGGCCTCCTGTCGCGGGCCTACTTGGGGTTTCTGGCGGGCGCTAACGAGTGCTATCAGGCCAGCCCGGCCTCACGTACCCGGGCCATCGCGAGTCTGAACCAGGCGGGAGCAACACTCGCCGAGGCCGCGGCGCGCCTGCGCGCCTCGACCAGTTCGTCGAACTAGGGGCGCGGTCGCAGATCAATCTCCAAGCGCAGGATGCCGTCCACCAGGGTCGCGACTGCGTCGCCCAGCATTGCGTAGTCCTGGAAGTCGATACGTGCCGCCTCGAGGAATCGTTGGCGTTCGGGCCCCTCAACGGGGGGAAGTCCCCGTCGTTTGACCGCTTCGGCGCGTTCGCGGAACCGTAGAACCATCTGTTGGGGGTCGAAGTCGTCGCTCACGAAATGATGCTACGCGCTCGGTCGCTCGCCACGTCTCAGTTGGTAGGATGGAGTCGCAAATCGGTGCCGAGCACCGTGGTCGCCGTCGGTGTTGATCCGCGACCAGTGAGGAGTTGACGTGAAAAAAGGCCGCCATCGTCGGTTCGTTGAGGCTCGCGAACTGAAGCGTTCCACTGGTCCGCGCGCAACGACGTGCCCCGAGTGCGGTGCCGCGCCCGAGGACGTCCACGCGGAGTGGTGCCTCGCCGAGGAGGATCGATTTGACGAGATCCTGGGTTCGTTGCCTCGTCCGACCTTCTCCGAGGAGGACCCGCTGGCTGCGGAGGGCTAACGCGACCGTCGTACGACGGGGTGAGCGAGTCGGGTGGCTCGAGGCCGTGCCGCCCGCTCGTTGAGGTACACCATCAGACGATCGTAGACGGGGCGCCCCACCATGGCGACCAGTTCGTCCGCCATGGAGTCCGCTACTCGTTGGCGTCCCACGAAGGCGTCGGGTGAGTCGGTGCACCACCAGTGGAAGTCGTCGCCGCCGGCCCCCCAGTCGGAGCGGTCCCACTGCGTGATGGTGGTGGTGACGTGACCGACGTCGTCGGCAGTATCTTCGCGACGAAGGGGCAACTGCCAGCACACGTCGGGCTTGAGTGCGATGTAGCTCTCGTCGTTGTCCATCGCCATGACGTGCAACGCGCACCCTGGTCCTCGAGCGAAGTCGGGGCGATTGAGGAAGATGCACGCACCCTGCACCAGGCGAGTGACGATCTCACCGTTTCGTTTCACTCGAGTCGTTCCCTGACGGCCCTTACGGCGGAACTGCCACTGGTCGTCAGTCAATCGCGTCGCGGCTTTCTCGACGCGTCGCCGGTCCTTGTCGCCACTGAAGTGGGCCCCGTAACTGCAGCAGCCTTGGGCCAACTCGGGAGTGGCCTCCGTCAGCACTCCCTGGCATCCGTGGGCGAAGATGCACGTCCAGTTACTCTCAAGGAACGTCACGTCGAAGAGCCAGGTTCGATCGCGCCGTTCGTCGTCAAAACTGATCCACTCGTGGGCGTCGGGCGGCACGGAGGTCACGCGAGAAACTTAGCGCGTCAAATGCCACGAGTCCCCCTCTAGACTTTGGGCCGTGACGACACTCGAGACGTTCGACATCTTGACGCTCACGGAGGAGGCGAAGAACGTCGTGCTCGACGCCCTGGCCAATGAGGCCAACGGCGAGGGCCTGGCACTCTATGTCGAGGTGACCGGCACTCGCGGCGCCGGCTACGCGTACGACCTCTACTTCTCCGAGCGGGCCGACGCGCCGGTCAACGCCGCGGTGGGCCGTGCCGGTGAGATCACGATCGTGATTCCGGCCGCCAGTGTGGAGCGCCTGCGTGGCAGCCGACTGGAGTTCGCCGCGGACGGTGGTGGCGGGCTCGTGCTGGTGAACCCGAACAGTCCGACGCCCGAGGAGTTGAATCCCGGCGTGCCTGCGGAGATCTTGGCCTACGGCATTGACGGGCCGCTGGGACAGTTCGCGATGACCGTGTTGGAACAACACGTGAACCCCTCGATCGCCTCCCACGGCGGACGCGTCGACCTGGTGTCGCTCGACGAGGAGAAGAAGATCGCCTACGTGAAGTTGTCGGGCGGCTGCCAGGGCTGCGCGATGAGCCGCTTGACGCTGAGCGACGGCATTGAGGCCACGCTTCGCGACGCGATTCCGGACCTGAGTGACGTGGTGGACGTCACCGATCACGCTCTGGGAGTGAACCCGTTCTACTCGAGCTAGATCTCACGTCGTCGGCGTTGGCTCTACAATCGAGTGATGTTGCGCTTCCTCACCGCGGGCGAGAGCCACGGACCCTCGCTCACTGTCATCGTTGAGGGCCTGCCGGCGGGGCTCGCGGTGTCGATCGAGCAGGTGGGTGACGAGTTGGCCCGCCGACGACTGGGGTTCGGTCGGGGACCACGTATGCGCTTTGAGCGTGACGAGATTCGAGTTCTCGGCGGCGTGCGCCACGGTCGTACGCTGGGCTCGCCCGTGTCGGTCGAGATTCTCAATTCCGAGTGGCCCAAGTGGGTGGATGAAATGTCCGTGGCGCCGGGTGAGCCCACTCGACGCCTGACGGCGCCCCGGCCCGGTCACGCTGACCTGGCGGGGATGCAGAAGTACGGCTTCGATGACGCGCGCGACGTACTGGAGCGAGCGAGCGCGCGCGAGACGGCCGCGCGGGTCGTGGCCGGGGCACTGGCCAAGCAGTTGCTGGGCGTGATGGGCGTGGAGGTACTCAGCCACGTGGTGCGTATTGGCGCGGCGACCAGTCCCGACGGGGTGCGACCGGCTCCGGGTCAACGTGACGCCGTGGACGCCAGCGAGGTGCGCTGTCTGGACCCGCGAGCGGCCGACGCCATGATCGCGGAGATTCGCGCCGCCGCGAAGGTCGGTGACTCGCTGGGCGGCATCGCGGAAGTCCTCGCGTACGGCGTGCCCGTGGGTCTGGGCAGTTACGTGCACTGGGATCGCAAGCTCGACGGTCTGCTGGCGGGTGCCCTGATGAGCATTCAGGCCGTGAAGGCGGTGGAGATCGGCGACGGGTTCGCTCAAGCCGCCCAGCGCGGCAGCGTGGCCCACGACGCGATCGTGCGTGACGAGGGACGCCGTGAGACGGGTGGCTACGCGCGGCGCAGTGATCACGCCGGCGGTATCGAGGGGGGTGTCTCGTCGGGCGCGCCGCTCATCGTGCGGGTGGCGATGAAACCGCTCGCGAGTTTGAATCGGCCGGTGCTCGAGACAGTGGACGTCGCGACCGGTGCGTCCACCGTGTCGTTCAAGGAGCGTACCGACGTGACGGCCGTGCCCGCGATGGGCGTCGTGGCCGAGGCGATGACAGCGCTCGTGCTGGCGCGCGAGGCGCAGCGTAAGTTCGGCGGGGACAGTGTGGCCGAGTTTGTGCGCAACTACGAGGGCTACGTCGACTCGTTGGGTCTCACCGTCTCGGGCGCGCGGGTGTCCTGAGTGGCTCGTCTCGTGCTGGTGGGCCTTCCCGGCGTCGGCAAGTCGTCGGTGGCGCGTGCGCTGGCCGCACGGTGGTCGTGTGACTGGTGTGATACCGACGACTTGGTGGAGGAGCGGGCGGGCGTCACGGTGGGTGAACTCTTACGAACGCGTGGCGAGGCCGAGATGCGCGACCTGGAGGTGGCGGTCCTGCGTGTGGCGCTGGCGAGCGACGCCGTGGTGGCGACGGGTGGAGGGGTGGTAAGTCGCGACGCGGCACGTACCCTGTTGCGCGCGGAGTCCACGATTTGGCTCGACTGCGCGGATGAGATCGTGGTGTCGCGCGTGGGCGAGGGGGATCGGCCGCTGCTGGGTGAGCATCCTCGCGCCGCACTTCGAGAGCTACGGGCTCGTCGCGACGCGTGGTATCGCGAGGTGTCGCGCGCGCGTGTCGACGCGTCGAGCGAGATCGATCAGGTGGTGGCCGCCGTCATCGAGGTCAGCGAACGGGTGGCCTCATGCGGGTGACCGTCGATTTAGGCCGCCGCGCGTACGACGTGGTGATGGGCGCGGGTGTTCGCCGAGACCTCGCCTCGCTGATTCAGGCGCGGGCACCGCGTGCTCGCGTGGCGGGCCTCATCACGTCAGCGCCACTACGGCGCCAGACCTGGTTCGATCTCGACACCGGCTTGGAGCAGCACGTCATCGAAGTCCCCGACGGTGAGGCGGCGAAGGACTGGTCGGTTCTGGGGCACCTGTGTGAGTCACTGGCCCACGTAGGCTTGTCACGCTACGACGTGATCGTCGGCGTCGGCGGAGGAGCCGTGACCGATCTTGCCGGATTGGCGGCCGCGCTCTACCAGCGGGGCCTCGCCGTCGTGCAGATCCCCACGACACTCGTGGCGCAGGTGGATGCCGCCATCGGGGGTAAGACGGCGGTGAACCTGACCTCCGGAAAGAACCTGGTGGGGGCGTTTCATCAGCCCGTGGGTGTTCTGTGCGACAGCGACACGCTCACGACCCTTTCGGAGCGCGAGCGAATTGGCGGGCTCGGAGAGATCGCCAAGTGCTGGCTGTTGGAGGATCGTCGGGCAGCGGATCTCGCGTCGACGCCGCTGAGCAGTCTGGTCACGATGTCCGTGCAGTTAAAGGCGGGCCTCGTGATGCTCGACGAGCACGACGCCGGCCAGCGCGCGTTGCTCAACTACGGGCACACACTGGGGCACGCGCTCGAGATTCTGGCTCTCGAGCGTGACGCCGATGAAGTGCGTCACGGTGAGGCGGTGGCCATCGGCCTGGCGTTTGCCGCGCGACTGGCCCACGCTCTTAGTCGGATCGGGGCACGCGAGGTGAGTAATCACGACGAGGTACTACGTACGTTGGGTCTGCCCGCACGCCTGCCCGCCTTCGCGTCGACCAGCGCGCTGATCACGGCGATGGGCCGTGACAAGAAGACGCATCACGACCTGACGTTTGTTCTGCCCGGAGCCGCCGGATTCGAGGTGGTGCACCGCGTGGAGCCGAGCGTCGTCGCCGCGGTGCTGGATCAGTTTCGGGACGAATCGTGACACGTCGAGTGTTGTTGCTCTCGGGACCGAACTTGGACCGACTGGGTACGCGCAGTCCCGAGATCTACGGCACGGCGACGCTCGCTCAGCACGTGGAGCGGGCTCACGCCCGCGCCGCGGCACACGGACTCGAGGTGCGCCACCTCCAGTCAAATTTCGAAGGGGACCTGATTGAGGCCGTGCGCGACGCGACGGACTGCATCGCGGTCGTGATCAACGCCGGTGCGCTCACGCACACGTCGTGGGCGCTCGCCGACGCCCTGGCGACCTTCGATGGTGTCGTGATCGAGGTGCACCTCTCGAACCCCGCCGCTCGCGAGCCTTATCGTCACGTCAGCACTCTGGCGGGAGTCGCCGACGGCTCGATTGCGGGTTTTGGGGAGCTGAGCTACGACTTGGCTCTCGAGGCGGTGGCGCGTTTGGTCACCGCCGAGTACGACCGCCCCGGCGCCTAGGCGGTCGTCGCTCAGCCTAGAATGGAGCACTACTCGCGAAAGGTTTTCGGCACATGGCCGCCATCTCCAGTAATGACATTAAGAACGGCATCACGCTGAAGGTGGATGACGGACTGTTCACGGTGATCGAGTTCCAACACGTGAAGCCGGGAAAAGGGGGCGCCTTCGTGCGCACCAAACTGCGCAACGCGCGTAGCGGTGCCGTGATCGAGCGTACCTACCGGTCCGACGAGCGGCTCGAGCAGGCCATCATCGACAAGCGCGACGTGCAGTACCTCTACCGAGACGGTGACGATTACGTCTTCATGGACCAGTCGACCTACGATCAGTTGCCGATGTCGGCCGCGAGCCTCGGCGACGCGGCCAATTTTCTCGTCGAGACGGGCAAGGCGATGCTCGTGCTACACGACGAGGAGATCATCGGCGTCGAGTTGCCGGCGTCGGTTGAACTGACGATCACCGAGACGGAGCCCGGCGTCCAGGGTGACCGGGTGTCCGGGGCGCGTAAGCCCGCCACGCTGCAGACGGGGTACGTCGTCCAGGTGCCGCTCTTTGTGGGGCCGGGCGAGGTGATCAAGGTGGACACCCGTAGCGGCGAGTACATCACGCGAGCCTGATGAGCGAGCTGGGTGCGCGGCGCCACCACGCGCGCGAGCGCGCACTCGAGATCCTGTACGAAGCGGCGATCAAGGATCGTCCCCTCGAGGCGGTGCTGGCGGGTCTGACGGTGCCCCCTGACGACTACGCGACCATGCTGGTGCGCGCCGCCGAGTCATCGCGCGAGCGCGCCGACGCGCTCATCGAGCAGAACTCACACGACTGGGCGTTGGAGCGCCTCGCTCTTATTGATCATCTCATCATGCGTTTGGCGCTCGGGGAGTGGTGGAGTGACGACGCGCCCCCGACGGCGGTGATCCTGGACGAGGCCGTGGAACTCGCCACCACGTACTCGACCGACGGATCGGGTGCCTTCGTCAACGGCGTGTTGGCCGCGTGTGTCGCGGGGGGTAGCCGGTAGCCGTGGCGGATATGTCGCCGCGCGCACTCGACCTGGCGAACACCTTCGTGGTGGGCTCTTTTCATCACGAGGTCTTCGTCACTCTCCTCTTCTGGATCTTCGTACTGGGTGAGCTCGTCGTGGTGGGGTCGGTCGTGTCCCGGCGTCTGTTCACGTTCAATCTGGCGACGAGGAGCGTTGAAGAGCCGCGCGCGCGCACGCTGCTGCGTCGCAGTTTCGGGGTGCTCTGGCTGGTGGACGGTATCCTGCAGTTTCAGTCGGCCATGCCGCTCGGACTGGGTTCGGATGTCGTGCGACCCATGTCGGCGGGGACACCGTGGTGGCTCCATTCGGTGATGCTTGACGCGGTGGGGATCTGGAACCTCCACCCGGTGGCCCTGGCGGCCGGGGTGGCGTGGCTGCAGATCGGACTCGGCGCGGGCCTGCTGTTGGCCAGCGGGAAAACTAGTCAGTGGTTCGCGGGCGCCTCCGCGGCGTGGGCGACGCTCGTGTGGCTTATCGGCAACGGTGCGGGCGGCGTCTTCACGCGGGGCGCCTCGGTACTGTTCGGTTGGCCGGGGGCGTCGTTCTTCTACGCGTTCGTGGGCGTGTTTTTGGCCCTGTCGCCGCACGCGTTCCACCGTTCGTTTTCGCGCGTGACGCTACGAGTGGTTGCCGCGGTGCTGGGAGTCGGGGTGATCCTGCAGTCACTGCCCGAGGCGAATTTTTGGCACGGTGGACCGAGTAACGCCGTGGCGGCCATGGCGAGGACGATGACGAGCGCGGCCCAGCCCCACTGGCTGGCGGCCGTCGTGCGCGACACGGGCCACGTCGCGGCGACGATGGGCGGCGGTTTCAATGTCGTCGTGATCCTCTGGCTCGCCGTCGCGGCCGTGGGGTTGTGGACGGCCGTCGGCACGCGACGTCGCTGGCCGGTGTGGACGCTCGTGGCGGGGGCGGTGGTGGGATGGGTGGCCATCCAGGACACGTCGCTCTTCGGGGGGCTGGCGACCGACGTCAACTCGCTACTGCCCCTCGCCGTACTCGTGGGGTGCGCCGCACCGCGTCTGACGCAGGTCGACGCGACGCCACGACGTCACCCCGTGCGCGTTCCCCGTCCGGTGAGCGCCGGCGTGGGTGCGGTCGCGGTCGCCTTCGCCGGCGCCATGGTGCTGGTCAGCGTGATTGCCATGGGTGTGGCCAGCACGTCGGGGGCCTCAACGGCGCTCTTCGTTGCCCGTAACGGACCCGCGGTGGCGACGGACGTGCGCGCACCGGCTTTCACCCTGACCGATCAGTACGGGCGGCCCTACTCGCTCGGCGAGCACCGCGGGCGCGTGACGCTGCTGACGTTCCTCGATCCGCACTGCTGGACGGACTGTCCGCTGCTGGCTCAGCAGCTGGCGCAGTTGCGCTCGCGACTCTCCGCGCACGCGCGGCTCGACATCGTGGCGATCGCGGCGGATCCCTACTACGAGAGCCTTCACTACGTGCGGGCCTTCATCGCGACACGCGGCCTCGCGCACGTGCCCCACTTCTACTTCGTCACCGGTCCGCTGGCCACGATGCGCCGGGTGTGGGCGCGCTACGGCGTGGCGGTGATCATGCGGCGGGGTGATCGGATGAGCATCCACTCCGACGTGATGTTTCTCATCTCGGCACGGGACCGACTGCGCTGGGTGATCCCCGATGTCCCGGTGGCGAGCACGTCCGCGCAGGCGTCGGCCGTCGCCGAGTTGAGGGGACTACTCGCTGCCGAGGGTGTTCACTGAGAGTCTTCTTCGCCATTCGCGGTCCAACACTCGTGTCAGGTGACGTGAATTAGGCCTTTCGTCGCGGATCACTCGTAACGAAAGGCACGGTTGGCAGGTTCTCTTTACGAGGGACTCGTAGGGGGGTTGTCAACTGATGTCACACCTCACCGCAAGACTACGTAATAATGAACGTGAGTGAGTGGGCCAACCTCCAGG
>JAJYSU010000084.1 GCA_021793395.1 Actinomycetes bacterium
CCGGGGTCTCTGCCCGGATTGCCTCAAAGTCCCTATGACTTGACGCTCACCCGCAACGAATGAAATGCTGGGCGCGGCCGGTGGGTGTGGTCACCGATGTCTTCTTGCCGCTACGTACGCGTTCAAAGTCTGGTGCGGGGACCGTGGGGGACCGTCAACTGTCGCTACGAGCACGATTCCTAGATTTCGCTTCGCCAGGTTCTCCTCCCACCGGCCTCTAGCAACGAGACGGAGGTGAGTGATGAAGAGAATACGAGATCGCGTCGCGGGGCTCGACGTGCACCGTGACACGGTGGTGGCCTGTTGTCGCGTGGCGGGTCCCGACGGGGAGGTCGAGGTGACCAAGGCGACGTTCGCGACGACCCGCAAAGGACTGGGCGAGTTGGCGTCGTTTCTCACTGACGCCGGTGTCGACACCGTGGCGATGGAGGCGACCGGCGTGTACTGGAAGAGCCCGTTCTACGCGCTCGAGGGGTTGTTCCCCGAGCTGTGGCTCTGCAACGCGATGCACGTGAAGAACGTGCCGGGTCGAAAGACCGACCTCTCCGACGCCGAGTGGCTGGCCGACGTGGCGGCCCACGGCATGGTGCGGCCCAGCCTCGTCCCACCACCCGAGATCCGCGAGCTGCGTGAGCTGACCCGCTATCGCAAGACCCAGGTCGACGCGCGCGTGAAGGAGATCCAGCGCCTCGAGAAGGTCCTCCAGGACGCCGGGATCAAGCTCACCTCGGTCGCGTCATCGGTGTGGAGCGCATCCTCGCGCGAGATCGTCGAGGCGCTGATCGCCGGCGAGCGCGACCCCAAGGTGCTCGCCCAGATGGCCAAGGGTCGCCTGCGCGCCAAGATCGAGCGGCTCGAGGAGGCGCTCGACGGGAACTTCGGCGCGCACCACGCGATCGTCTGTCGCCAGATCATCGACCACCTGGACTTCCTCGACTCCTCGATCAACACCCTCACCACCGAGCTCACCACCCGACTCGTCCCTTTTGAGGTGGCGGTCGCCATCGTCACCTCGATCCCGGGGATCTCGAGGACGACCGCCGAGGTCATCGTCGCCGAGACCGGCGTGGACATGAGTCACTTTCCCACCCCCGAACAGTTCTGTGCCTGGGCGGGCGTCGCTCCGGCGAGCTACGAGTCGGCGGGCAAGCGACGCTCCGCGGGCACCCGTCACGGCGCACCGTGGCTGCGTCGCACACTGGTTGAAGCAGCCCGGGCCGCCTCGCGCACCAGGGGCACCTACTACTCGGCCCTGTACTCGCGCGTCGCTCGCCGACGAGGCCCCAACAAGGCCGCGGTCGCGGTCGCGCACTCCATGATGTTCACCATGTGGCACCTGCTCACCAACGGCGCCCTCTACCAAGACCCCGGCGCGGACTACTTCGAGCGTCGTCACGATCCCGCCGTCGAGGCGAAGCGACTCGCACGACGGATCGAGGCGCTCGGCTTTGAGGTGAGTCTCAGTCAGACGGCCGCGTAGTTCTACCACTACCCGACAACTTCAGCCCCTGGCTCGAGCCGGGACTCCTCACGCCCACGCCGTGTCAACTCGGGGGCATTTCTTCCTAGACTGCGGAACTGACGTTGCCTCAGGCGCCGCTAGCAAAGCCATGGACGAAGCGGACAAACGAAGTGTCAAGGATTTCAGCGAGTTGCTCGCTCGACGTGTCGGCGAAGTGGTCAACGACGGTGGTCATCATGCCAATCAGCGCACCGGCGCCAAGGTCGGCTGTGACGGCGTTATCTGCCTCGCCCAGTCGTTCGCGAAGGCAGCTGGCAATCAGATCGGTGTACCTGTTGTAACGTGCCAGCCATCGGGCGCGCAAGGCTGGCGTACGCCGGACGACGGCGAACAGTTCGACCGTGCCTTCATCGACCGCTCTGGCGAGGCTCTTGCGCCCAGCGGCGCGCAAACTTTCGAGGAGCGGTTCGGTGCGTGGTCGAGCGTCGAGCGCCGCGGTGAAGAGCGCCACGCTCTCTTCGAGGACGTCATCGATCACCTCCTCTTTCGCGGTGAGATAGCGAAAGAACGTACGCGGAGAGATTCCGGCGGCGGCGGCGATGTCCTCCACGGTTGTGGCCTCGTAGCCCCGCTCAATGAAGAGGCGTGCGGCGGCGGCGGCGAGTTCGCGACGGGTCTGCGCGATTCGCCGCACCGTGATCGATACCGTCACCGGTTCCTCGCTCGTTCGAGGGCTCGGGCCGCTGCGTGGCGCGGGTGACGTTCGAGTAGTCGCAGCGGCGCTCACCGCGACGCCTGGTGCCGGGCCGGAGCGCCGAAATATGACGGTGGTCCGGTGGCAGTGAATGTCACTTCAACATATAGTGTCATATTGACAGTATATGTCACACTCGATGAGCGCGTTTGTCGTACGCGTTGGTGACGAAAGGATTCTCCGATGACCGAGCAGTTCGGGCCGCAGGGCAACAGCGAGGAATCACCTGGGAGTCGGGTGGCAATGGCGCCTCTCTCGTCCGGGTCCGGGCCGAGACGTGGACACCCAGCGTGGACTCTGGTCGCGATCGGTTTTGGGGTGATCATGGTTGGTATCGACGCGACCGTCGTCGCCGTGGCCAATCCGTACATCGCTCGCTCGCTACACGGATCGCTCAGCGACCTGCAGTGGATCACCAACGCCTACCTGCTCGTGCTCGCCGTGCTACTCATCCCCATGGGCATGCTGGGCGACCGGTTCGGACGGCGTCGGTTGTTCCTCATCGGCGTGGTTGGCTTTGCGCTGTCCTCTCTCGCCATTGGTGAGATCGGCTCGGTGACCGGCGTCATCGCCTTTCGAGCCGTCCAGGGGATCTTTGGGGCCATCATCTTGCCCAACACCCTCGCCATTTTGCGAAACACCTTTCCTCCAGAAAGGCTCAACCGCGCCATCGGCATCTGGGGCAGCGCGTCGGCGATCTCGATCGCGGCCGGCCCGATCGTCGGGGGACTACTCGTCCAGCACGTGTCGTGGGAGTCGGTCTTTTACATCAACGTGCCCATTGGTGCTCTCGCCCTGCTGGTCGGACTCCTCACGCTCGCCGAAAGCCGCGACCCGCACCCACGAGCCATCGACGGAGTGGGCCTGGCGCTGCTGGCGGGTGGATTGTTCTGTGTGGTGTTCGCGCTGGTGAAGGCCGAGTCGTGGGGGTGGGGCGACGCCAAGACCATTGGTTTCCTCGTGGTCGGTCTCGCCCTTCTCGTCGTACTGGCCCTCGTCGAACGGCGGGTACGCGCCCCGTTGCTTCCCCCGGCACTGTTCAAGAGCCGGGCGCTGACCCTCGGCACGACCGCGGTGGCACTGGCCTTCTTCGCCATGTACGGCGTCCTCTTCTTCGTCACTCTCTACCTCGAGAACGTCCACGGTT
>JAJYSU010000085.1 GCA_021793395.1 Actinomycetes bacterium
AGGGCCTCGACTTACAGTGGAGCTCACGACCGACCTTCCGACCCGAACAGGTGCCCGTCGCGGCATCCCAACTCCGTCAACTGGTCGAGGGGGTCTTGTACGTCTTCGGCGTGTTGGCCGAGACGTACCTTGGCGAGTAGTCGGCGTTCTGCCTTCACCGACAGGGGCTGCAGCGCGTGCTAACAAATGAGGATGCATTCCGCAGGCCCGCTCCACGTGATCGTCTCTTCGCCATCTACACCGTGGAACGCGCTTCTGCCTCTGTTCGGTCTGGTGCTGGGCTACCTGTTGACCTACTGGCTCTCGGGTGCCGCTTCACGACGGCTGCGGAGGAACGAGCGGCGGTTTCGAGTGAGTTCCCCTCACCGCCACTGTTAGATCAGCTGGCAATCGACATCGGATCCGACGAAGAGAATGTGACCTTCTCGCCCGTTTCTAAGTATTGCTGGACGTGCGCTCGCACGATTCGCAAACTGGTCCCGACCCTAAGCACCGGAACAGGCAACTCGCCGCGCTTGTAGAGCGCCCACGCCGTGCTGCGGTGAATACCGAGAACCTGAGCGGCATCAGCGAGGTGTCAGCCGCCACGAATAAGGGGCCACTTGACTGGTGTTCCCGCCACGAGTAAGGGACCACCCCTCCGCCACGAGTGAGGGACCAGGTGAGTCCACCACTGTCGGTCGAGATTGCACTCGGCTGGACGCATCAATCGGCAACGAAAGGTGCGTCCCATGACATACGTGGAGATCACAATGGTCCAAGTACAAGAGGTCCTCCGACGTTGGCTGCGAGGTGACGCGGGAGTGCGCGTCGTCGCTCAAGGAGCCGGCGTCGATCGAAAGACGGCCCAGCGCTACATCGACGCGGCCCGGGAGCTCGGACTCACCCGAAGTGGTGGCGACGAGCAACTCACCGATGCGTTCATCGGTCGAGTGCGCGAGGCGGTCCGCCCTTCCAGGGCCGGCGCGCACGGAGAGTCGTGGGAACTGCTCACCACGCACGAAGACCAGATCAAGAAGTGGCTGGAGGACGATCTCACCGTCGCCAAGGTCGGCGACTTGCTCGCTCGCCGTGACGTGCAGGTCCCCGAGCGCACGCTGCAGCGCTTCTGTGCCGAGAAGTTCACCCGGCCCACGAACAACACGGTGCGCGTCGCCGACCCAGAACCGGGCCGAGAGGTGCAGACCGACTTCGGGCGCATGGGGATGCTCTTCGATCCGCACACCAATCGACGCCGCGTAGTGCACGCGCTGATCGTGGTGGCGGTGTGGAGTCGCTACATGTTCGTCTGGCTCACCTTCGGCCAGCGCACCGAGGACGTCATCGAGGGACTCGACGCCGCGTGGAGAGCGTTCCACGGGGTCTTTCCCGTCCTCATCCCCGACAACTTGTCGCCGGTGGTGACCAAGGCCGACGCGCTTGAGCCCCACTTCAACGACACGTTCCTCGAGTACTCCCAGAGTCGCGGCTTCTTGATTGACGCCGCTCGCGTGCGGCACCCAAAGGACAAGCCTCGCGTCGAACGCCAAGTGCCCTACGTGCGCCGACGCTTCTTCGCCGGCGAAGAATTCGTGGACCTGTCCGACGCGCAACGTCGTGTTGAGCAGTGGTGTCGCGATGGTGCGGGGCTGCGCATCCACGGCACCACGCGGACTCGACCCTTGGAGGCGTTCGAGGCTAACGAGCGCGGACTGCTGCTGCCCGCGCCGCTGCTCCCTTATGACGTGCCGATCTTCTCATCGCCCACGGTCCACCGGGACCACCACGTCGCCGTGGCCCGCGCGATCTACTCGGTCCCCGGCGAGCTCGTCGGGGCGACCCTGTCCGCTCGCGCCGACGCCACCACCGTCAAGCTCTACGCCAAGGGACAGCTGATAAAGGTGCACCCTCGCGTTCCCGCGGGGCAGCGCTCGACCGACCCCGCGGACCTACCGAGTGAGCGCCGCGTCTACGCGATGCGCGACGTCAGCCAACTCCTTGCCACGGCTCACCGCCACGGTGCGGTCATCGGACGCTACGCCGAGGCGGTGCTCGATAGTCCGCTGCCCTGGACCAAAATGCGCCAGGTCTACCGGCTCTTGGGGCTCGTGAAGAAGTGGGGCGAAGCGACCGTTGAGCTCGCCTGCGAGAAGGCCCTCGCGGCCGAGGCGATCGACGTCAATCTGATTGCTCGCATGATCGAACGGGCGACCGAGGCCAACACCCTCGACACACCGCCGTCGCCCAACGTCATCCAGGGGCGCTTCTGGCGCGACCCCTCGGAGTTCTCTACCAGGGAGGTGGGACGATGAGTGCCCCAGCCCCGATGGTCACCCCCGAGCTGCGCGCCATCCTCTCGCGCTTGAAGCTCGGCCAGATGATGACCACGCTGCCCGAGCGACTGCTCAGCGCGCGTCAGAGTTCGATGAGCCACGTCGACTTCCTCGAGATGGTGCTCGCCGACGAGGTCGCGCGACGCGAGGTCGCCTCGGCGAGTCTGCGCGCTCGGGCCGCGCACCTCGATCCGACCATGGTCGCTGAAGTCTGGGACGACTCGGCCGCGGTCACCTTCGACCACGCGCTCTGGGGTGAACTCATGACGCTGCGCTTCGTTGACAACAACCACAACGCGCTGATCCTCGGACCCGTCGGGGTGGGCAAGACCTTCCTCGCGACCGCCCTCGGTCACATCGCCTGTCGGCGTCGTTACCGCGTGCACTTCGAGCGAGCCGACAAACTGTTCAAGCGCCTGCGAGCGGCACGTCTCGACAACAGTGTCGAGGCCGAGATGCGCAAGCTGGTGGCGGTAGACCTGCTCGTGATCGACGACTTTGCCCTGCATCCACTCGACGCCACCGACACGAACCTGTTCTACGAGTTGACCGTCGAGCGGCACCAACACGGCGCCACGGTGATCACGTCAAACCGCGACCCGAGTGAGTTTCTCGCCCAGTTCGCCGATCCACTCCTGGCCCAGTCCGCGGTCGATCGCATCCAGAGCGCGGCCTACGAACTCGTGATCGAGGGCGAGTCCTACCGTCGGCGCCAGCGTCCTCAGATGGCGACGTCCGCGTCCGATACCGAGCCCTCTCGCAAGAGCCACTGAGCCTCGATTGACATCAGGTCACCGGTCTGCCAACATCAGAGGCGACCGGCACGGATCAAGGGACGAGGTGGTCCCTTACTCGTGGCGGAGGGGTGGTCCCTTAGTCCTGGCGGGTGACAGTCGCGACCCCGCGACACGACGTTCCAGGGCAACCCGGAGTTGGCACGTCACGTCGAGGACCGTCTGCGAGCCAAGGACTCGCCAACGACGATC
>JAJYSU010000004.1 GCA_021793395.1 Actinomycetes bacterium
CGGTGCCACTGTCGACTGGCTCGCACGGATGTCACCCCTGGAATCCGAGGCGGCGTACGTGGAGGCCTTCGACCTTCGGCGAGGGACGTGTCTCGATCTCACGTACTACCGCCACGGTGACACCCGCGAGCGAGGCATGGCGCTCACTGCTCTCGTCGACGCCTTCCGCGACGCAGGGTTCGGAATCGTCGCCGGAGAGTTGCCCGACTACCTTCCGGCCCTATTAGAGCTGGCGGCCGCGCACCCCATCGGCGCCAGTGTGCTCGCCGAGCACCGGGTGGCACTCGACGCCCTCCACCTCGCCCTCGAGAAAGCGCAGTCCCCCTACGCCAACGTCGTAGCGGCGGTGCGCGACGCCCTGCCGGGACCGACCCGCCAGGACCGCCGAGCACTACGTCGGTATCGGGCCGAAGGCCCACCCTCGGAGAAGGTAGGTCTGGAGCCCTTCGCCCCACCCGAGGTCCTCGGACAACGCGTCACGATAGGAGAGACCCGCAGATGAACGTCTCCGGCTTCGATCTTTTTTGGTGGGCCGTCGTCCCCTACGTTGCACTCGCAATCTTTGTTGTCGGCCACGTCTGGCGCTACCGCTACGACCAGTTCGGATGGACTACTCGCTCCACCGAGTTGCTCGAGAAGCGCTGGCTCCGGTGGGGTGGGCCGATCTTCCACTACGCGACGTTCCTCGCCATCGGCGGGCACGTCATCGGAATTCTCATCCCTGCGTCGTGGACCAAAGCAGTCGGTATCTCTGAGCCTATCTATCGATGGTTCTCGGCCGCCGCGGGAACCGTGGCCGTCGTCGGAGTTCTCGTAGGCGTCATCATCCTCGCCGGGCGACGGATCTTCGTCACCCGGGTCCGCGCCACCACTAGCCCGGTGGATTGGTTCATTCTCATTCTGCTGCTTTTCGAAATCGTCGTTGGCTTCGTCATGACGACGGGCATCAACCTGCTGGGTTCGGGCTACAACTACCGAACGACCGTCTCCGTGTGGTTCCGCAGCCTCTTCACGGGTAATCCCAACGTGCACGCCATCGTGTCCGCTCCGGTGATTTACCAAATTCACGCCAGCCTGGCGTGGCTCATCATCGCCGCGTGGCCTTTCACCCGGCTCGTGCACGCCTGGAGCGCACCGGTGTGGTACATGTGGCGACCCTTCATCGTCTACCGCAGCCGGCGAGCCACGAAGCCCCGTGAGCCGGGAACGGACGGCCGGCGGTGGCGACGGATCGGCGTCCCGTATTGAGTACCCGCCGGGACCCGCGAATCGGTATCTCCGTGCCGGGCACAACCCCGAACGGGGCGCGAGAGACCATTGACGACGAGCCCGACGTTGCGAATCGCCCTTCTGACGCCCCCGCCGTTGGAGCGGAAGATCCCCGAACCTTTCGAGATCACCGCCGGCCGCCGACAGAGCCGGAGGGACTGATACCTCGGGCGATCGCGACGCTCGATCCGGGTTATTTCGCCTGGGTGATGGCGACCGGCATTGTCTCGGTCGGCACGGACTTGCTCGGCGACCACCTGCTCTCGCAGATCATTCTCGGCGTTGCACTCGCTGCCTTCGTCGGCCTGATCCTCGCCTACGCGGCACGCCTCGTATGGTTCGCGCCGTTCGTTCGCCAGAGTGCGGCCGATCCCACGACCGCGATGGCCTACTTTACCGTGGTCGCCGGTACCGACGTGCTGGCCGTCCGTCTCGTGATGGCCTCCCACCCGTTGGTCGCCTTCGCACTCGGCACTGCGGCGGCCATCGTCTGGCTGGGACTCACGTACGCGCTGCCGTGGTCGATTGTCGCCGCAGCTCGACGACCCGTCCTCGGCGAGATCAACGGCACCTGGCTCGTGTGGGTCGTCGCCACCCAGTCTCTCTCTATCGTGGCCGCCGCCGTTGCCCCGAGCGCCCCGATGACGTGGCTCCGAAGCAACCTGCCAGCGATCGCGGTCTGCCTGTGGGGACTCGGCGTGATGCTCTACCTCATTCTTATCGTGATCATCTTTCTTCGTCTACTAGTCATCGAGATCACGCCAGCTGAGATGGGACCGGCGTACTGGATCGCCATGGGAGCGACCGCCATCAGCGTCCGAGCGGCGGCGGGAATCCTGTCTCTGCACGACCCGTCGTCCACGGTGCTCGTCGCGACGATGCGTCCCTTCGTCGTCGGCCTCTCGGTCGTGCTCTGGGCGTTCGGTACCTGGTGGATTCCCCTCCTCGTGCTCCTAGGCTTTTGGCGTTACGTGCTGCGTCGCTACCCGCGCACGTACGAGCCACGAGTTTGGAACATGGTGTTCCCGCTCGGCATGTACACCGTCGCTTCCTACAGCCTCGGACACGTGGCTGGCCTCGGGTTTATGACGTCGGTCGCCCGGTTGTGGGTCTGGATCGGGGTCGCTGCCTGGGTAGCCGTAGGGTGCCTGATGATCGACGCGCTGATTCGGGCGCTGGTCGCGCAACGGCGTCGCGTACGAGCCCGGCTCATGACCAACGAGGGGAGAGCTCGCTAGTGAGTGCCCCCAGGACGTGCTCACGTCCCTCCCACAACTCTTTGCGCACGCGAGTGACGCGTGGGCCGGGTCAGTCGAGAACGACCAACCTTGAGCGCCTCTCTCACGAGATCGACGTGCCACGCACCACGACGCACGAGACACGACTCGCGTCGGAGCTGCGAATCGCCCACAAGCGCACGGTGGTCTGCCAGAGCGAGCGAGCGCCAGCGAAACGATGAACCGAAGCGCGGGGACTAGCACCCCTCACTAGATGGAGAAGGAGGAACCGTGCCGCACGTGACACCAACATTCGTGATCGTAGGAGCCAGCCTGGCCGGTGCCACGGCGGCCAGCGCGCTGCGAGAAGACGGCTTCGACGGTCGAGTCGTACTGATCGGTGATGAAGCCTACCGTCCCTACGAACGGCCACCGCTGTCCAAGGAGTATCTGCGAGGAGAGAAGGACTTCAACGCCACCGCGGTGCATTCAGCCGACTTCTACGATGAGCGCGAGATTGAACTACGAACGTCCACCGTGGTCACCTCCATTGATCCCACGAAACGTTTGGTTGCTCTCTCGTCGGGCGAACACGTGACCTTCGACCGGCTGCTGCTCACCACTGGCGCCACTCCCCGGCGCCTCTCAGTCCCCGGAGCGGACCTGGAAGGGGTTTACTACCTGCGCAGCGTGAACGACGCCGACACGCTGCGCCAGGCAGTCGCCCCCTCCGCGCGAGTGGTAGTGATCGGGGCCGGTTGGATTGGAGCAGAGGTCGCCGCCTCCGCCCGTCAACTCGGTGCCGAGGTCGCGATGGTCGAGTTGGCTAGCGTCCCCCTCGAGCGCGTCCTCGGACGGGAAGTTGGTGCCATCTACCGCGACCTGCATCAACGTCACGGCGTCGACCTGCACGTCGGGGTGGGCGTAGATACCATCATCGGGTCTACGACCGTCCAGGGCGTCCGACTCTCTGATGGCACCGTGTTAGCCGCCACCGTCGTCGTCGTCGGTATCGGAGTAGTTCCGAGGGTTGAACTCGCCAAGGAGGCCAGCCTGGCCGTCGACAACGGTATCGTGGTCAACGAACACCTCGCCACTAGCGCACCAGGGATCTTCGCGGCGGGTGACGTCGCCAACGCCTTTCATCCCCGCTACGGTCAGCGAATCCGCCTCGAACACTGGTCGGCCGCTCTCAACCAGGGTCCTGCCGCGGCGCGGTCCATGCTCGGCCACCACGTCGTCTACGACCGGACTCCGTACTTTTTCTCCGACCAGTACGACCTCGGCATGGAGTACCGCGGCTGGGCCCCCGACTTCGACCAGGTGGTCCTGCGTGGCGATCCCGCTAACGGAGCATTCCTCTCCTTCTGGCTCCACCACGGCCGGGTAGTGGCCGCAATGAATGCCAACGTCTGGGACGTGGGAGACGCCATAGAGACGCTGCTCTGGTCCGACCGATCGATCGACCCGGCCCTTCTCGCCGACCCCCACGTCGACCTCGTGCAGCTCACCACTTCGCCGACCAACTGAGGTCAACGCGGGCTGCTGTCAGTCTTCTTCCCGATCATCGTCCACACGGACAACAGGATGTGTGAGGCGACAATCGGCCAGGTGCCCCTCGGTCTCGATCGCACCGCACTCGGGACAGACGAGGTGTGCCCAGCACGCCGGTTCCCCTCCGCCTAACTGCTCCCCCTCTATCAGTTCCATCGAAGCCCCCTCCTTCACTACCGATGAGCGTCACCACGAGCGCACAGCCACGGCACCGCGAGGACCCACTGAATCAGCACTACTCCTCGTCGCATACTAGTAGTCGCTAGAAAATCCACTCCCGAGCATCGGGACTTCATTGATGCTGCCGCCCCTGATTCCGGCGGGAAAACGCTCAGAAGATGGACCGGCTGACGCCGTCGCGATGGAGGCTTCGTGCTCCACGCAACAGTGAGCTTTACGACGGTGCGCGCGGACGAGTCAGAGCGTTCGCCCGCCGCACGGACGACGTCACAGAGTACGACGTCCTATCCGCCAAGCCACGTCGGCTCCTCACGCCTCATCACCTCGGGAAGGTGCGTGATCCAGTCGCTCGCGTCCCTGCCCATGACCGCGACTCTCCTCAGTCCGCCGCCCCAGGTCCACGAGCACATTGATGAGAACCATGGCGACACGATTGCCGGCACCTCGTCCGTTTGCATCCGACACGAGGATGAGTGTGGTGATCTCTGGAATTCCTTCACACCGATGCGACTCGATCTCCCACGCTGCCCCCTGACTGCCCCCACGCGTAGCGCCGCACCGCCGGTCACGGAGTCGTTGCCGGCGTGAAGGCGACTGGTTCGCTCCGACCGACTTGTCGGCGCGCGTGGACCGTTCCGTGCTCGATCAACGAGTCAGCCCCGACGAGATGACGGAGCAGGAAGCGGACGTTCGCGAGACAGGGGCGGCTGTCTCGACGTCTCTCGTCGGCTCGTGGCCTCGTCGACTCCACCCGAGCACCCGTCGAGACCGACACGGACAGCCACGTCAACGACGTCACTAATCCGTCCAGTGGCCGACCGACCATCACCAGGCTCGCAACGATCACGCGCACGTTCCGCCTCACCACTCACGATGGCATAGAGACCACGACGTCACGCGAGGGCGCCTTCGACACTCAGCCTCCTCGGTGCTCAAGAGCACCGGTCCGCGACGGACCGCTCGCGAGTAGTCATCGTAACTATCCGCCATAAAGCGTGCGAGCATCCGAATCTGAGCACCCTCGAACGCCGCACCAGGAGACTCACGCACACGGCTCAGAGGGTATCGTGAGCAGTACTCAACCACGGCAACGCCCACGACAATTACCGTACCGCGAAGACTTTCTGGGTCAGGTAGGCCATTTGTATTTCTTGCATACACTAGATATAGTGTCGTGGTGACCAGCGCCCACGCGAACCAGCGTCGACGTTCCGGTGGCGCGATGTCCGCCGACGCAAACGAGGACGGCTCGTCCGCCACGTCACGCGAGCCAGACCTTCTACGCAAGGTAGGGCTGCCCCGAGAGCACGGTGGGTGGTCCTTGGTCCTCGAGCCCGCCATCCTCGGCCTCCTCCTACGCCCGAGTGCCGCGGCCGTACTGTTGGTCCTCGCCGCACCCGTGGCCTTCTTGCTGCGTACCCCGCTACGGATCGTCCTGGTCGACGTCTACCGACGTCGACGACTGCACCGTACGAACGTGGCAATCGCGCTGGCCGGTCTCGAGGCAACGGTGGTAGTCGTACTCGTCGTGGCGGCGTCGTGGCTCGCTCGGGCGGCCTTCTGGTTCCCGGCGATTATTGCGACTCCCTTCGTGGCGCTGGCGTTCCTTTTCGAGGCTCGCTCGCGGGGACGACGACTACTTCCCGAGTGGGCTGGCTCCGTGGGGGCCGGGGCCGCCGCCGCGATGATTATCCTCGCGAGCGGCGGCGGGATGAGACTCGCCATCGGCGCGTGGCTCATCCTGGCCTCCCGCGCCACCTCGGCCCTGGTGCACGTTCGAACCGTCCTGGCCCGACGGCACGGTCGAGCCACGTCGCGCGCCACCAAGCACGGAGCCGACGTCTTGGCACTCGCGGGAGCGACGGCGGCCGCGGTCGTGAGCGCGCCTCTCCTTCCCGGGAGCCTCGGCGTACTAGCCACCATCGTGTTCCAACGCCTCACGGGAACAGTCGATCGCCCACCACGCACCGTAGGACTCCGCGAACTCGCCCTCGGTGTGGGTGTCGTGATCGTTACCGCCGTCGGCTATCACGTGATGTGACGTTGGTCCGCGCACTGTCGGTCACGTGATTCGACGGCGGCGAACTCTCATCGCCCCGTCGTCACGACGCGAGGGGCTCGCCAAGGACCCGAGGTGGCGTGCGGGGGTTTGTCTCGTCACGCGACTCGCCGACGCTCGCGCGAGGAATTAACTCGATGAGAACCATGCCGACGACGACGTCATCACTCGTCGCCTCGTAACTCCGCGAACCTTTCATCCATCCACGACGCGGCACCCTCGCCCAGACGGCGCACCACCTGAGCCGCCGGAAGGGACTCCTGCACGAGACCCACGGCCTGGCCGGCGTAGACGTAGGCCGTGCGGTAATCGTGGGCCCGGCGGGCGTCGGCGAGCCGGCGCCCCTGCTCGGGGTCATGGGCCAACTCCACCTCACGGCCGTCCCAGTCGTTCGTGAACGCGTTGCGTAAGGCGCGGCCCGCGAATCCCTCGGGCCAGGCGATTCCCTGGGCGACGTCGAACACCCGAGTCAGTGTCGTATCGGTCTCGCGTGACGCCAGTATCGTGGCCCGAGCCTGGGGTGTGTTCGCCGCCTCCGGACATGCCAGGAGACAGGTGCCCACCCACGCGCCTGCCGCTCCCGCGACGAGCGCCGCGGCCAGACCACGAGGAGTCGCGATCCCCCCGGCGACGAGGACCGGCACGTCAACCTCCTCGAGAACCATCTGAAGAAGCGGCAACGTTCCCACCGTCCCGGTGTGGCCACCGGCCTCGGTCCCTTGGGCCACGACGATATCGACGCCCGCCTCGACGGCCGCGATCGCCCCCGCCGCGTCCTGCACCTGAGACGCCACCAAAATGCCGGCCGCGTGCACGGCCCCGACGTAGGGAGCAGGTGAGCCAAAGGAGATCGACACCAGCGTCGGCTGGGCCGCGATAGTCGCGTCGAGTTGTTCGGGGTGGTCCGGAAGCGCCCACGCCATAAGGCCGACTCCGAAGGGAAGCCGGCCCGCGTCGCTGGCGACCGCCGCCTCTCGAACGATGAGGTCGGCGGGGTCCGCGCTCCCGACTCCGATCATGCCGAGGCCACCACCCTCGGTTACCGCTCGCGCCAGGTTACCGTGAGCAACGCCGGCCATCGGAGCTCCGACGATCGGGAACATCACACCGAGACGCTCCGTCAGCGGCGTACGCAGCCTCATCTCACCCACCGCGGGCCACGGGCGTACTCGGCGGCACCGCAGCGTCCCCACGACCACGCGCGACGGTGGCGGCGTCGCGCCGCCGTTCACGAAGGGGCATCGACCACTTCCGCCCGACGCCGAAGGGTCAGTCGACAGCCGCCCCGGTGAGGATTCTTGATCACGAGCCGTTCGACCTCGAGACCGCCGATGCCCTCGACCAGCCCCTCCGCCAGCCCCAGGTGCAACTGGCAGACCGTGTCGGGGTCCGCGCTCGCCACGTCCGCGAACGGGCAACGCCCCAACACGAACTCGATCCGTCGGCCGCGCTCCACTCTCGTCGGTCGGAACCCCCATCGCTGGATCTCTTCCTCCACGAGCTCGACGGCGTCACCGCTACCCGCCACCTGGGCACCGCGTCGGTGTCCATCCTGACGTCCCACCTGGCGAGGCTCGAGGTGTCGACGTACCGCGTCGGAGAGTAGACCCGCCAGCCACGCGTACGCACCCGGAGTACCCCACCGTCCCGCCGCCTCGGGAGAGAGCTGGTAGAGCAGACGCGGTCGACCCGGTCGAGTGCGCGTCTCGACCTCCTCGACCACCAAACCGGTGTCCTTCAGCACCGCGAGGTGCTGTCGCACGGCGTTGTGGTTCAGGTGGACAAAATCAGTCAACTCCGCCACGCCCACCGGCTCCGACGCCTCGGCGATGTAGCGGAACAGGCCGTAACGGGTCGGGTCACCGAGGGCGCGCGCCTCCTGCTGCAACTCGTCCTGCTCCACGTCGTCCCCTCTCCTTTAATCTTCTAGTCTACACCAGAACAAAGGTCGACGCGACATGCCCCCGACGCTCCTCGCCACGATCTCTCTCGTACGGTCGCTCAGGTATTGTCGTCGGACGTCGCCTCTGCCATCTCGCGCGCCGAGTCCACCACCGCGAGAGCGTCCTCATCGTAGGTCGGCGGAACAGGGCTATCTCGACAACGTACCGACGTCTCACCCCGTGACCTCGCACGAGGTCGAGTTCACCACCTACGACTCGTCGACCACCGCGACGCCCAGCTCGTCGAGCAGCCCGCGAACACGCCGATCGATCTCGTCGACAATGCGCTCGACCACCTCGAGAGACTGTCCCGCCGGATCGTCGACCGCCCAGTCGAGGTAGCGACGACCGGGAAACACTGGGCACGTCTCGCCACAGCCCATCGTCACCACGACGTCCGCTTGCGCCACGAGGTCACCAACCAACAACGTCGGCACCTCCGCGTCGGTCGAGAGGCCCCGTCGCGCCAGGGCCGCCGCGACCTCGCCGTTCACGGTGCCCGACGGCTCCGAGCCCGCCGAGCGCACGTCGACCCGACCCCGGGCGTAGTGCTCGGTGAGCACCTTCGCGGCCACCGAGCGACCGGAATTGTGAACGCACGCGTAGAGCACCACCGGACGACGACTCGCGCCGTCCGCCACGGCACGGGCACCCTGGTCCGTCGTCGAACCTCGCTCTGCACTCACTGGTTGCCCTCCTCACTGGGGTAGAAACGACGTCGCGCCCAGAGCGCGACGTACACCAAACCGACCAGGGCGGGGACCTCGATCAACGGGCCCACCACGCCGGCGAGCGCCTGTCCCGAGGTCACTCCGAAGGTACCAATGGCCACGGCAATGGCCAACTCGAAGTTGTTGCCCGCCGCGGTGAAGGCGAGGGTGGCGGTGCGCTCGTAGGGCAGGTGCAGCAGCCACGTGCCCCACGCGAACGAACTTGTCCACATCACCGCGAAGTAGCACAGCAGCGGCAGCGCGATCCGCGCGACGTCCCACGGCTGATGAGTGATCGCGTTGCCCTGCAGCGCGAAGAGCAGCACGATCGTAAAGAGGAGGCCGTAGAGGGCGAAGGGGCCCACGCGGGGCAGGAACGCGCCTTCGTACCACTCACGCCCGCGGCGGCGCTCGCCGATCAGTCGGGTCAGGTAGCCCAGCGCGAGGGGGATACCCAGAAAGATCAACACGCTGCGCGCGATCGCCCACACCGAGACGTTGACGGTCGACGTGGACAGGCCCAGCCATCGTGGGAGCACTTCGAGGTAGAAGTAGCCCAGCCCCGCGTACGCCACGATCTGGAAGAGCGAGTTGATCGCCACGAGCATCGCGGCGGCCGTACCGTCACCGCAGGCCAGGTCGTTCCAGATCAGAACCATCGCGATGCACCGGGCCAGTCCCACGAGGATCAGACCGGTGCGGTAGGCGGGCAGATCGCCCAGGAAGATCCACGCGAGGGCGAACATGACCGCCGGACCGACGATCCAGTTCAAGACGAGTGACGACACGAGCAGGCGGCGATCACTCGCCACGCGGCTCATCTCGCCGTAGCGGACCTTGGCCAGCACCGGGTACATCATGATGAGCAGACCGATCGCGATCGGCAAACTCGTTCCCACCACCTGCACGCGGTCGAGCGCTCGGTTCAGGCCCGGCACCCCACGGCCCAGCACGATGCCCGTCACCATCGCCACACCAATCCACACCGGAAGGTAGCGGTCGAGCACCGAGAGGCGCGCGCCTACCGGTGCGCGCACCAGGCTCGCGGTGGAGGGGGACGCGGCCATTGGCTACCTCGCCTCGCCCGCGCCCACCGCGACGTCCACCGTCGCGAGGGCGCGAAGGGCGCGAAGGCCCACGGGGGGCTCCGCCAACCACTCGATCACGACCACCGGCCCCGCCGAAGCCGTGCGCGCGGCGTCTATCCACGGAACCTCGTGCGACGCCAGAGCCCGTAGGGTCGGATCCGTGCTCGGCACCCGGGCGAAGCTCTGGTTGACGACCCACGCCGCGGGTGTCACGCCGGCGCGCGCGAGGTCGGCCTGAAGCGCCTCGGCCTCGTGGAACGGCGTCGCTTCGGGCAGCGTGACCACGACGAGTGCGGTGAAGTCGGGGTCGCTCAGGCGACCAAGGAGGCTCGTGACATCCTCGTCGACGTCGTCACCGGAGCGACGAGCGACCTCTCGCTCGTACCCCCGCGCCGCGTCGAGCAGCAGTAGCGTGTGGCCACTGGGCGCCGTATCGAGCACCACGAATCCCTCACGAGCGCGCGCCACGGTCGCCGCGAACTCACGAAACACCGCGATCTCCTCGGTGCACGGTGAACGGAGATCCTCCGCGAGCAGGGTGCGACCCGCCTCGTCGAGCGTGGCACCCGTACTCGCCATCACCCCGTCACGGTAGGCGTCGGTCACCACTGACGGATCGATGCGCTCGACTCGCAGTGAGTCGGGGCGACGACCGTCCCCTAACACCGCGAGCAGGTGGGCCGCGGGGTCCGTCGTCGACAGCACGACCGGCAAGCCGCGATCCGCGAGCGCGCAGGCGAGGGCGGCGGCCACGGTGGTCTTACCCACCCCGCCCTTGCCCACCGTCATGATCAGGCCACGGCCGCGGTTGGCGAACGACTCCACCAGATCGCCGAGCGACGCACCGTCCACCGTGACGTCCTCGGTGGGACCAACGTCGACCACGTCGTCGCGCACGCTCAGCAGCTCCCTCACGCCCGCCACTCCCACGGGAGGACGAGCCACGAGAGGTACCCGATCGGTGACGAGCACGCGCAGAGCGTCCGGCAGAGACCAGAGCACGCTGCGTTGACGTGCCACGAATTGCTGGGCCCATCGGTCGTCGCTGCGCGACTCGAGGACACCGTTGATGATCAGGCGTTGTGCGCTCAGACCCACCGACGCCAGTTCACGACTGGCGCGGGCGGCTTCGGACAGCGCCGCCTCGTCCGGACGCGTCACCAGGACGACGGTCGAGCGAGCGGGATCGGCCAGCGCCGCCAACGCCTCGCCGTAGCGCGCGCGCTGGTTCGTCAGTCCCGACAGGGGACCCACGCAGGTCACCCCGGCGGTGTTGGTGTCGAGGTAGTTCGTCCACGCCCCGGGTAGGGCGAGGAGCCGCAGCGTGTGCCCCGTCGGCGCCGTGTCGAACACGATGTGGTCGTAGTCTCCGGGGTCCGCGAGGAGACCGGTGAACTCGTCGAACGCCGCGATCTCGACCGTGCAGGCACCCGACAGTTGCTCGTCGATGCTGCGCACCACGTCGTCGGGCAGAACGCCCCGGTAGGGGCCCACGACGCGATCGCGGTACGCCTGGGCGGCCGCGGGAGGATCGATGTCGAGAGCCCACAGATTGTCGACCCCCTCGATCGCTCGCGCCTCACCGGACAGCGTGGTGCCGAGCACCTCACTGAGATTGGACGCAGGATCGGTACTCACCACCAGCACGCGTCGGCCACGATCCGCCAGCGCGACCGCCACCGCCGTCGAGAGCGACGTCTTGCCCACGCCGCCCTTACCGGTAAAGAACAGGTACCGCGTGGACGCGTCGAGCAACCCTTCGAGTACGTTCGTCACGTCAGCAGCACTCCGACGAGCGCGCCGCGAGAGTCACCGACTGGGTCACCGACGGGCTGGCGCAGTCGCATCCCTCGCCGCACGACTCGTCCACCGACTCGGGCGCCAACGACTCGGGTGAGCGGAAGAACGCCGACGTCTCCACCGCGAGCACGCGGCTCGCCCTCTCCAGCATCGCTCGTGCGGAGGTGTCCTTCACCGCCTGCGCGGCCCTCACCGCCTCGACCAGTTGCGCCGAGTCGATACCCGCGCGACGAGCCTGCGCCACGTGGTACTCCAGGCACGGCTCACAATTGGATGCCACCGCCGCCCCCACGGCCGCCAGCTCCCGCACGATCTCGTCGGTGACGACCAGCGGCTGGTCATCGACGTTGGCCCACCCGGCGAGCTCCTCTCGCTGGGGGTAGCGGCCCGACGCTCGAACCTCATCGTCGACGATGACGATCGGGAGAGCGCCTTCACCGCCCGTCTCGAGCAGCGATCGCACCGCCGCGTGCTCAGCGAATCGGCCCGGTTCCTGGCTGAGCGTGAAGCGCGTCACCGCGACGCCACGCGAGCCGATCCAGTCGAGATCGGTCGCGAAACGGGCGAGATCCGCGTCCGGGCTGGGACCGCACACCCCGGTACTGCAGCACATCGCCGGATCGAACACCTGAATCGTACTCATAACTTTGTCCCTTCACCTCTGAGCGAACGTCGCTCCGACTTTCTCTCACAATATCGTTTAACGACGATAACCGATCCTACGCCGCGACCTACCCGACGCGGGGTCCCGTGGGTCCCCGGTCGTAGCGGTCCTCCCACGTCGACCCCTCAACGCGGCCGAGCCGCGGCGTCGCACCACCGAGCAACGGTTCGTAGGGCGTCGCGTACTCTCGCGGTGCACGCACCTCCCGATTGACGACGTCGGTGCGACGCGCCTCGTAGAGCGGCTCGGGGATCTCCGCCGCGTCGAGTGATCGCACGACGTAGTGATCGCCGGGACGCGAGGCCAGGAGGACCTCGCGCATCCACGACCACTGACGTGCTTCGTTCACGGCGACCAGTTCAGCCTTCTCGCTCGACGTGACGGGGGCGCCCGATGAGTCGTCGAGCAGCGCCGCTTCCCACTCACTGATGAGGGAGGGAAAGAAGCCCGGCTCCTCGCGGACCTCCCAGGTGCGCCCGGTCGACAACTCACGCACCACGTAGCCCACCCCGAGGTCGTTGTCCAGGCGAAGGGTCCCGAAGCGACCACGACCCCCGGTGAGGTACGCCGCGACGTCACCGAGGCACGGGCTGTTCTTGGACACCACCAGCAGATCGGTGCGGTCGAAGGGGCGTCCCTCGAACGCCACGTCCCCGAGGGCGCGCATCGCGTAGGCCCCCCTCAACAGCCCGTCGCAGACGTGACCGTGAAACAGCACCAGATCATCGAGTGTCACTCGCTTCGTGCGTGGCTCGAGGCGCCCCTGCGCCGAGCGCGCGTCGCACACGTCGAACTCCAGCACGGGTCGGGCGGCTTCGAGCCACGCGGGGACGTACCACGCCTCGCCGTCACGTGACGGCTCGAACTCCTGGGTAGACGGTCCCATTAGAAACTGATCACCGCGGCGCCCTCGAGCCCGTAACGAGCGAAGGCGTCACGGGCGTACTCGAGGAGAATGCCCCGGTTACGCAACTCGTTCTCGGTACCGTCGGCCACCGCGGCGTTGAGACACGCGCTGACACGAACTCCCGCCGCCGCCAGCGCGTCGATCTGGGCACGGTACTCAACGTGAACCTCGTCGTCGACCGCCGAGGTGATCGCCGCCTGAGCCGGACCAAAGCAGTACACCTCCAACTCGACGTCCACGTCGTCGGCGATCTGGCGCACCCGCTCGGCGACGTGCGATCCCGCATTGAGCGAGGCGTCGTCCCCGTGAAAGATGAAAATAACGGTCTTGGCCATGATGTCCTCTCCGCCGCACCACTCGGGCGACTTCCTCCTCATCATATCGTATTTCGACGATCAACGATACATGGCGGACATTGCCGTCACTGTCTCACTGACGGTGGGACGCGACACCGCCAGGACGCGTCACCGACCCGACGCGTCACCGACCCGACGCGTCACAGCGAGGCCATCGCCGCCCTGAGGGCGGCGAGCCCACTGGTGTTGAGGCAGTACGACGTGCGTGGCCCCTCGATCTCACCCTGGATCAAGCCGGCGTCACGCAGAATTCGCAGATGCTCCGAGACCGTCGATTGAGCGAGGGGCAACTCGGCCACGACGTCACCGGTGATACACGACTGGCGCTCGGCCAGTAGTCGCAGTATCCGAATTCTCATCGGATGACCCAGCGCCTTAGCCATGGCCGCGAACTGGTCCTCACTGATGGGTGACGCGACAGCCACGGAGTGCGAGTCCACGCAGACGCACTCATCGCTCACCGGTTCGGTGCTCACGCTCACCATCGTATCGGCGATGGCTCGCGGGGCCGAGCGCCCCCGCGACGGTGACGACGCCTCGGCCGACGACGAAGACCCGCCTCGCGTCAACGACCCTCGTCGCGGCGACGCTGCGGGGCCACCGCGGGCTCTCCCCGTCGTCACGACGCCTCGCTCGACGGGGACGCCTCGCTGATCGTGGCGTCGTGTCGACGTGTCGGGAACGACTCCTCCCACGTCGTGGCAAAGGGGAAGGTGACGTCGAGCGCGCGGTGCGGCGTCTCGGTACTGTTCAGAGCGTGCGCCATGACGACGGCGGTGCGCACCATGATCCGTCGCGCGAGCCAGAAGAAGAACACGGCGAGGGGGATATTACCGATCAGCGCCGTCACGATGGTCAGCGGCTCACCGCTCGTGCCAAAGGACGTAGTGATGTCGAACCAGGCATCACAGAGCAACATCGTCGCGGCGACGACGGACATCATCGCGAGAATCTGACGTCGATACCACGCGGCCCACGCCGTCGCCAACAGCACCGCCATCAACACCGAATCGAAGCCGACCCACGCCACGCTCCAGTCATGGGCGCGAAAGTGCGTAGGAAGTGTCACCGCCAAGAAGATCGTCCAGGGGACCATGATCACGACCGCCACGATCATGATCGTCGACAACAGGCGATTCAACTCCAGCATCACGTGCTCCTGTCGCGCGCGTGACGCGCGCAGTGAATGAGTCGTGCGTGTCACCGTCTCTCCTCTCGCTTCACGTCACCGCCCTCACGGGCCCCGGACGACTAGAGCGCCTCATCAATCGCCTCAATCAGCTCGGTGTTCACGTGCACGGTCGCCACGCGCGGGAGGGCGAGAGCCGCGAGGAAGGCCACGCCACTCGCGATGGCGCCTCCGTACATCGAGACGTGAAAGCCGTGCAGACTGGCGGCCAAACGCTGCGCCTCGCTCGGTACGCTCGCGGCGCGTACGTGACTGCTCAGATAGTGCTGCGTGGCCGTCGCGGACACGCTGACGATGGCGGCGAGAGCTACCGACGCGCCCAGCTGCTGGCTGGTGTTGAGGAGCCCCGACGCCAGTCCCGCGCGCGAGTCTCCCACCGACGCCACGGCGTTCAACGTCAGCGGTACGAAGGAGCATCCCTGGCCCAGCCCGACCAGCATCAGTGCGCCAAACACCTGGAGGTACGAGGCGTGTGAACCCAGGGTGGACGCCCACAACATCCCCGCGACCACGGCGAGTGGACCCACCATCAGGAAGGGGCGCACCCCGGTACGTCCGACGACCCGCGAGACCAACCACCCCATCGTCCCCACGACGACCGGAACCGGAAGATAGGCGACACCCGCCTCGAGGGGGCTGTAGTGCAGGACGTTCTGGAGAAACTGAGTGAGAAAGTACAGTATCGAGAGCATCGCCCCGCCCAGGGTCAGCATCATGACGTATCCCGCCGCCCGGCCGCGATGACGCAGGAACTCGAGGGGCACCAACGGCTCGCGCGTGCGACGTTCCACCCCCACGAACACCGTCAGTAGCACCACCGCACTGGCGAGCCACCAGAGGGTGGTACTACTCAACCAGCCCGCGCTGGGGGCCTGCTCGAGTCCGTAGACCAACGCCGTCATACTGGCCGTGACCACGAGCGCTCCGAGAACGTCGAGGCGGCGCCGGCGACGATCGCCCGCGGGTAGGGAGATCGGCGCGAGGATCAGCAGGGCTAGGCCAATGGGCACGTTCACGAGAAACACCCAGCGCCACGACGCGAGGTCAGTCAGGACACCGCCGAAGAGAAGTCCCAATGCGCCTCCGGCTCCCGACATTCCCGCGTAGACCGCCATCGCGCGGTGGCGCCGGGGTCCTTCGGGGAACGTCGTGACGATCAGCGACAGCGCCGTAGGGGCGGCGATCGCCGCGCCCAGACCCTGCACGGCACGAGCGCTGATCAGCCACACCTGATCCGTCGCGACACCACCCACGAACGACGCCAGGGTGAACAGTGCAATGCCGATGATCAGTACGCGACGGCGACCAAACAAGTCACCAGCCCGTCCACCCAAGAGCAATAGACCACCGAAAGCCAACACGTACGCATTGATCACCCACGACAGTCCGGTGACCGAAAAGTTCATCGATCGTTGAATCGACGGCAGCGCGATGTTCACGATGGTGCGATCGAGTGTCACCATCAACTGAGCCGTCGCAATAACGATCAGCGCAATGACCAGTCGTGAGGCGCGTGGTGGGGTGGCGTCACTGGCGATCGGCCGTTCCACCGCGCCAACGGGTGACTCCGGCGAGGTCTCGCTCGGTTCGCGTACCGCCACCACGACCTCGTCGCGACGTGCGGGCGGAGTCTCATCCCTGCGCATATCCTCACTCCGATAGTAATCGTCAATCGTCGATTAACGTATCCTAGGTGTATCACATAGTGATACAAAAGGCAAGCGGCGGCGAAGCCAGAGAGCAGCTCCGCGTTCGATCAACACCCTGGACGCACCGCCCCGCGGACGACAGTCCACGACCGGTGTGGTCACTCGCCGCCGCCTCGACCGCCTCACACCACGCTCACGTCGCCGCGCCGGTGACCGCGTCGACGGCACGGGTCACTCGAGAGGCTGGTGAGCGAAGGGCGCGGGCTCACGCCCGGCGAGCAGCCACCCTCCGGCCGCGGCACCGACCGGCATCGCGACCAGGATGACCACCAGGTTGGCGACGGGGACGCTGGAGAGCGAGGAGAGCCCGTCGAGACTGTTCGTCCGGCTGAAGGCAATCACGGCGACATAACCGGCCGCGGTCCCGACGACGGCCCCGATGAGAGCCAGCGCACCCGCGGTCACGGCGGTGACATTCCGGCGCGTCGTGCTGCTGGCCCCCGTCGCGGTGAGGATACGGACGTCGCGCACCGCCTCACTTCGAATGAGTCCAATCGACATGGCGAGGATGCCCAGCGCGAGCAGGATTCCCACCACCGTCGCCCAATCAATGATCGAGGCCGAGGTCGGAATGCTCGATTTGGTCTCGACCGTCATACCCGCCGCCGCCGCGGTGGCTCGAGCGTCCGTGATCTGCAGCGCGCTCAGAGTCCGAGCGGACTGGACCAGCCACCCGGACACCAGTGGCGTGAGAGCCAGGCGGTGAACCGCGTACTGCGTGATCACGGTGTTCGGAGCCGACGTGCCCGACGGGAGTCCGCTCACTTCCTGTATCGCCGGGTTGGCGAGACAGTCGCTCGCGGGACACGCGAACGGATGTCCACCGGTGGGGCCCCGGCCGAAGTAGTCGCCGTACACCAACTGCATCGAGGTGAGCGAGGAGAACCCGGGGCGCATCGACAAGACGTCGGCCGTGGGACTCAACGACGACGCCGCGATACCGAACGCCCTCAGGAGTTGCGGCGTCGCGACGTAGAGGGGGCCCGAGTAGTTGCGCCCAGGCCCCGCGTGCTGCAGGGTGGCGCTGGTGGTCTCGAGCGTGATGATCGTGTGCGATCCGAGGGCGTGGGCGATCGACTGCGCGGCGGCGTGCATCGTCGCGAGATTAAACGTCGGCAGCGGCGCGCTCGCGTTGCCGGGACCTGGTCCGTAGGGGCCGGGCGTGTAGAGGATCAGTTGCGTGGGCGAAAGGTTGGGCCCGGCCCAGTCGAGGGCGTTCCCGAATCGTGCGGCCGACGCCACCATGACCGTCACGGCGATGAGCACACCGATACTGATCGCGCCCAGCGCCGCACCGGAGCGCGCGCGGAAGCGCTCCAGATCGCGCGTCGCCATCCGCACGGCGAGGGGGGCCCGCCGAGTCAGACGACTGAGCGCCACCAGGAAGAACGGAGCCGACAGGACCACGGCCACCGTCAGGGCGACGAAGCCGAGGACCAACTCGAGGACTCCCCCACCCTTGCCACCGCTCGCTCCGGCGGCGCCGAGGAGGAAGAACGCCACGACCGCGACGACCACACCGGGAACCACCGTGCGACGCATCGGCGGGGGTGGGGCCGGACGACCCGACAGCGCGGCGACGATCGAGATCCGCGTCACCGCCCTCGCGGGCTTCGTGGCGGCGACGTAAGCCGCGACGACGGCGAGCGCGACGGCCGCGACGATGACGACCCACGGCAGCGCCAACACGCCCACCACGTGATGGGCGCTCGCCTCCAGACGAGGCCGGTACGCCAACCAGGCCGCCAGGCCCACGACGACGCCCACCAACGCGCCCACGACGCCGGTCAGGACGCCGTTGGCCCGTACCACCATCGCGATGTCCCGGTCGGTGGCGCCGATAGCTCCCAGCATCCCGATCTGACGCAGGTGCCGCTGCGCCATCACCGTAAAGCCGGCCACCGCCACGAGGGCGATCAGGAGCATGGCGAGAGTCGCCAGGGCCAGGGAGATCGTCTCGGGGTTCAGTGGGTTGCTCCGGGCCACCATCGCCGGAGTCAGCACGTGGGGGCCGAGTGTGTGGGGGGCGACGCCGGGGGCGTCAAAGAGAACTGTGACGTCGTTCGGGTGTGGAACCTGACCGGGAACGACCAGCGCGAACTGTTCGAGCAGATCGAGGGGGTTCTCGACGATGCCCACGACGCGGCGAGCGATGTCCCCCTGGTGCCAGACATCACCCCGCGTGAGGTTGAGCGACGTCGCGACACCCGACGTCAGAGCCACTTCGCCGGCGCGAGTCGGAAAATGCCCCGATACCAGCGACAGCAGTGGCTGACCGTAGGGACCACGGGGATTCTGGGCACGCAGGTCGAAGGTGGTGATCGACCCGGGGATCGTCATCGTCTCGTTCTCGATCACCTGCACGGAGCCGTAGTGCTGACGCCACGTCACCACCGCCGCCGTCTCAGACGGGCTGACGCCCGAGAACGTGGCGAGATCTGTCGCGGTGCCGAAGCCCACGTAGGGCGAGAGTGGCGTATTGACGGCGACCCCGACGCCGACGGTCGTCACCGCGACGGCCACCGCGATGAGCGCCAGCACGAGCACCTGCTGACGCCACTCGCGCCGCAGCAGACGCCACGCCCAGCGCACCATCGCCCGTCGCACGGGCAGCCGGGCGCCCGACGGTCGTTCGTGCACGAGCGCGGGCGTCGGCGTCATCGCTCGAGGGGCGGCGAACTCGGTGCGGATGAGGACGGCGAACCGGTCAGTGTCGCGGACTGGTCCACGACGCGGCCGTCGCGTACGACCACCACTCGATCAGCCCAGGAGGCCAACGTCGCGTCGTGCGTGACGACGACGGCGGCCACCCCCCGGCGACAGGCGGCCAGGATCATTTCCATGACCACCGTGCCGTTCGCCGAGTCGAGCGCGCCCGACGGCTCGTCGGCGAGCAGCAGTTGGCGATTGCCGACCACGGCCCGCGCGATAGCGACCCGCTGACGCTCACCGCCCGAGAGTTCGTCGGGGAAGCGGTTCCCTCGATCGGCCAGCCCGAGCTCCTCCAGGGCTGTCATCCCCGCGCGGCGCGCCGTCCTCGCCGTGACGCCGTCGAGTTCGAGCGGCAGCGTGACGTTCTCGACGGCGGTGAGCCCGGCGAGCAGATTGAAATCCTGAAACACGTAGCCCACCGTGCGCCGACGCAGCCGGGCCTTGTCATTGCGCGACATCGCCGACAACGAGGCTCCGTCGATGACCACCTCGCCGCTCGTCGGCTCCTCGAGACTTCCCGCGATCGAGAGCAGTGTGGACTTGCCCGACCCGCTGGGTCCCATGACCGCCACGAGGGCCCCTCTCTCGACCGACAGGTCGACGTCGGTGAGGGCGTGAACCTCGCTCGAACCCGCGCCGTAGATCTTGCCGATCGCCCGCATCTCGAGAAAACTCATGGGTGTCCTCCGGGCGTCGTCACCGTCGACGACGACGCCCGGGCTCGCGTCAGGGTGAGACGACCGATTCCCACGCGCACGTCGAGCACGAGGTGCGGTGCACGACGTCGAACAGCATTCGGGCCGACCGCGGGGAACGGCGCGAAGGCCCCCGTCACGTCCGCGCCCTGGACGTAGCGGACCACTCCGATGCCCACGTGCGTGGTGACACTCACCACGGCATTACTCGGCACCACCACCCGAAGGGTCCCCACCGCGGTGGAGCCGTAGACGACGAAGCCCGAGGCGGGGAAGGTCACGGCCGTGAGTTCGATGGTCGCGCCGCCGAACTCGGTGTCGTAGTGGTGGCGAACGCCGCTCAGCGCCGTGGGCTGCCACACGTGGACGCCGTTGCCGCCGGCGAGAGACACCCCCGTCGAGTCGAGGAAGCCGACGAGCGCACCGACGGCGAGGATGAGGACGCTCAGTCCCGCCAGAAGCGCGATCGCGACGACACGACGGAAGGTGAGTCGTCGCGCCGAGGTCCGCAAGGCAATGACGGCCAAGGCGACCAGGAAGGCGAGCCACGCGAGCGCGAGACTCGGGACCGCGCGGCCCGGTCCGTGGGTCGCGATCAGCGCGAACAGGACCAGTGCGACGATGACGCCCACCACCAGCACTGAGGAGAGCCGGTGCGAGGTCGACGTCGGCGGACGGGACCGTCGCGCGAGTGGCGCCTCCTCGTCCTCGGCCCGCGGCACGAAGACCCACATCGCGAGATAGATCGCCACGCCCAGACCCCAGACGCACGCCAGCACCACGAAGATGACCCGCACGATGTTGGCGTCGATATCAAATCGAGTACCCAGTCCTCGCGCCACCCCCGCGACCACCTTGCCGTTCACGCTGCGTCGGAGTCCTCGCGGGGCGGGACCCGACGAGGTCGGCGAGGAGTCGCTCGGGGGGGCGGGATCAGGACCGGTCACGGCCTCACGCTACGGCGCGACCTGCGCCACCATCATCAGGGTGATCCCTGAGACGAGCCCCGCGAGTAAGGGTTTTCCCGTAGTGCGCGAATCGAGCCGAGGTGCAATGCTACAGACGGGAGATGAGGACCGGTGCCCCAATGACGAGTACGCACTATCAATGCCCCCGGCCCGGGGTACCCCAACATCCACTGCGCCGCAACGTGTCCGACGCGGTCCTCGGCGGCGTGTGCGCGGGGCTCGCCTGTCGACTGGGCGTGCGATCGCGAACCATTCGTGTGCTGGCCGCGCTCGCCAGCCTCGTGTTCGGCGTGGGCCTCGTCGCGTACGTGGTGCTCTGGATCGGACTACGCCGCGACGGTGAGGAGGCGTCGATCGCCCGCCGCATCGAGAGCCAGCGCCACGCGTCCATGCTCGTGGGGTGGAGCCTGGTCATCGTCCTCGTGCTCCTGCTCGCCCTCTCACGGCTCAACCTGTACGCACTGAGCCCGTACGCGTGGTCCCTCCTGCTGAGTGGCGTCGCTCTGGTCGCCATCTGGCGGGGAGCCTCGCCCGCCGAACGCGCGCACCTTGAGGGAGTGCTCCAGACCGTCCCGGTGCTCGGAGTCGCGTCGGTGAGGGGTTGGCGCGCCGTCGCGTGGCGCGTGGCGCCCGCCACCATCTTGATCGTGGTAGGTCTGCACATTCTCAGCCAAGTCGGCGGCGTCTGGGGCGGTGCGGTACCCGCGATCATCGGTGCCCTCGTCCTCGTCGTCGGCGTCCTGATCATGCTGGCGCCCTGGTGGCTGCAGAACGTACGCGACCTGTCGCGCGAGCGACGAGACCGCGTCCGGGCCGAGGAGCGCGCCGCGCTGGTGGCCCACGTCCACGACTCGGTGCTGCAGACGCTCACCCTGGTCGAGCGCTCGGCCGACAACGCCGTCGAGGTACGCCGCCTCGTGCGGGCCCAGGAGCGGGCGCTGCGGGCCTGGCTCTTCGCACCGGACCTCATTGGCGTCGTCACCTCGGATACCGGCTCGTTCGCCGACCAGCTCCGCGCGCTCCAGGACGACGTCGAGCGTGACTACGGCGTCCGCGTCGAACTCGTCGTCGTGGGTGACTGCCCGGGCGACCAGCGAATCGGCGATCTCGTCGCGGCCGCTCGCGAGGCCGTCGTCAACGCGGCCAAGTGGTCGACCGCCGATGAGATCTCCCTCTACGGTGAGGTCGAGGCTCACGTCATCTCGGTCTACGTTCGCGACACCGGCGTCGGATTCGACACCGACACGGTCGCGTCGGATCGTCAGGGCATCGCTCACTCGATCCACGAGCGCCTGAGTCAGATCGGCGGCTCGAGTCGGGTGCGATCGACGCCGGGTGAGGGGACCGAGGTCGCTTTGACCCTCTCCCGCGAGGTGGTGGCGACGTGAGTCGTCCCCGCGTCTTCCTCGTCGACGATCACGAACTCATCCGCTCCGGCATCAAGGCGGAGATCGCCGACGACGTTGACATCGTCGGCGAGGCCGACGAGGTGATCGCGGCCGTGGAGATGATCGGCGAGCGCCGACCCGAGGTCGTGCTACTGGATGTTCACATCCCGGGTGGCGGCGGAGTGCGTGTCCTGCGCGACGTACGGACCACCTGCGACGACGTGCGGTTCTTGGCCCTGTCAGTCTCGGACGCCGCCGAGGACGTGATCGCCGTCGTGCGCGCCGGCGCCAGCGGCTACGTCACCAAGAACATCTCGGGGTCCGATCTCATCGACGCCATTTGGCGGATACGTGCCGGCGACGCCGTCTTTTCCCCACGACTGGCCGGCTTCGTGCTCGAGGCGTTCGCGGGCGGCCCCGGCTCCGCCGCTCACGAAGTCACGAGCGACCCGGACCTGGACCAGTTGACCGCTCGCGAACGTCAGGTGCTACGCCTCATCGCCCGCGGGTACGCGTACAAGCACGTCGCCGCGGAGCTCGGTATCTCACCGCGGACGGTGGAGAGCCACGTCTCCTCGGTGCTGCGCAAGCTCCAACTCTCGAATCGCTACGAACTGTCCCACTGGGCGAGCGCGCGTCGCCTCTCGTAGCCGCCGCGGCGACGGGGGTCCCCGGGGTCTTCTCGCGGATCCATGGAAGCCGCGATTCCCACGGCGCTGCAGCGCGGGACCATCGGCGAGCCGGTCACCGCCGCGAGTCCGGCTAATCCGCACCTTTACTGTCACTGGCAGAGTTAACGGCTTTTCGCGAAACCACTCACGCCTGTAAGCGCCGACAGTACGCGCGATCATCCCATGTGACTCCCTCAACGGGCTACCACTCACGTCTCTATACCGAGAGATATCTGGGATAAATACTCGGCGACACGACTGCCCATCAGAGCGAAATTCCACTATCCTTAGAAAGGATTAGATAGTAGAGGACAATTTCTCGACACACGAACTGGCTGGGGTATCCATCTCGGCGTAGTGACCGTCACGGGTGGGCTGTCTCTCGTGGCGAGCCCCGTATCGTGCTGTGGGGCGGGTCCTACTCCTCTCGGCTGGCCTGCGTGCAATCTATGTAGAAATCTGTATAGTTATACCCATGTCCGCTCCTGTGAGTTATGCCCTCTCGATCACTGACGCGTCAGCCAAGGGCGTGTCGTCCCTCGTTCACGACGCCGAGATCGGCGGCGTCGTGGTGCTCGAACGCAGGCATGAGCCCGTTGCAGCAGTTATCGGGATGCACCGCTTCGAGATACTCAGGGAGGCCGAGCGTGATCTCCGCGACCTTGGCATCGTGTTGACTCGCGCGGCGACCGACGACGGGGTGCGGCACACGCTCTCTGACGTGTTCGAGCGCTTCGGGTTCGATCGCGCGGCTCTTGAGGCCGAACTGGCCGAGGATCTAGCCACCGGCCTCGAGTGAGCACCCGAAGACCGAGGGGTGACGAGGCTCCGCTGCCGCGTCGCACGACGCGGCAGTCCGGTCGGCATCCCGACGCGGTGCGCGTCGAGGTGCGTCTCACGGATCCGGCGATCAAGGATCTCGAATCCCTGAAGAAGTCCAACCGGAGCGCGTTGCGGTGGGCCTTGAAGAAGCTCCTTCTCCTCGAACGTGATCCGCAAGCTGGTCGACCCTTGCACAAGGAACTGCGGGGGTGGCGCAAACTCACTGTGGGCGACCGAGACTGGAGAATTGTCTGGCGAGTCACCTTCGACGACGCGGGATCCGTGATCGTTGACGTCGCCGAGGTGTGGGCAATCGGCGCACGCAGTGACGACGAAGTGTACGAGGAAATGTCCGCACGCGTGGCGGCACTTCCGGAAAATCCGCGGACAGAGGCCCTTCGGGAGATTACGGCCAGGTTTGAACTACTCATCCAGGGGAGTGAGGAGGCACCACCCGCTAGGGAAGTTCCCGCGTGGCTTGTCAACGACCTGACGACGGGGGCGGGCTTGTCACGCGATACGGTCGACGCGATGACCTGGGACGAGGCCATGGCAGCGCTGGTGGAGTGGCGATCACAACCAAAGAGCAGTGACTAGGCCAGACCACCGACCTAACGCGCTCGGCGAGCCCCGCGCGGAGCGACGCCCGTGACGCAACTCCTGACCAGGGATCCTCCGTCGACAGGGATGCCCAACGAACTGGACTCACGCCAGTAGGGGGTCTCCCTCTTACCGAAGTGACGCAGACTGTCGCTGGGCTGCCACAGTTCCGCGATCAGGGCTGCTCCGGTGAAGTGGACACCCCCGATCGCCTGAAGCAACCCGGTCTCCGACCGAGCCACCGGCCCCTCGTGTGGTTGAGGGGTCCTCACGTCACGCGACGCGATGACGGCGAACGGCGAAGCGAACGCCCGACGTGCGCACAGGCGGTGCGGCGTGTCCCGCCTTAAGCACGCCCACTCGGTGCTCAGTTCGCTACAAGCCCGTGGGTCATGGGGACGATGGACCAGCGCTCAACGAACTGGTGCACGGTGAAGGGCTTTGGTGGATCGTGGTGCTACGCGTCATGCGACCGACTATCCGGGCGTCATGACGCGGCGCACTCGCCACCATTGAGAACGTGCCGACGGGGGGCCATGAGGTACGAACGACGTCACGGGAGTTATCCCATAGTCGTACTCTCGACAGTGGAATACACCAATTAACCAGGTAGTATGACTGGCAGTCCCAACGGGATTCGAACCCGTGCCTCCACCTTGAGAGGGTGATGTCCTAGGCCACTAGACGATGGGACCATGAAGCACGCGCCATGACGCGCACGTCGCTCGGGGGCAAGGACTCGAACCCTGAATAACTGGACCAGAACCAGTTGTGTTGCCAATTACACCACCCCCGAAGGGCTCGGTCATCTTACCCGAGCGCGCCCGCTACCCGCCAGACGAGTGCGCGACTCGCGGTATCGGTCCGGACGCGCTCGACGACGAGCCGCTGGTCCACGAGCTGAGCCGACCGTAGCCGACGATCCGTCCCACACCGACCGCGACGGTCTCACGCAGGTAGTAGAGCCACAGCGCACTCTTGACCGTCGGCGACGCCGGGACCGGTGACGGACTCGGTGAGAGGCCCTGGCTCGAGCAGATCGCCATGGCCAGGTCTTCGTGGAACGGATCCGTGACCGTCAGCACGGTGTGCAGGTGCCGCGCCCGCAGGGCGCCGACCACGGACGACACGTTCTGCCAGGTGTCGCTGCCCGAACCCACGATGATCCGCGACGCCGGCACCCCGCGGCGCTCGAGGTAGGTGGCCGACACCCCCGCCTCGGTGTACACGTCGCCCGGACGCCGTCCGCCGGTCACGGCCACCCACGGGGCGCGGTGCGCGCGCCAGAGGACCAGCGCTTGATCGAGACGTGCGGCCAGCGCCGGCGACGCCACCCCGTTGTACTCCGCGGTCCCGAAGACGACGATCGCCTGGGCCGAGGCGTGCGAGTGCTCGTGACTGGTTAGCCAAATCTGTACGAAAGTGACCGCGAAGTAGAGAACGATCAGTGTCGCCAGAAGTGTGACGACCCGTAGTGCCAACTTGATCGGCCCAAAGATCACCGCGCGACGAGTTCCTGAATTCGGTCCAGGCGCGCGAGCACTCGCTCACGTCCCACGATCTCGAGTGACTCGAAGAGTGGCGGTCCGATCAAACGACCGGTCACGGCCAGGCGAATTGGTGCCTGGGCGCGACGCAGCGCCAGGCCGCGGGCCTCGCCGAGAGCCGCGATGGCCTCGTGCAGGGCCGCCGCCGTCCACTCGAGGGTCGCGAGGCGCTCACGCGCCGCGTCGAGCAGATCACGGGCGAGCGCGTCACCGGCGACGCCGGCCAGGGCGACCTCGTCCACCACGACCTCGTCGAGGAAGAAGAAGTCCACCAGTCCCGGGACCTCACCGAGAGTCGCCACGCGCTCCTGGACGAGCGGCGCCACGCGCGCGAAGAGGGTCGCGTCGAACTGGTCCTCGCGCCACAGCGGGGAGCGATCGCTCGGGCGCCAGGCGCTGTTCCACGGCGCCACCCACGGCGTCGCTCGAGCGACGAACTCCCCGGCGGAGAGTCGACGGAGATACTCGCCGTTCATGTGGGTCAGCTTCTTGACGTCGAAGAAGGCGGGTGAGTGGGCGACGTCCTCGAGACGAAACTGCTCGATCATCGCCGCCCGACTGATGATCTCCTCGCCCTCGCGCGGGCTCCAGCCGAGCAGCGCGAGGTAGTTCACGAACGCCTCGGGCAGGTAGCCCTGGTCGCGATAGGACTCGACGGCTACCGGATCCTTGCGCTTGGAGAGCTTCTTGCGCTGCTCGTTGACCAGCATCGGCAGGTGCGCGTAGAGGGGCAGGGCGACCGGCTCGTCGGTGCACCGGTTGAGGGCCTCCCAGAGCATCACCTGCTTGGGCGTGGTGGGCAGGAGGTCCTCGCCGCGGATCACGTGCGTGATCGCCATCGTACGATCGTCCACGGCGTTGGCCAACGGGTAGAGCACGACGCCGTTGGACTTGACGACGACGAAGTCCTCGTAGCTCTCGTGGGGAAAGGTCACGTCGCCGCGGATCAGGTCGTGCACCACCGTCACCCCCTCGTCGGGCACCCGGAAGCGCAGGGCCGTCGTCGCCGAGCGCGCGAGCCCCCGGTCGCGGCAGTAGCCGTCGTAGCCGGGTGTGGCCCGAGTCGCGGTTCGCTCGTCGATCGCCTCACGCGTGCAATCGCAGGCGTAGAGGTAGCCCGCGCGAAAGAGGGCGTCGGCCGCGGCACGGTGATCACCAATCATCTCGCTCTGGCGGTAGGGCCCCTCGTCGTAGTCCAGCCCCAGCCAGGCCAGTGCCGTGATGATGCCCTCGCGCCACTCGTCGCGGTTTCGCTCGACGTCGGTGTCCTCAATACGCAGGATGAAGACGCCGCCGCTCTGACGCGCGAAGAGCCAGTTGAACAGGCTGGTGCGCGCCGAACCGACGTGGAAGTAGCCGGTGGGTGACGGGGCGAATCGCACCCGTGGAGCCACGTCTATTCCTCGATCGAGATAGCCCCGTTAGGGCAACTAGCCACGGCCTCGCGCACCCGCTCGTAGAGGGCGGGGTCGGGACTGTCGTTCAGGACGTAGAGAAAACCGTCATCGCGCACCTCGAAAACCTCGGGCACGATCCCCATGCACACCGCGTTGGACGTGCACAGGTCGTAGTCGACGTGGACCTTCATCTCACTCCTTGATCGCCTCCATCGTAGTGGTCACCCGAGGCGTGACCGGGGCGGACCTACACTGTCGGGTCGAAGGGAGACCATGGAACAGCGCACACTCGGATCACTCTCCGTCTCCGTGGTGGGAGTGGGCTGCAACAACTTCGGCTCACGACTCGACCAGGCGGGAACGGACGCCGTCGTTCACGCCGCCCTCGACGCCGGCGTGAACTTCTTCGACACCGCCGATATCTACGGCGCGACTCACTCCGAAGAGATGCTCGGCCGCGCGCTAGGGCGACGCCGCGACGAGGCCATCATCGCCACCAAGTTCGGCATGCCCATCGACGACTCCCACTTCGGCGCGTCGCCCGACTACGTGCGCCACGCCTGCGACGCGTCACTGGCTCGCCTGGGAGTTGAGACCATCGATCTCTACCAGTTGCACTACCCCGACGACACGGTACCGATCGCCGACACCCTCGGCGCTCTAGCCGACTTGGTAGCCGAGGGCAAGGTCCGCGAGATCGGGTGCTCTAACCTCTCCGCGACACAGTTGCGCGACGCCCACGCCGCCGCGGGGTCGGGTCCGACGTTCGTGTCGGTCCAGAACCAGTACTCGCTGCTGGCGCGCGACCCCGAGCACGACGGCGTGCTCGACGCCTGCGACGAGCTGGGGCTCGGCCTCCTACCCTTCTACCCCCTGGCCAATGGTCTGCTCACCGGAAAGGTACGACCGGGCGAACCGATTCCCGAGGGAACCCGCCTCTCCCTGATGTCGCCCGAGCGCAGCGTGCACTGGCTCAGCGACGAGTTCCAGACGCGCGTCGGGGCGCTCCTGGCCTACGCGAACGACGAGGGCGTGCCCATACTCTCGCTCGCGTTCTCGTGGCTGATCAGCCACCCCCGCGTCACCTCGGTCATCGCGGGCGCCTCCAGCGCCGAACAGGTGCGAGCCAACGCCGCCGCGGTGCGCCCGCTCAGCGCCCGCCAGATCGCCGCGCTCGACGAACTGACTGCCTGACGGCGCCGACGCGCCGCCCGGTAGTCAGTTCGAGGGTCGATCACGCCGTCTTGACGCTCGCCAGAATCTTCGTGAGGGTGTCCTTGGCGTCGCCGAAGATCAGCGTCGTCTTGGGGTTGTAGAGCAACTCATTCTCGATGCCGGCGAAGCCGGGTCGCATCGAACGCTTGAGGAACAGCACGTTCTCGGCCAGGTCGGCGTTGATGATGGGCATTCCGTAGATCGGCGAGCCCGGGTCATCCTTGGCCGCGGGGTTTACGGTGTCGTTGGCGCCCACCACGAGCGCGACGTCAGCCGTCTGCAGTTCGGAGTTGGCTTCGTCCATCTCCACCAGCTTCTCGTAGGGGACGTTGGCCTCGGCCAGCAGCACGTTCATGTGGCCGGGCATGCGTCCGGCCACCGGGTGAATGGCGAAGAAGACCTCGGTGCCCTTGGCCTCGAGCTCGTCGGCCAGCTCACGCACCACGTGCTGGGCCTGCGCGACGGCGAGGCCGTAGCCCGGGATGATCACGACCCGGCTGGCGTAACCCAGCAGGATCGCCGCGTCCTCGGGCGAACCCGAGCGCACGCTGCGGCCGTCGGCGCGCGACGCGTCGCCGCTCGCGGTGACGACCGAGCCGAAGGCCGAGAACAAGATATTGGGAAGACTGCGGCCCATCGCGGCGCTCATCAGGCGCGTGAGGAGGATACCCGAGGCGCCGACCAGCGTACCGGCCACGATCAATAGATTCGAGCCCAACGTGAAGCCCGACGCCGCCACCGCGAGACCGGTGAAAGAGTTGAGCAGCGAGATCAGCACCGGCACGTCGGCGCCCCCGATAGGCAGCACGAAGGCGATACCGAGCACGAAGGCCAGAATCAGCAGGATCCACAGCAGCACCGTCGACGCGCTCACGAGAATGATCACAATGAGTACCAGCGCCGCGAGACCAATGATCGCGTTGAGGAATTGCTGTCCGGGGTAGGTGACCGGTCGGCCCGTCATCAGTTCCTGGAGCTTGGCGAAGGCGATCGCCGAGCCGGCGAAGGAGACGGTACCGATCAGCACGCCGAGCAACACCTCGAGGATCACGTACGTCGCGGGGTGCGTCGCCTTGATGTGCACGAATTCGGTGATCGACACCAGTGCCGCGGCCCCACCGCCCACGCCGTTGAAGATCGCCACCAACTGGGGCATCGCCGTCATCTTGACGAAGCGCGCCACCGGGACGGCCACGATGAGCCCGATGAACATCGCGAGCAGGATCAGGGGCACGTGGTACAGCGCGTGGCCGTCAACGTACTTGAAGAAGGTCGCCACGATGGCGAGCAGCATGCCCGCGGCCGCGGTCAGGTTGCCCCAGCGGGCGCGCTTGGGACTGCCGAGCCCCTTCAGTGCGATCAGGAACGTCGTCGCCGAGACGAGGTAGATCAGGTCGATTAGGGTTTCGCGACTCACCGGGCCACCTCGTCACTCGTGTCACTCTTGGTCGGGCGCGCCACAGGGGCCTTCGCCTTGAACATCTCCAGCATGCGGTCGGTCACCACGAAGCCACCGACCACGTTGAGCGTGGCCAGGATCACCGCGAGGAAGCCCAACACTTCCTCAACGTTGGTGTTCGCCGAGCCCAGAATCAGCATCGATCCCACCAGGATGACGCCGTGAATCGCGTTCGAGCCGCTCATGAGCGGCGTGTGCAAGATGCTCGGCACCTTGGCGATGATCTCCACGCCGACGAACGCCGTCAGCACGAAGACCGTGGCGTACTGCAACAGGGCGTTACCCATTACGCATTCTCCTTCACTTCGGGGGTAATGACCTCGTGGGCGACGCCGAGAGCCTCGGCCGTGGGCGCGTGGTTCACTTTTCCGTCGCGCGCGACCGTCACTCCGACCACGACCTCGTCACTCCAGTCGGGCGCCAACTCTCCCTTCGCACCGAAGAGGCCCAGTAACTTGAGCACGTTGTTGGCGAACATGAAACTGGCACTCGCGCCCATCTCTGACGGGGGATTCTTCATCCCGACCACGCGCACCCCGTGATGCTCCACCACTTCGCCGACCCGGGTGAGTTCGCAGTTCCCCCCGCCGTCGGCGGCCATGTCGATCACCAGTGACCCCTCGCCCATCGCCTCAACCATGGCGGTGGTCACCAGGATCGGCGAACGCCGACCGGGTACCGCCGCGGTGGTGATCACGATGTCGGCGGACGCCACCTCACCGAGCAGCGCCGCCTGCTGCGCGGTGCGCTCCTCCTCGGTGAGCTCGCGCGCGTAGCCGCCCGCAGCGTCGGCGGTGACGCCGAGTTTCACGAAGGTCGCGCCCGCCGACTCGGCCTCCTCCTTAGCCGCCGAGCGCACGTCGTAGGCGCGCACCTTGGCCCCCAGGCGCTTCGCGGTGGCGATCGCCTGCAGTCCCGCGACGCCCACTCCCATGACCAGTACCTTGGCCGGACGAATGGTGCCGGCGGCGGTCGTGAGCAGGGGCAGGAAGCGATCAAAGTAGGTGGCGCCCGCGAGAGCCGCCCGGTAACCCGAGACCGTCGCCTGGGACGACAGCGCGTCCATGTACTGCGCGCGCGAGATTCTCGGCAGCAGGTCGAAACTCGCGATGGTGACTCGCCGCTCGTTCAACACCTTGACGATCTCGAGGTTGAGCAGGGGCGAAAGGAACGACAGGTGCATCGATCCCTCGGCCACCCGCGCCGCCTCGTCGAGGGTCGGCGGGTTGACGCGCAGGTTCACGTCGCCCGACGGGTCGTCGACGATGCTCGCCCCCGCGGCCTGGTAGGCCTCGTCCGTGAAGTGGGCTGCCTGGCCCGCCCCGCGCTGGACGAGCACGGTCCATCCGTCGCCGACGAGGGATTTCACGGCGTCGGGCGTCAAAGCGACCCGCGTCTCACCCTCGCGCGACTCTCTAAAGAGAGCAATATTCATACCGTAGTGTTTAGCAGTCCACCTACGGGGCCCCTCTAGGGGCGAATGTCAGTGTTTTCGCCCTCGAGACGGTGACCCGGCGACGATCTCCTCGGCGACGCGCCCCGGGTCCTCGATGGCCATCCAGTGACCGAGCCCCTCGAGACGACGGTAGATGAACCCGTTGGCGCAGTACGGGGCCGAGTCGATCATCTGCCCCTCGGTCAGCGCCACGTCGCCGCTCGACCACAGGCCTCGCGTGGGGGCGACGATGGGGGGAAGGGTCGGCGCGTCACGCAGGAAGGCGTCGGGCGGAAGGTTCGCCCGATACCAGAGCAGGTGCGTGGTCATCTGTCCGTCACGCTCGAGTTCGGCGATGATCTCCTCCACCCGAGGGTGGCCCAACCAGTGCCGCATCGCGTCGTAGTCGTGGTGACGCAAGAAGCGCTCGCCGAGTCCCTCCTGAGCGAAGAGCAGTGCGTACCAACTGCGGGCCTGCTGGGCCACGCCGGCGGCGCGAAAGGCGCTCGGGTGACCCACCGACAGCACCACCAACCGCTCGACCAGCTCGGGGTGCCACGCCGCCACCACCCACGCGAGACTGGCCCCCCAGTCGTGACCCACCAAGGTGACCGGCGCACCTCCGAGGGCGTCGAGCACCGCGGCGACGTCGCCCACGAGGTGGGTCATGGCGTAGGCCGCGACGTCGCGCGGCTTATCGCTGGCCCCGCACCCGCGCAGGTCCACCGTGACCACCCGGTAACCCTCTGCCACGAGGTGCGGGGTCACCTCGCGCCATAGCGCCGACGTGTCGGGCCAGCCGTGCAGCAGCAGCAGTGTCGGCCCCTCACCCGTGACGTCGCCCACCAGGGTGACGCCCTCGTGTACCACCGCGAGACGCGACATCGCGCGAAGGTACCACATCGGGGCTAGACAGAGAGCATGACAGTGAGTCGCGTTCTCGTGGCCTCCGCCGTGGGGTCCTGGGGGGTCGAGGGCGACGAGCGGGGGGTCACGCGGGTGTACATGCCCCACGAACCCTTCAGCGTCACCGACGGCGGCGCACCCGCGGCCGTCACCTCGGCGGCCGAGCAGTTGGAGCAGTACTTCGCGGGCGCGCGACGCCACTTCGACGTGAGCCTGGCCGACCTCGCGACCACCGACTTTCGCCGGCGCGTGTGGGCCTCCCTGCTCACGATTCCCTACGGGGAGGTACGCACCTACGCGGAGGTGGCGGCGTCACTCGGCGACGCGCGCGCGGCGCGCGCGGTCGGCAACGCCAACCACGCCAACCCCTGGCCCGTCGTCGTCCCGTGCCACCGCGTCGTGGCGCGCACCGGCCTGGGCGGTTACGGGGGCGGGTTCGACGTCAAGCGCTTCCTGCTCCGCCTCGAAGGCGTCGCGCGCGACTGACGGCCTTACCGGCGCAGCGCGTCGCGCGGACTGCTCAGGGTGCGCTCCCCACGCACCTCGTGGATCGCACCGCGCGCGACCACGAACATCGCCATAGCCGCGGGTATCTCCACGAACACCGCCAGCAGCGCACTCTGGAGGACGTCGCCGTGACGGGCCGTCGTGACGTCGAACCAGGCGTCCACCACCAACAGGGTCCCGGTAATGGTCGCGAAGAGAATGAGTCGGGCGTGACGGCGCCACGCGGCCCAGGCCGTCGTCACCAGCATCACGATCTCGGCGACGTCCAGACCCACCCAGGCCAGGCGCCAGTGATTGGCCACGTAGTGGCGCGGCAGGCGCCAGCCCAGGTACGCGGTCCACGCCATCTCCACGATCGCCGCCGCCAGGAGCAGCAGTGAGAAAAGGCGGTGGCGTCGACCGACCACGATCTACCCTGGGGCCACCTGATCGGCGAGCGCCGCGGCCATGGCGCGGACCCCGTCGAGCAGAGCCGCGCGGGCGTGGTCGTCCATCACGTCCAGGTAGCGGGCCATCGACTCGTCGGTCCACGCTTCGGCACGCTCCTTGCGGGCGGGCAGGTCCTCCGTCATCTCCGGCACGTCCTCGTCGTGGTAGCCGTGCAGCGCGAAAACGGTGGGGTCCTGGAGATAACACGCCTGCGTCGGAGTCAGCGCCGCGCGCGCCACCGCGTCGATGTGCACGGCGCCGCGCAGTTCACGCAACTGAATGGTGGCCAGGTACGCCCCGCCAGTGACGTGCGGGGGTGAGTCCACTCGTCGGTAGCCATCCACGAGCGGGTAGCGGCCCGCGTCGACTCCCTCCATTACCCAACGCGTCGCGTCCACGACGCCCGCGAGGAGCGCCGGGTCCACCGACGCGAACGTCTGGTCGGCGAAGGCGAAGGCCGCGTCCACGTGCGCCGCGGCGACCGCCACGGGGTCGTGGGTGCCGCGCGGCGCCGCGTAGATCACGTCGATCACGTCGGGATGAAAGAAGGCGAACGCCTCGCGTACCTCTTCGGGCTCGACGTTGCCCATCACGCCCGCGCGGCCCAAACCGTAGAACTGGTAGACGTTGAGTCCCTGGGCGGCGGCGCGTTCCCGGGTCCCCTCCGCGAAGTAGAAGGCCGCGCCGAGCGACTGAACAGGGTTGGCGAGGGCGGTAGCGAGTTCGTGGGCGTCCATGGCCGCACACTACCGGAGACGTCGCGGGCGCTACGCGGACTCGCCCCCCGACGCGACGTCGACCCGCACGCGCAACTCGACCATGGATCCGTTCGGCACCTCGACGAAGCGGGCCGACCCCCCGTAGCGGCGCACGATGTCGGTCACGATGGAGAGGCCCAGGCCGGTACCGCCCGATTGACGGGTGCGCGAGGGGTCGGCCCGCACGAAGCGTTCGAAGAACCGTCCGCTGGTGGCGACGTCGACACCGTCGCCGTCGTCGGCCACGTGCACGACCGCACTGTCGTCGTCGTAGAACGACGCCAGGCGCAACTCGTGATGGGCGTAGCGCGCCGCGTTATCCACGACGTTGCGAATCATGCGGGTGAAGAGGTCGGGGTCGCCCACCACGCGGGTCGGCTGCACCCCCGAGGTGTCCACCTCGAGCTCGTAGATAGTGCGGATTCGCGTGGCCTCCTCGAAGAGAATGTCGTCCAGGTCGACGTCCACGCGACGTAACTCGAGTCGCCGCTCATCGTGACGCGCCAGCCAGAACAGGTTGTCGATCAGCCCGTCGAGGCGACGTCCCTCGCGCAGGATCACCTCCGCCACCGTGGGCCAGTCGGCCCGCGCGGGGTCGTCGGCGGCGCGCTGGGCGGTCGCGAGCAGCGTGGTGAGCGGGCTGCGCAACTCGTGGCTGGCGTTCGAGACGAACTCCTGTTGAAAGGTGGAGGACGACTCCAAGCGGTCCAGCATCTGGTTCACCGTGCGCGCCAGGCGCGCGATTTCGTCGTCCCCACCCGTCAGCGGCACCCGCTCGGAGAGATCACGCGCGGCGATCACGTCCACACGTCGGCGGATCGACTCGACCGGAGCCAGAGCGAGCCCGATGCCGAGCCAAATCAGACCCCCCGACAGAAGGAGCAGGAGAGGAAACGACACCGCCACGCTGGCCAACAGCACACCCACGCTGTGAGTGATCGAGGTGCCGTAGACGTACCCGAAGATCAGGCCCGGACCGCGACTGGTGACCAGGCTCTGGGCCAGTCCCTGGCTCAGCTGGGAGAGAACGGGCTGCGCCCGAGGGCCCCGCGACGCGACGACGTCGTACCCGGTGCTGGCCGCGATCGAGGGAGTCGCGCGCGCCAGCACGGGTGCGTCAATGATCGCTGAACTCGCGGCCCACACCCGAGTTCCCGCCGGATTCGTTACCTGGATCACCACGTCGCCGTGCATGGGTAGCGACGCCACGCCGTCGCCCAGGTGCTGGGTCGCCAGTTGGGCCTCGGTTTGGGCCATGGCCGACACGACCTGGCTGCCGGCGTTGTGCTCGAGCGTCCGGTGGACCAGGCTAACGAGCGCCACACCGGTGAACATCAAGACTACGGCGATGGACGCGACGAAGAAAAGGGTCAAGCGCGCCCGGATGGACAACTCTCGCCGCAGGCGCATTAGCCCTCGCGCACGCTGTACCCCACCCCGCGCACGGTGCGGATAATGGACGGCTGATCGGGCAGATCGATCTTTCGCCGTAGGTAGCCGATGTACACCTCGACGATGTTGGGATCACCGTCGAAGGCGCTGCCCCACACCGACTCGAGAATGTCACTCTTGGCGATCGAACCCTCGGCGTGGTTCATCATGTACTCCAGAAGGGCAAACTCACGCGGCGTGAGAGTCACGTGTCGCCCGTGGGCGACAACCTTGCGCGTCACCGGGTCGAGCATCACCGGGCCAACCACTAACGGCTGAGGCCGCTCACGGTCGTGACGACGTAGCAGCGCGTGCACTCGCGCGAGCAGGATCGACCGCTCGAAGGGTTTGTGCAGAAAGTCGTCGGCGCCCACCTCGAGCCCCTCGACCTCGTCGAGCTCGCCGTCCTTGGCCGTGAGCATCAGCAGTGGCGTGTGCACCCCGGCGTGTCGTAGGTCCAGACAGACGCTAAAGCCGTTGCGCTTGGGCAGCATGATATCGAGCACGATCACGGCGTACTCCCCGTGCAGCGCGGCGAGGTATCCGGATTCGCCGTCGTGACGCTGATCCACCGCGAAACCCTCGTCGCCCAGCAGATCCGCGACCGCCTGAGCGAGGTCGAGGTCGTCCTCGATCACCAATATCCGGCGACGGTCGTCACTCATGTCAGGTAGAGGTTACCGCCCGACTCGACAACGTCGAGACGAGCGAGCCCGTGCGGCGCCGGACCCACCAGGACCGCGCCGGTCTCCACGTCGAACTGTGATCCGTGGCAGGGGCACTGGATGATGTCCTGAGCCGGGTTGTAGCCCACCGTGCACCCCGCGTGCGGGCACACGGCGTTAAAGGCGTCGAACTGCCCCCTGACGGGTTGGATCACGATCCCCGGGTCGCCGCTGGCCGCAATGGTGAAGGTCGCCGCGTCGCGCACCGGGACGTCCGTGACGGGGCCCAGCAGCACGCCCCGGGCGCTGGTCGACGCGCCGGGCGACACCGAGGGCGACGCCGCGTCGCGCAACTGGTGGGGGGCCACCGGAGGCGGCGCTCCACCGATCGCCCGACCGATCCCCGCGGTCGCGGCGGCCACGAAACTGGCAGTCGCGCCCACTATCGTGGCCACGCCCACTCCGAGCAACAGCGCCCGCCGATCCGTCGCTCGGCGCGAGCCGGGTGCGGTCGACTCCGCCAAGTCCTCGGCGAGAACGGGGCACGCGCCCGCGTCACAGGCGAGCCCCCCACGCGCGTCGCAGACGCCGGCGTGAAAGTGTCCGCACAGTCGCTGAACCTGCACGAAGGCGATGGGGACCAGCGCCGGCGAGGGAGTCCTCTCCACTACGGCGGCCCGACGAGCGACCCACCCGTCGATGGATAACCGCGATCCGCCGCCCGCCACCACGAACGGCAACCAGGCGAAGAAGAAGACGAGGTCCGCCCCCGTGTAGTAGGGCGACGCGTGAAAACTCACGGTGAGAAAGAAACTGAAAGCGAGGATCGCACCACCTAGCGCCGCCACTCGCGTCCAGAGTCCCACCAGCGTCGCCACGCCGATCGCCACCTCGGCGATCGCGATCAGGATCCCGAGTGGTGTGGCGAGACCCACCAGGTGCGTGACGAGAGCCCGAATCGGGCTGAGCCGGGCCGCGGCGACTAATTGGGCGTGAATCGACGACGGACTCGCGGCATTGAAAAAGTTCGGGTTCGCCAGCTTCTGCAGACCCGCGAAGGTAAAGGTGATCCCGAGGAACAGGCGTAGCGGAGCCAACGCCCACTCGGCCATCGCCCAGGCCCGCAACGGAGCACCAAGGGGAGGGCGGCGGACCGGGTCCGGCGCCGGTGCCGACGAATCGTCGCGAGTGGACACGCTCCATGGTGGCACAGCCGTACGCTACGCCCGACCTCACCCCGGGACCGGGGTGCCCACACGACACCTTCTCGAGTTATTAACGCGTGCTTACTCGCCACTCGACAACAATGGACACGTGCTCGTCGCCTCCATCATCTCCTTCGTCCTGAGCGAGATCCATCAGCTCCCCGGGGGGCTCGTCTACGGGCTGGTCGCGCTGCTGGTCTTCGGCGAGGCGGCGCTGTTCATTGGCTTCGTGCTACCCGGCGAGACGTCGGTTCTGGTGGCGGGCGTCGTCGCGAGTCAGGGACACGTCAACGTCGTGGCCCTGTGCGCCCTGGTGGTCGTCGCGGCCATCGTCGGGGACTCGGTCGGCTACTGGGTTGGCCACCACTACGGGGAGGCCCTCACCCGGCTCCCGGTGGTACGCCACCGGCGGGCCGAGCTCGAGCGAGCGCTCGCCGGGCTGCGTCGCCGGGGATCGCTCTACGTCGTGCTCGGGCGCTTCACCGCCTTCCTGCGTGCGGTCATGCCCGGACTCGCCGGCATGAGCAAGATGCACTACCGGCGTTTCCTCGTCGCCAACTCCCTGGGGGCGCTGATCTGGGGCGTCACGTACACGTTGCTCGGCTACTTCGCCGGCTCGGCCCTCGGCCGGATCGAGACGTGGTCCAGCTGGCTCGCGACCGGGCTGGTCGTCGTCATCCTGGCGGCCCTGGTCGGCCTGTACGTCTGGCGCCGGCGCCGCGAGCGTGGTCGCGAGAGCGACGCGCCCGGCGCCGACGACGACTCAGGCCAGCGCGTCGAGTAAGCGGGCCGCAGGTCCGCGCGACCAGGAACCCGCCTCGCGCACCAGCAGCCCGGCCGACGCGGCCGTCGGGCCATGTCCCGCCACCAGCGAGCGCAGATACACCTCGTCAACGCCCCCCGAGCGCAGGGCCCCGAGGTCGACCCGCGACCCGACGGACACCTCGCGGTGCGCGCGCACCAGCCGCGGTCCCACCAGTTCGTCGTCAGCCAGCCGGGCCCGCACCTGCGCGAGATTCGCGCGCACGTCGCGCGCGTCGCGTCGCGCGCGCGTGCGCCACGGCGGCGCGCTCGCGTCCAGGTACCCCGCCACGAGCCTCGCGGGATCGGCGACCACCACGACACCCGTCACGAGCGGTAGGCGCGTCACCACCTCGCGTGCGTGAGTGACGAGGCGCTCGCGGACCCACGGTACCAACCACGCCTCGGGGCCCAACCACGCCGGCCACGCTCGATCGACGAGAGTCACCGTGACCGCCCAGCCGCGAGATCTCGCGTAGCGCACCAGGCGGTCGTAACGATCGAAGGCCTCGTCGTCGATCTCCCCCGGACGGGGCTCGACGCGCGCCCACTCCACGCTGAGGCGCAGCCCGTCGATCGGCAAGGTCCGACCCGCGTCCACCACGCTCTCGTAGTCGGTCCAGAGGTCCTCCGCGATACCAGGACCGGCGTGGCGACCGAGGGCGATAGTCGGCGCGTAACACGTCGCTGGTCCGCCGGGGATATCCAGTCCCCCCTCGACCGCGTAGCCGTCCAGGGCCGCCAGAATCCGCGCTCTCACCGCGTCAGTCTCGCACCTGCACACCCACGCGACCACTCGTACGGCGCGAGCCCGTCCGCTAGCGTCGCACGTGTTCGACTAATGCGAAGGAGGACCCATGAGCGACGAGGTACTGAGCGAACGACGCGGCCACATCCAACTGCTCACCATCAATCGACCCGAGGCGCGCAATGCCATCAACCGGGCGACGGCCCTCGCCCTCGGGAGCCTGCTCGACGACGCCGAGCGTGACGACGACGTGTGGGTCGTGGTGCTGACCGGCGCCGGCGACAAGGCGTTCTCCGCCGGCATGGACTTGAAGGCCTTCGCCCAGGGCGAAGTGCCCATCACCGACCAGGGTTTCGCGGGTATCACCAACCGCGACTTTCCCAAGCCCCTCATCTGCGCGGCCAACGGAGCGGCCCTCGCCGGCGGTTTCGAGATCATGATCAGTTGCGACATGGTGGTCGCCGCCGATCACGCCCGCTTCGGCATCCCCGAGGCGTCGCGGGGCCTGATCGCCGGCGGCGGTGGCCTCATTCGCCTGCCCAAGTTGGTCCCCCTCGCCGTCGCCTACGAGATGGCTCTCACGGCGGACCCGATCGACGCCGCGCGCGCCTACGAGCTCGGACTCGTCAACCGCGTCGTCGCGGGACCGGACGTGCTGGAGGCGGCGATGGCGCTCGCCGAGCGGGTAGCCGCCAACGCACCGCTGGCGGTACGCACGTCCAAGGACGTGATGAAGCGTGCTCGCGAGCTCACCGAGGCCGAGTCCTGGCCGGTCAACAACGAGGCCTTCGCGCGGATCGGGTCGAGTGTCGACGCCCTGGAGGGCGCGGTCGCCTTCGCCGAGAAGCGGCCCGCGCGCTGGACGGGAAAGTAGGTGGTCGCGGCCAGCGCACCCCAACTGGCGGGGTGGCTCAACGTCACCCGTCTGAGCCTGCACGTCCTGGCCGCCTCAGTCTGGGTCGGCGGCCAACTGGTCCTCGCCGGGCTGGTGCCCACAATACGGGGCTTCGGCGGTGACGCGACGCACCGCGTTGCCGTAGCCTTCGGGCGACTCACCTGGCCCGCCTACTGGCTCCTCATCGCCACCGGTATCTGGAACTACCTCGCGATCGACCACGCGGCCGCCACCACGAGTTGGAACGTCGCCTTCGCCGTCAAGATGATCTGCGTCGTCGTCGCGGGTGTGGGATCCTTCCTGCACACCAGGGCCACCAGCCCTCGTGCACGTGGTGCATGGGCCGGTCTCGGCACACTCGGAGCGATACTGGCGCTCATCCTAGGAGTGGCCCTCGCGGGGTGACGCGACACCCTTCGTCGTCGACGACCTACGTGCCGGCATCCACTCATCCCGGTAGTTCACTAACGAACCTGACGTCCACGAGCGATGGAGAAGGCGTGAGTCAACGCCGTCGCACTACGGTAACAACCGAGACCCACCAAGGTCGCCGCGTACTCGTGTCGTCGATGACGCGACGACGGCTCCCGTCCCCTTACTGATCCTGCGTCGACATCGACGTACTGCTCGTCGTCGAGTGCCCCACCCCACGCCACATCATCAGGCTGCCCCCCCTCCCTCGCTTCCCCACTCACTCCGTCGATTTCGTCGACGACTTCGCATCACCGACACTCGAGCCACGCGGGGCACCACCATCGCATCGTCCGCGTCAGCGCCGCTCTCTTCCTCATCGTCGGGGGCGTCGATTCCTCGTGGGTGCCGATACCTCGGCATTCGATCTTCACCTCACCCGCGGCTCGGCGCCGTGCCCCGTCGCCCCGGGCCAGCGAACGGACCACGTCATCACGCTCGTCAACCCGACGCCGCCGTCCACGGCACACCACTCGCGATCACACGAATGAGGCAGTGGCGGTCCCACGTCGACTCTCACGATTGTCACTGGCGCGTCGCGACGCGCCCGGCGGCACTCATCCGTCACTCGGGCCCACCTCACCGCGGTGCCCGGGGCGTCAACCCTGATCGAACGAATAAACGAGGCCACTCGCCCGTAAGGTCGGCCCACGACGAGCCGCCAACGACGGTGAGCGCTACAGTGGCTCTACGCACGTCAAAGGAGTGCACCGTGTTATTTGGCGATATCTTCGGACCCGACCTGCTGGTCGTGGTCATCATCGTGGCCGTGTTGATCTTCGGGGGCGGGGCCATTCCTAAGTTGGCCCGCAACCTGGGTAGTGCCAAGAGCGAGTTCGAAAAGGGTCTCAAAGAAGCAAAGTCGTCGAGCGACACGGCCCAAGCCACCGACGTCACCACGACGACTCCGAACGACACCGATAAGTAACCACGGCGTGAACGCCGTCGATCTGGCCGACCGCCTCTGGCGCGGCGAGACCAGCACCACCGAACACCACCCGGTTATTGTCAGCGGCGACCTGGTCGAGATAGTCGACGGCGTCGCGTTCATCCCCAGTTTCGCCAACGCCAGCGTCATCACGACCGACGACGGGCTTCTCATGGTCGACACGGGATCGGCGATCACGGCGTCGCGTATCCACGAACAGGTGCGCGCCTGGACGTCGCAACCACTTCACACCGCCGTCTTCTCGCACGGCCACATCGATCACGTCTTCGGTGTCGGTCCGTTCGAAGAGGAGGCCTCTCGAGAGGGATGGCGCGCACCTCACGTCGTCGCCCACGAGCACGTTGCCGCCCGCTTCGATCGCTACATCCTCACGGCGGGGTACAACCAGGTCATCAACCGTCGTCAGTTCGCCGTGCGCGAGCTCGAATGGCCCACCGAGTACCGCTACCCCGACGAGACGTACCTCCACGAGCACGAATTCGCCGTGGGATCGCTCGACGTGCACTTACGCCACGAGCGCGGCGAGACCGACGACGCGACGGTCACCTGGATCCCGTCGCGCCACGTGCTGTGCACCGGTGATCTCTTCGTGTGGTCGAGCCCCAACGCAGGTAATCCACAAAAGGTTCAGCGCTACCCCCGCGAGTGGGCCCAGGCGCTGCGTCGCATGAGCACGTTGGGCGCCCACTACCTACTACCGGGTCACGGCATGCCCGTCATCGGCGAGCAGCGCGTCCACCAGGCGCTGGCCGAGACCGCGGAGTACCTGGAGAGCATCGTCGACCAGACCCTGGCGATGATGAACCAGGGAGCTCGACTCTCCGACGTCCTGCACACCGTCGTCCCACCCGCGCACCTGTCGGACCGGCCCTTCCTCCAACCCGTCTACGACGAGCCCGAATTCATCGTGCGCAACGTGTGGCGCCTCTACGGCGGATGGTGGGACGGCAACCCGGCCACCCTCAAACCCGCTAGCGACCGACTCCTCGCGATCGAGATGGCGGACCTCGCCGGTGGAGCGGCCCGTCTGGCCGCGCGCGCGGAGCAGTTAATCGACGAGGGGACATCGGAGAGCGAGCGCCTGTCGGCCCACCTCATCGAGACGGCCTGGCTCGCGGCACCCGGTGACCCGGCCATCGCCCGAGCCCGCCAACGAATCTTTACCCTACGCGCTGAGCGCGCGACCTCGACAATGGCACGGGGCATCTTCCAGTGGGCCGCGCGCGAGAGCGCGGGCGACGAGTACTGACGCGCCCTACGAATAATAAGTGACTTCACATTTTGCGACCAGTGTGGCCGCAAGGTCGCTCGCTAAGGTTCTCTCGTGGAATCACCCGCCCTGTCCCCTCAGGGTGTGACGGCTCGCCAACGTCGCTGGCGTCGCATCCGCCGAGTCGCTGCACTCCCGCTGGCCGCGCTGGCGTTATCGGGGTGCACCGTACCGTCTTTCGGGGCCAGTGCCGGCGTCACTCGGTCGAGCCGATCGGTCTTCCACCTATGGCAGGGGTTCTCCATCCTCGCCGTGATCATCGGTGGTTTGGTCGTGGCACTCATCCTCTGGTCAGTCGTGCGCTACCGTCGCCGCGGCGACTCGATCCCCAAGCAGTCCCAGTACCACATCCCCCTGGAGCTGACCTACACCATCGTGCCCTTCCTCATCATCTTCGGCCTCTTCGCCGCGACGATGGTGGTCGAGAACAAGGAACTGGCGAACCCGACGACCAAGGTCACGGTTGACGTCAACGCCTTCCAGTGGGGCTGGCGCTTCACCTACCCGGGTCACAACGCGATGGTGATCGGCCAGACGACCCAGGACCCGGAGATGGTGATCCCGGTCAACACCAACGTCCACATCAACCTGACCTCCAGCGACGTGGTGCACGGCTTTTACGTCCACGCCTTCAACTTCTCGCGCTACGCGCTGCCCGGCGTGCTCAACCAGTTCACCTTCCGCGCGGTGCAGACCGGCACTTTCGACGGACAGTGCACCCAACTCTGCGGCCTCTACCACTCGCTCATGTTCTTCCGGGTGAAAGTCGTGACCCCCACGCAGTACCAGACGTGGCTCGCTAGCTTCACGACCTCCTCCGCCTCATCGGCGGCGTCGGCCGCACAGAAGGCCCTCCAAAGCCAGAGTGCCACCAACGTGCCGACCAGGATCACCACGAGCCGAGGAGCCAACTGATGACCGACGTCCTCGAACGCCCCCTCACCCCCGAGCACTCACCCCAGGAGGAGCACGGCCCGAGCGGCCTACTCAAGTGGCTAACCACCACCGACCACAAGATCATCGGACTGTCCTACACCGTTACCTCGGTCATCATGATGGTCATTGGCGGCGCGCTGGCCGAGATGATCCGCTTCCAGCTCACGACCCCCAACGGCACACTGGTCTCGCTCGCCCAGTACAACGAGCTGTTCACGATGCACGGCTCGGTGATGATCTACCTCTTCGCCGGTCCTTTCGCCTTCGGCGCCCTGGCCAACATCCTGGTGCCCATCCAGATCGGCGCTCCGGACATGGCCTTCCCGAGGCTCAACGCCCTGTCGTACTGGCTCTACCTCATGGGCTCGATCACGATGCTCTCGGGCTTCTTTACCGCCGGTGGCGCGGCCAACTTCGGGTGGGTCGCCTACGCGCCACTCTCCAACTCCACCTACACTCCCGGCGCGGGTGCCGATCTGTGGATCGGCGGCTTGCTCCTGACCGGGTTCTCCGCGATCTTCACCGGGGTCAACCTCGTGGCTACCATCTTCTACCTACGCGCACCGGGCATGACGATGTTCCGGATGCCGATCTTCACCTGGAACATGCTGGTCACCGCTATTCTGATCCTCCTGGCGTTCCCGGTGCTGACCGCCGGACTGATCATGCTCTACGCCGACCGCCACTTCGGTACCCACATCTTCTCAGTCGCCGGCGGCGGCGTACCGGTGCTCTGGCAACATATCTTCTGGTTCTGGGGCCATCCGGAGGTCTATATCCTGGCTCTGCCCTTCTTCGGTATGGTCACCGAGATACTGGCCGTGTTCTCGCGCAAGCCGGTCTTCGGCTACAAGGGCATGGTCTTCGCTACCCTCTCCATTGGCGCACTCTCGCTAGGGGTGTGGGCCCACCACATGTTCACCACCGGCGTCGTGCTGCTGCCCTTCTTTTCGATCATGAGTCTGCTGATCGCGGTGCCCACCGGCATCAAGATCTTCAACTGGATCGGCACGATATGGCGAGGCCAAATTTGGTTCTCCACCGCGATGCTGATGGCCATCGGCTTCGTTATTACCTTCCTCATTGGCGGACTCACGGGCGTCTACCTGGCCAGCCCCCCACTAGACTTCTTCACTCACGACACCTACTTCGTCGTCGCCCACTTCCACTCCGTGGTCATGGCCCTCGTGCTCGGCGGCATGGGCGCCCTGTACTACTGGGGCCCCAAGATCACCGGCTACCTCCTCAACGAGACCATCGGCAAGATTCAGTTCTGGTTCTTGTTCATTGGTATCCAGGTCTTCACGATCCCCATGTACATGCTGGGCCTGGACGGCATGCCCCGCCGCATGGCGGTCTACCCCCACGACCCCCAGTGGCAGACCCTGAACGACATCTCCACCGCCGGGGCCGTGCTGATCGGACTGTCCACCGTGCTCTTCGTCATCAATATCGTCGTCAGTTGGAAGAAGTACCCGGCCGGTGACAATCCGTGGGACGGCCAGACCCTCGAGTGGTTCACCACCTCGCCCCCGCCGCACCACAACTTCTACCGCCTGCCCCAGATCCGTTCCGAGCGCCCGACGTGGGACTACAACCACCCCGATCACCGCGCGCTCGCCCACGGGGTACCGGAGACTCCCCGTGAGTCCGAGCAGGTGCCCTCATGAAAGTTGAGTCCAAGATCATGCTCGGACTCGGGTGCTTCTTTGGCCTCATCGCCGCGGTGTACTGGTTCTGGGGGCGCGACAGCACCGGCAGCATCATGATCGTGGGAGGGATGCTGCTCGGTTTCCTTCCCGGGGGCTACTACTACTGGTGGAGTCGGCGCATCGCGACTCGACCGGAGGATGATCCGACGGCGACCCAAGCCCAGGGCGCCGGCGTCGTGGGCGCGTTTCCCGCCACGTCGATCTGGCCCTTCACCCTGGCGATGGGCGCGTTCTTCACGGTCCTCGCACTGGTCTTCGGCATCTGGTTCCTCGTCCCCGGTCTCGCACTGGTGATCTGGGCAGCGTTCGGCGGTGTCGCCGAATCACGTCGCGGCGGCGGCGTGTAGCACGTCGTTCTCGGTGCGGCGTCGCCAAGCCGTTACCCTTGAACGGTGCGCGCGCACTGGACCCGTGGAGTCGTTCGCTGGCGGGTTCTGGTCATCGTCCTGTGGCTCGTCGCCGTCGGACTGGGCGCGTGGTCCTCGCCCCGTCTCTCGTCACTACTCACGACATCACTGAGCGTGCCGGGCAGCGCGTCGGCACAGGCCAATCGCATCCTGATTCGCCACTTTCACGACAACGTCGAAGGAACCTTCAGCGTGGTCGCCCCGGCTCCGGGTGACCACGCCGACGTCGCCCGACTCGAACGCGACGTCGCCCGCGCCGCGCACGTGCTCACTCACTCGACGATCACCCAACAACGCGTGGTCGCGTCGCGACTCTTCGTCACGATTGACACCCCGCTCTCGCTCGCCCGCGCCGCGCTGGTGACACCCGCGCTGCGCCTCGCCCTACGACGCGACGGCGTACGTGACGCCCTGGTCACCGGCCCACCGGCGTTGCAGTACGACCTCACGCCGGTGCTCGCCCGCGACCTGCACCGGGGGGAGATCCTGGCGCTAGCCCTCGCGCTCATCCTGCTGGTGGCGGTACTGGGCATCTCCTGGGCCGTCCTGGTACCCTTCGCCGTCGCCCTGGCGGTCAGCGCCACGGCGCTGGCGGTGCTCTATCTTCTCGCGCGCCACGTCGTCATGGTCCTCTACATCCCCAACGTCGTCGAACTCATCGGCCTGGGACTCGCCATCGACTACTCGCTGATCATGGTGCACCGCTTTCGTCACGAATTACGCGACCCCGCGACGGACCCGAGTACCGCGCTCGCGAACACGATGGCGAGTGCCGGACGAACCGTCATGGTCTCGGGGGTCGCCTTCGCTATCGGACTCGCGTCGATGATGCTCGTACCGGTGCCCTTCATGCGCTCCCTCGGGGCCGCCAGCCTGGTCGTGCCGATCGTGTCGCTCGCCGCGGCCGCCACCCTGCAGCCGGCGCTACTGTCACTGCTCGGTCGACGCGGCGTGCGCGCCGTGGGCTACCGGGGCCTCGTGGCGCGCTCCACGTCGCCAACGGCCTCGGCGCACGGATCGACGGTCCCATCGGGACTCTGGGCCCACGTCGCCCGCGTCGCCACCCGTCGACCGGTCATCACTCTCCTCGGCGCGCTCGTCGTCCTCGCGGGACTCAGCTACTCCGTGGCGTGGTTTCAGGTAACGCCCGGATCGCTCACCGCGATTCCCCACGGCCTTCCCTCGGCGCGCGGACTCGCGATCGTACGCGACGACGTCGGACCCGGCTTCGTCGCCCCCCTGGACATCGTCATCGACACCGGGGCGGCCCACCGCGCCAGCACCCCCGCCCAGCAGCGCGCCGAACTGCACCTCGCCGAGACGATCCTCACCGATCCCGACGTTCTCGTCGTCGCGATCGGCCCGCACGCCCCCTACGTGGACTCGACCGGGCGCTACGAGCAGATCCTGGTGATAAATAGTCACGACCTCGGAGCACCCGCCACGCAGAGACTCGTGGCTCGCGTTCGCGCGCAGGTGGCGAGCGCCCGGTTCCCCCGCGGTACGCACCTCTACCTCGGGGGTGGGCCCGCTCAGGGCGTGGATTTCCTCCACGCGCTCTACGGTGCCTTCCCCTGGATCATCGCCTCGGCCCTGGCGCTGGCCTACCTGGTACTAGCGCGGGCCTTTCGCTCGTTAATCATTGCCCTGGTCGCCGTGCTCCTCGACCTCGTGTCGGTCGCCAGCGCCTACGGCGTGATGGTGGCCGTCTTTCGCGGCGGCGTCGGCGCGTCGTGGCTACACACCTACCACGTCAGCCAACTGGAGGGCTGGGTCCCGATCTTCATCTTCGCCATGCTCTTCGGCCTGTCGATGGACTACGAAGTCTTCATCGTCGCGCGCGTGCTCGAGGCGCACGACCGCGGCGCGACCACCCGTCACGCCATCGTCGAGGGACTCGCCACCACCGGCGCGGTCGTCACCAGTGCCGCCGTCATCATGGTGGGTGCGGTGAGCGGGCTGGTAGTCGGCCACGTCGCGGGTCTCCAAGAACTCGGGGTGGGTCTCGCCGCGGGAGTACTCGTAGACGCCACCATTGTGCGTGGACTGATGCTGCCGAGCGTGATGGCGCTACTCGGACGAGCCAACTGGTGGATGCCCCGACCGGTAGCGCGGTTCGCCCGCGTCGCCCCCTCCCCGAGCGAGGAGGAGACGACGCGATGAGATCGACCGCCGCGCCACGTGAGCGAGGCGAAGAGTCACCACCCGCTGCGGCGGCCTCCGCCCGCCACGATGATCACCTGGTACCCTGACGCGTCAGGGTGCGGTGAGACGTCACGGTGCGACGTACGTCCGTCGCCCTTCGTCAGCACCGACGCCGAACGGCCGGACTCGTGAGTCCCGCCTCTAGCGCTTGATCAAGACGCCCGAGAGCGAGGCCGTAAAGGCGTCACTCTCACGCGAGCCCGCCTTGTTGGACTTGATCTGGAACGAGCCTCGGAACTTCAGCGTTCCCGTGAAGCCCGTGTACTTACCCACGCCACGAACTACCGTCGCGACACCGGTCACGGTCACGGTGGTGGGCGCCGCGTCGCTGGCGGCACAGGCCTGAGTCTTGGACGACGACACCACTCGGATCAACAACTTCGACCCCGAGCCGACGAGGTAGCCCGTGCCCGACAGTGGGTCACACGTGCTCGACGTAGCCGACGTGCCGGTGCCGTTCATGACGCTTCGCCCGAGGAGGGTTCCGGTGCCGGTGCCGTGCACCGACGTGGCCTTCACCGAACTCGCGGACCAGAGCATGGCGATCGTGCCCTTATAGGTCCCCTTGAAGGAGACCTTGCGAACCTTGACGACGTTCGCGCGCAACGCGTGCGCGACGACGGCGTGAGGGGCCGAGGGTGACGTGGTTGTCGCGGCTCCCGCGGCGGTAATGCCCGAAAGAGCGATCACCGCGGAAACCCCGAGTGGCAGAGTTTTAGTGAAAGTACGCATAAACCCACGGTAGGCCGAACCGGTCCGGGTGTCTCATAGAGTTCACCTCTCGCACACCACGGACGCGCCTATAGACCACACCGCCGAGGCGATCTGCCTCGTGAATCCACCCGTGCCACCACACAGTGTTCCTCGACGTGATGGCCGGACGGCGGGAATTCGGGGTGGAACCCACGGCCGGGTACGTGACGCGACGATCACGAGCGCCGTGACGCCACTCCCGGCCACCCTCGTGGGAGTGGCCGGGAGTGGCGAACCGTCGACTACTTGACGATCCTGATAGCGAGGTGGATCGCCGGTACCTGGTATCCGAGAGCGAGCCCCGGGAAGTTCGTAGTGAAGTCGAGAAACGGCGTCATGCCGTAGGCGGTGGTCGTAAAGCTGGGGTTGAGGGTGTACATCTGGGGGTAGAGGTCGATGATGTGGGTTCCCAGTCCCCCGGTCGCGTACAGGTGCACGACCATGTAGCCGTTCGAGTTGAAGCCGCAGCCGTAACCCACCAGACTGTTGTCGTAGTCGACGGCGAGGGTGTTATCCATCTGGGTCCACCCGACGCCGTCAATCGCGACGGTGAACTCCTGGCCCTCGTGGAAGGTGAGAGTCGGGCTCCCCACGCCGGCGACCTGGGTCAACGTCGGCGACGCGACGTTGGGTACGGGAGCAGCGGTCGCCAGACCCTTGCTCAGGACCTTGCCACTCGCGTTCCTGTACACCACGACGCTCTCCTGAACGTAGTAGGGAACCTCGGCCTCGATCGCGTTGCCGCTGACCACCTGAATGACGTGCCATCCACCAAGACCGGCTCCCGGTAGCTTCTGGCTGGTCACGGGAATCGTTACCGTCGAACTCAACGTACCGTTGGTCACGCTCGCGCTGCCCAGTGGCGTGGAGGCGAACTGCCAGCACGACGTCGAGCCGTTCGGACAGTTGACCCGACTTCCCACGACCGACGACCACTCGAGCTGGTCGGTGCCGGTGCCGCGGAGCCCGGAGACCTTGACCGTCACCCGAGAGCCGACCACGCCGCGTGACGCCGACAACGTGGCCACCGCGGTGCTCTGGGGGTCGAGGTTAGCGGTCGACAGAGTCGTGAACTGGCCCGGCGTGGCCACGTAGTTCTGGGGGAGGTCAACGGTGGCCGCCGCAGGGGGAGCCTGCTTGGTCGTCGTGAAGACGACCGTTTGCAGCCCCGCGTAGGGAACCGGAGACTGATCAGGATTCATGTAGAGCGTGCTCAGCGACGAGCCGATCTCAATGGTGTGCGAGCCGACCGGTCCGGCGGCGCGCAGAGTGAAGTTCGCGGTACCGCGGGTCCACAGTCCGGTGATGATGCCCGCCATGTGGTTATCCCAGTCCACGCCGTCGCCGGTCGTGTAGGCCGTCTCGCCGAGACCCGTGACCGTGACGTGAATCGTGGTGCCGATGGGCCCACTCGTCGGTGAGATAGTGAGGGTACGCAGGATGGTGAAACCACCGACGGCGTACTCGGTGTTATGAATCACGGCGAAGACGCTGTGCACGCCACCAAAGTCCACGGGAACGGTTGTCGTATAGGTCAGGTTCCCCGAGGCGGTGGTGGTAGCCGTTCCGAGGGTCACGTTGAAACTCGAGGTCGTCATACCGAGGAAGTTCGCGGTGGAGGGCTCCACGTCGGCGACCCAGGTCGCGTTATTCGTCGACCACTCGAGAGTGACCAGAGCGTTCTTGGGTAGTCCCGAACCCGTCACGGTGAGCGGCTGACCCTGCGTACCCGAACCCGACACCCCCGACTGGGGACCGTGGGAGGTCGTCGTGAGCACGCCAATGGTGCTCGCGGGAGAGAACGCGGCACTGACCGGACCCGGCAGGGGCGCGGACGCGACCGACGAGGGAGGCGTCAAGGCCTGAGCATTGGCGGCTTCGGCGACTTGCGCCGCCGTGGGCACCGGCACCGTAGGGGACGACGATGCGCCACTCGGCGCGATGACGACGGCGGACAGTAGGGAGATCCCGGCGAGTGCCGTCGCCACCCTCACCCATCCCTTCGGTTGACTCTTCTTGTTCACGGTGGCCTCCTGTAGTGGGACGTAACGGACGATGTCGGTATGCGTAGTACCCGCACGATAACGGCTGTGCGGTAGCCGGTACTTCACCTTGGGGGCTCCGGAGGTAACCTCCGGAGCCCCCAAGTGACTGCTAGCAGTGCGTCGCTCGCCTTAAAGACTCGCGCTAAGGATGACGTCTTGAGTCGCGGGCGGAGTGAAGGTGTAGCTCACGGCAGGGATTTTGGCCGACACCAACTTCCTGTAGGAGACCCTCCTGATCACTCGCTTACCCTTAATGACCTTGACCACGTTCTTGTAGGCCGTCTTGTAGACGGCGTTCACCGGATTCAGAACGACAGTGACGGTGTACGCCACGGTTCCGGTCGGCGTTGACGTGGAGGTCTTCCACCCGTAGGTCCAGTAGCCGTCGCGCGTCGAGTACGCCATAGTCGGGGCGGGTGAGACGCCCGGTAGCCCGTTAATCGTCACGCTCTGCACGTTGGGGTGATCAGCCGGAGCGCCCACCAGTGGAGTGCCCGACACGAAGTCCGTGCCCCACATGCGAAAGACAACCATGGCGCCAAGGCCGAAATTATTCTCCAGGGCGCAACTGCCGGGGTAGACCGACCCCGCCGGACTTCCTCCACCGGTGACGGTCTCGACGCTGAACGACATGTACTTGTTGCCGCTCGCGTAGGGCGGTACCGTGGTCGAGGTGGTGGTGCCTGCGGCACCCGCCGTCCCGACTCCCGCCAACGCTAAGCAACTGACCGAGCACAAGCCCGCGATCGTGTTTCGGATAACTCTCTTCATTCTTTACCTTTCTGTTGTACCGCTCGTCTTCAGTGCTGCACCGTGAGCGTGCCCTCGAGGATCGCCGTCTCGGCGTCGCTCACTGACGTGAGCGTGACTGCCACTGACGCGAGCCGACGGAGAGGACGAGGAGATCACGGGTAATGCGGCTCTACTTGATCGTCAGCGGACCGCTGAGCGACGCGGTGAACGAGTCGGTCTCGCTGGACCCCGCCTTGTTGGACTTGATCTGGAACGAACCCGTGAACTTCAGGGTGCCGGTCGCGTGCGCGTACTTGCCCGTCCCGTTCACCACCGTCGCCACACCGGTCACGGTCACGGTGGTCGGCGCCGCGTCACTCGCGGCGCAGGCCTGCGTCTTGGACGACGACACCACCTTGATCAGCAACTTCGATCCCGAACCCAGAAGGTAGCCGGTACCCGACAGTGGGTCACACGTGCTCGACGTGGTCGCCGTCCCGGTCCCGTTCATGACGCCCCGGCCGAGGAGGGTTCCGGTACCGGTACCGTGCACCGACGTTGCCTTCACCGAGCTCGCGGACCAGAGCATGGCGATGGTTCCCTTGTAGGTTCCCTTAAAGGTGACCTTGCGAACCTTGACGGCCTTGGCGCGTAGCGCGTGGGCGACAACGGCGTGGTGGGTGGCGGGTGAGATGGTCGTCGCGGCGCCCGCGGCGGTGACGCCCGAGAGCGCTAGCACACTGGTCACCCCGAGTGGTAAGAGTTTCTTAAAAGTAAGCATGATGTCAGACTACGTAGAATTACTGAAGATATCCAATCAATTCTAACTGTCATTTTGATAGTATTAATCTATGTTAACGAGCCGCGATCTCACGGTCCAGCAGTTGCGCTGCTTCGTGGCGGTGGCCGAAGAGCGCCAGTTCACCGCCGCTGCCGACCTGCTCAACGTGGCTCAGCCCTCGATCAGTTCACAGATCCACCGCTTGGAGCGAGTATTGGGCACGCCGCTCTTTCATCGAGGACACCGACCCGTCCTGTTGACCGACGCCGGCGAGGAACTCCTCCCCCTGGCGCGGCGCGTCCTGCACGGCCTCGACGACATCTTCCACGCCATCAGCGAAGTGGAGGGACTGCGACGGGGCCACGTCACCATCGGCGCCACGCCGAGCCTCTCGGCGACACTGCTGCCGCCCATCCTCAACTCCTTCCACCACGACTACCCCGAGATCGCGCTGACCTTCGTCGAACGCGACTCCTACGAGATCGCCGAACAGCTCGAGGCGGGAGTGCTGGACCTGGCGCTCGTGGTGATGCCGCTACGACGCGCGACGCTGCAGACCACGGTACTCGCGGTCGAGCAGATGGTCGTCATGCTCGCACCGAACCACCCGCTGGCGTCGCGCGAGACGATCACGCTCGCCGACCTGCGCGGGGTGGCCATGATCATGTTCTCCGAGGGGTACGAACTGCGCGCGAGCACTCTCGCGGCCTTCGATCGCGCGGGCTTCGCGCCCACGGTCGCCCTCGACGGCGCCGAGATGGGGACCATCCACTCCTTCGTCGCGGCCGGACTCGGGGCGGCCATCGTGCCGAGCATTGTCGCCTACGGGCACGACTCCGTGCGCGTAATCCACCTCGACGAGCCCCACCTCGAGCGCACCATCGGTCTCGTTCGACCCGTACACCACGAGCTTTCACGCGCCGCCGCCGCGCTCTACAGCGAGATCACCCTCTACCTCACCGAGAGCGGCTGGCCCAGCCCGTCATCCGAACTGCGCGCACCGTAGTCCGGCGTCGCGCTGAGTACGGCGACGACTCTGGCCCGCTGACGCCTCGCGCAGGTTGGGTCCTTCGGCACTGCCCGCTCTCCGAGCACCGCGAGTGTGCTGCCTAGTATGGGGGGCGTCATGCCAGAGCGAGGGGTAACCTCGCGACGAGTACGAGTTGAGCGAGGAGACGAAGTGGCGACGCTGGAAACTTCGACAAAGGTGGTCCTGGGAGGCGCGCGCGGCGGTCCTGACGCCCCCACACTGCGCACGGATCGCTGGTGGATCCAGCCCGTCGCCACCGTGTCCATACTGACGGCGTTCGTCATCTACTCGACGTGGGCCGCCTTTCAGAACAAGAACTACTACGTCGGCGCCAACGTCCACCGCGACTTGATCAGCCCCTTCTACTCACCCTGCCTCACCGACCACTGCGTGCCCGGCTCGTCGGCCGGCTTCATCCTGCACGGCTGGCCCCTCTCACCGGCGCTCCTCATCCTGATCTTCCCGCTGGGCTTTCGCCTGTCGTGCTACTACTACCGTCGCAGTTACTACCGGGCGTTCTGGTGGTCGCCGCCGTCGTGCGCCGTCGCCGACGCGCACCCGACCTACTCGGGCGAGACCCGCTTCCCGCTCATCATGCAGAACGTGCACCGCTGGTTCTTCTACTTCGGGGTGCTCTTCAACATCATGCTGACCTACGACGCGGTACGGGCCTTTCAACAGCCGGGTCTCGGGTGGGGCGTCACCGTGGGCACCGTAGTGCTCGTCGTGAACGCCACGCTGCTATGGATGTACTCGCTCACCTGCCACGCGTGTCGCCACCTTTTCGGCGGCGGGTCGCGGCGCCTCTCGGCGCACAAGTTACGCGCGCGTTTCTGGCAGTTCGTCAGCCCGCTTAACGCCAAGCACATGAACTTCGCGTGGGCCTCACTGATCTTCGTCGCACTCACTGACGTCTACGTGCGTCTGGTCGCCTCGGGCGTCCTCACCGACTACAAACTCTTCTAACGGAGGAACCCGTGACCACATCATCCCCCTACGAGCACCACGAGTACGACGTCCTGATCATCGGTGCCGGCGGCGCGGGACTACGCGCCGCCATCGAGGCCAAGCAGCGCGGCCTCTCGGTGGCCCTCGTCACTAAGTCGCTCCTCGGCAAGGCCCACACGGTCATGGCCGAGGGTGGCATGGCCGCGGCAATGGGCAACGTCTCCGCTGAAGACAACTGGAAGGTGCACTTTCGCGACACGATGCGCGGCGGCAAGATGCTGAACAACTACCGCATGGCCGAGCTGCACGCCAAAGAGTCTCCCGACCGCGTCCACGAACTTGAGCAGTGGGGAGCCCTCTTCGATCGCACGAAGGACGGCAAGATTCTCCAGCGTGACTTCGGTGGTCACCGCTACGCGCGACTCGCCCACGTGGGCGACCGCACCGGCCTCGAGCTGATTCGCACGCTCCAACAAAAGGTCGTCTCCATGGGCACCGACGTCTACATGGAGTGCAAGGTGCTGCGCCTGGTGCACGATAGCGACGGACGCATCGCCGGGTGCGTCGCCTACTGGCGCCCGACCGGCGAGTTCGTGACCTTCGCGGCCAAGGCCATCATCCTGGCGACCGGTGGCGTGGGCAAGGCCTGGAAGTTCACCTCCAACTCCTGGGAGAGCACCGGCGACGGCCAGGCCCTAGCTCTGTGGGCCGGGGCGAAGCTGATCGACATGGAGTGCGTCCAGTTCCACCCGACCGGCATGGTCTGGCCGCTCAGCGTGCGCGGGCTCCTGGTCACCGAGGGCGTACGCGGCGACGGCGGCGTACTGCGCAACTCCGAGGGCGAACGCTTCATGTTTCGCTACGTACCCGACATGTTCCGCGCCGAGACCGCCGAGTCCGAGGAGGAGGGCGACCGCTGGTACGAGGACCACAACGCCGGCCGCCGGCCACCTGAGCTGCTGCCGCGCGACGAGGTCGCGCGGGCCATCAACAGCGAAGTGAAGGCCGGCCGTGGGAGCCCCCACGGCGGGGTCTACCTCGACATCGCCACCCGGCGCAGCGCCGAGTACATCCAGCGGCGCCTGCCCTCGATGTACCACCAGTTCATGGAACTCGCGGGCGTCGACATCACCCGCGAAGCAATGGAGATCGGACCCACGTGCCACTACATCATGGGTGGCGTGAAGGTCGACGCTGACACGACCGCCACCACCGTGCCCGGTCTCTTCGCCGCCGGCGAAGTTGCCGCGGGCCTGCACGGTGCGAATCGTCTCGGTGGCAACTCACTGAGCGACCTGGTGGTCTTCGGGCGACGCGCGGGCATGGGCGCGGCCGACTACATCGAAGGTGGCCAGGGCGCCACCGACTTCAACCTCGCCGAGGTAGAGGGCGCGATCGCCGAGGCGCTCGCCCCCCTCGAGCACACCGGTGGCGAGAGCCCCTACGACGTGCACCGCGACCTCCAAGAGATGATGCAGACCAACGTCGGCATCATCCGCACGGGCAGTGAAATCGCCGACGCGATCGAGCAGTTGGAGACCTTCACCGAGCGTGTGAAGAACCTCTCCGTGCCCGGCGGCCGCAAGTACAACCCGGGCTGGAACCTCGCTACGGACCTACCGAGCATGATCACGGTCGCCAAGTGCACGGCGCGCGGGGCTATCGAACGCAAGGAATCGCGCGGTGGACACACCCGTGACGACTTCCCCACGGCCGACCCCGAGTACGGCAAAATCAACTTCGCCCACTCGATGTCGGGCGGCACGTGGGACGGCGAGATCACGACCGAGCGGTCGCCACTTCTCGTCATGCCCGACGAACTAGCGAGTCTCATGGAGGAGGGGAAGTAATGGCCGAGGTGACGATGCGGGTCTGGCGCGGTGACGCCAGCGGAGGCGATTTCGAGACATACACCCTGCCCAAGAACGAGGGCGAGGTCGTGCTCGACGTCGTGCACCGGATCCAGGCCACCGAGGCCCCGGATCTGGCCTGCCGGTGGAACTGCAAGGCCGGGAAGTGCGGCTCCTGTTCGGCCGAGATCAACGGCAAGCCGAGTCTCATGTGCATGACCCGGGTGGACGAACTTCCCGAGGGACCGATCACGGTCACCCCGATGAAAACCTTCCCGATCATTCGCGACCTGGTGACTGACGTCTCGTTCAACTTCGCCATGGCCGAGAAGATTCCGGCCCTGCTGCCCCCGCCAATGCCCGCCGAGGGCTATCGCATGTTCCAAGAGGACGTGCAGCGCGGCCAGGAGTTCCGCAAGTGCATCGAGTGCTTCCTGTGTCAGGACGTGTGCCACGTGATTCGCGACCACGAAGACAACAAGGAGCATTACGCCGGTCCGCGCTTCCTGATGCGCATCGCCGAACTCGAGATGCACCCCCTGGACACCAACGACCGCCGCGAGTACGCGCGCGAGGAAATGGGTCTCGGCTTCTGCAACATCACGAAGTGCTGCACCGAGGTCTGCCCCGAGGGTATCCACATCACGGATAACGCGCTCATTGCGCTCAAGGAGCGAGTAGTCGACGCCCACTACGACCCCGTGGCCTGGCTGGGTCGCAAGATTCTGCGACGCACGAAGCGCACGGCCGCCGAAGCCGCCGTCCAGCCAGCCCCCTAAGCCGTGGCCGACTTCCTCTCGGCGGCCTGGTTTGACGAGATCAACGACGCGCTGAGTCGAGCGCCCGCGCCACCACCCGACGTCCTACCGTGGCGTCTGGTAGTCGAGTTCACCAAAGCTCCGTCGACGGTGCCCTCCGCCCTCACCCTCACCCTCGACGACTCCGGAGCTCGCCTGGAGCCGGGCGATCATGTCAACGCCGAGACGACGATCCGTCTCACCTTTGACGACGCGCACGCCCTGTCGGCCGGTCGGCTCACGAGTGCGGACGCCCTACGCGACGGGCGTCTCACGGTGCGCGGGGACCTCGGCCCGGCGGTGGCGGTCATGGCGTGGGCCCGTGAGGCCTACCACTCCCGATGACCACGGAGTACGCGATGCTGCCCCCACGACGCTGGGCGCTGCTCCTACGACGCTGAGGGACTCCTGCGCCGCGATGATCTCCGCGCACCATCGTCACGATCGACTATATAGACCTAAGTAACTAGGAATAGTTCGTGATCAATACTGCGACAACGTCTCATTGATGGCACGATTCTGGCGTTCAGCATCTCTCACTGAATAGACGCATCGGCACGTCCGTTACAATCCTCAGGTCCGTTAATATTGCGCGAACGTCGCGCGGCGACGACCAAGGAGACACCCGTGCCCCATCTACCCGACGTCAACGTGATCGCCTCGCCGGACGCGACCAGCGGCGACGTACGCTACCTTGGCCCGAACTGGTACGCCTCGGTGATGGGAACCGGCATCGTCGCCAACGCCGGAGCACTGCTGCCGTTCGACGTACCGGGACTTCGAGTCTTCGTCGAGGTCGTCTGGGTCGCGGCCGCGGCGTTGTTGGCCGGTCTCGTCATCGCCACGCTGGTCCACTGGATACGTTCGCCCCACGTGGCGCGCTCCTACGGCCGCGACGTCTCGATGGCCCAGTTCTACGGCGCACCGCCTATGGCGTTTCTGACCGTGGGTGCGGGCGCCCTGCTGGCGGTGCCAACTCTGATCGGCCTACGCGCCGCGGTCGACCTCGACTGGGTGCTGTGGACGGTGGGAACCCTCACCGGGCTCGCGAGCGTCACGATCATCCCCTACCGACTCTTCACGCAGATTGAGGTGCGTCCCGACGCCGCGTTCGGTGGCTGGTTGATGCCCATCGTGCCCCCCATGGTGTCCGCGGCGACCGGCGCCCTGCTGCTACCCCACGTAGCCTCGCTCGAGTGGCGGGCCACTCTGCTCTACGGCCTCTACGCGATGTTCGGTATGAGCCTGATGGTGGCCATCATCGTCATCACCCTGATCTGGTCGCGTCTGGTGCACTTCGGTACGTCGGGAACCGGCCGAGTACCGACACTATGGATTGTGCTGGGGCCCCTCGGACAGTCCATCACCGCCGCCGGGACTCTCGGGGCTCTCGCCCACTTGGCCGTGCCGGCCTCCGTAGCCTCGGGGATGACCATTTTCGCACTGCTCTACGGGGTTCCCATGTGGGGCTTCGCCATGCTCTGGGCCGTGCTCGCTCTCGCCATCACGATCCGCACCGCACGGTCGCACCTCCCCTTCTCGCTTACCTGGTGGAGCTTCACCTTCCCCGTGGGGGTCACGGTCACCGGCACGATACGTCTGGCGCTGCAGACGGGGCTCCCGGCGTTTCGCTGGGCGTCAGCCCTCGGCTACGCGGCTCTCATCGGGGCCTGGGTCCTCGTCGCCGCACGCACGTCGTGGGCCTCACGTCACGGTGAGTTGCTGCGCCCGCCGGCGCCCGGGGTGAGCACGCCCGCCGGTCGTAAGGAGCCTCAGACGGCGCCGACCACCCTCTCCGGCGTCACCCTGGCGACGTCGACTGCTCTCGACCACTAACCCTGCGTCGGTCACTCGGCGGGAGTGACCGACGCTGACACCTCGGCGTCGCACCCACGCGGTAACGCCGAGGCGTCAGAGCAGCGAACCACGCACCTCGACGAAGACACGGGTGACGTCGCGCGGACCCGAGATCACGACGCACTCGGCTCGTCACCCCCGTCTCGCGACCAACGTTCGACGCACAGCGTGGCGACGCTGACGCGAGTGCTGACGAACGCCCGATGACTCCACGACTTCGACATCGAGGGAACGCGACAGCCTGACTACACTCGACGCCGAGGGGGTGACGAATGTTCCACGAGATCCCGGGACGCGTACTCGAGGTGATGGAGGAACTCGAGGACGAGGACCGGCGCGATCGGCTCGACGGTACCCCTCAACTCGAACGCCTACGTCAGGTCCCGCCCGAGACGGGCCAGTTCCTGGCTCTGCTCTGCGCCAGTGCCCCCGCCGGTAGCGTGATCGAGATCGGCACCAGTGCCGGCTACTCGGCGCTCTGGCTCGCGCTCGCCTGTCGCGCGCGCCAGCGTCAACTCACGACGTTCGAGATCCTTCCCGCCAAGGCGAGCCGAGCGCGCACGACCTTCGAGCGCGCCGGAGTAGGCGACGTGGTCGGACTCGTCAACGGCGACTTCCTCGACCACGCCCAGTCGCTGGGCGACGTCGGCTTCTGCTTTCTCGATGCCGAAAAGAACGTCTACGGCGCCTGTATCGACGCGGTCGTCCCCAACCTCGTGCCCGGAGGACTCCTGGTGGCCGATAACGTGATCAGCCACCACGACGAGTTGGAGAGCGTCGTCGACGCGGTGCGTCGCGACGCGCGCGTCGACGCGGTCGTCGTTCCCATCGGCCGCGGCGAGTTGGTCGCTCGTCGCGTCTAGGAGCTAGCCGAGAAGTCCCAACTTCACGACCTCGTCGCGCTCGCCCACGAGCTCGTCCACGGTCAACTGGATCTTGGCCCGGGAGAATTCGTCAATCTCGAATCCCTCCTTGACCGACCAGCCACCGACGCCGTCGGCGACCACGGGGAAGCCGAAGGTGAGCCCCTCGGGGATTCCGTACTCGCCGCGGCTGGTCACGCTCACCGACACGCAGTCGTCGGCCGGGGTCGGCGTGGTGAGGCTCACCACCGTGTCGATCGCGGCGTTGGCCGCCGACGCCGCGGAGGAGGCACCGCGCGCCTCGATAATGGCCGCGCCGCGCTTTTGCACGGTGGTGATGAACTCACCCTCCAGCCACGCCCGGTCATTCACCGCGTCCACGACCGGCACGCCGTCGACGGTCGCGTTGGCGAAGTCGGGGAACTGGGTCGAGGAGTGATTTCCCCAGATGACGAGGTTCTTCACCCCGGCGACGCCCGTCCCCACTCGCTTGGCGATCTGAGTCTCGGCGCGGTTCTGATCCAGGCGCGTCATCGAGAACCAGCGGTCCGCGGGCACCTCGGGCGCGTGCGAGCGCGCGATCAGGCAGTTGGTGTTGCAGGGGTTACCCACGACGAGTATCCGCACGTCGCTCGCGGCGTGACCGGCGATCGCTTCACCCTGGGGCTTGAAGATACCCCCGTTCACACCGAGCAGGTCACTACGCTCCATACCCGCCTTGCGCGGCACGGACCCCACGAGCAGCGCCCACGACGTCCCGTTGAAGGCAACGTCGAGGTCGCTCGTCGCCTCGATGCCCGCGAGCAGCGGGAAGGCGCAGTCGTCGAGCTCCATCACGACCCCCTCGAGGGCCTTCATCGCCGGCTCGATCTCGAGGAGACGAAGCACGACGGGCGTGTCGGGGCCGAGTAGCTGGCCCGAGGCGATGCGAAACAGCAGTTGATAACCGATCTGGCCGGCGGCGCCGGTCACGGTGACGTGGACGGGGGTGGTCATGATTCTCCTTTAGCGGTAGGGGTACTAGAGACGGTCGACGATCGCGGAGGCGAACTCCGAACACTTCACCTCGGTGGCGCCCTCCATCTGGCGGGCGAAGTCGTAGGTGACGATCTTGGCGGCGATGGTCGACTCGAGCGCACGCACGATGTCGTTGGCCGCGTCGGTCCAGCCCAGGTGCTCGAACATCAACACGCCCGAGAGCAGTACTGACCCGGGGTTCACCTTGTCCTGGCCCGCGTACTTCGGCGCGGTGCCGTGAGTCGCCTCGAAGATCCCGTGGCCGGTCACGTAGTTGATGTTGGCCCCCGGCGCGATACCGATTCCCCCGACCTGGGCGGCCAGCGCGTCGGAGAGGTAGTCGCCGTTGAGGTTCAACGTCGCGATCACGTCGAACTCGCGCGGGCGCAGCAGAGTCTGCTGGAAGGCGATGTCGGCGATGGCGTCCTTTACCAGCATCTTCGAGCCCGGGTCACCGCCGCAGTCGTCCCAACTCACCGCCCGGTCGGCGAACTCGTCGCGCACCAGCTGGTAGCCCCACTTCATGAAGGCGCCTTCGGTGAACTTCTGGATGTTCCCCTTGTGCACGAAGGTCACCGAACGGCGCTGGTGATCCAGCGCGTAGGTCAGCGCCGCGCGGATCAAGCGCTCGGAACCGAACTGGGAGACCGGCTTCACGCCCAGGGCGCTCTTCTCACGAATGTCCCACCCAAAGGAGTCGTGCAGGAACGAGCGCAGGCTGTCGGCCTCGGCCGTGCCCGCCTCGACCTCGAAGCCGGCGTAGACGTCCTCAGTGTTCTCGCGAAAGATCACCATATCGACCTGCTCGGGGTGCTTAACCGGCGACGGGACGCCCTGGAACCAGCGCACCGGGCGCAGGCACACGTAGAGGTCGAGAATCTGGCGCAGGGCGACGTTGAGCGAGCGAAAGCCCCCTCCGATCGGTGTGGTAAGCGGGCCCTTGATGCCGATCAGGTAGTCGCGAAAGGCGGTGATCGTCTCGTCGGGCAACCAATTACCGGTCTCGTTGAAGGCCTTCTCCCCGGCGAGAACTTCCTTCCAGGCGATCGTCTTGCCGTACTTGGCGGCGGCGGCGTCGAGCACCAGTTTGGCCGCCGGCCAGATGTCGACGCCGATGCCGTCACCCTCGATGAAGGGAATGATGGGACTGTCGGGCACCTGCAGGATGCCGTCGGTGTTCATCGTGATTTTTTCAGCCATGGCCTCATCCTAGGACGCCCTACGGCCCGCCCCGAGGGCCGAAAGTCCCGACCGAGGCCCGACACCTCAGGACGCGAAGAGTGCCCGATGTAGCTCGCGCGTCGCGCTCGAGTGGTTCATGGTGTAGAAGTGCAGTCCCGGCACCCCGCGGGCCAGCAGGTCCTGACAGAGTTCGAGGGCGGCGCGCACCCCCTCGTCGCGCACGGCACCGTCCCCTCCGCGACGGTCGGCCGCCTCGAGGCGAGCGATCAGGGCGGGGGGAACCGCCGCCCCCATCGTCGCCATCCGCTCGACCGAGCGCAGGGTCGTGACGGGCATCACTCCGGGCAGCACCGGCTTGTCCACCCCCCGCGCCGCGAGGTCCTCGACCAGTTCGGACCACTCGCGCGCGTCGAAGAAGAACTGGGTCACCGCGAAGTCGGCGGCGCGCAACTTCGCGGCCAGGTGCCGACGGTCGCTGTCCCGGTCCACCGAGCGAGGATGGCCGAGCGGATGCGCCGCGACTCCAATCGAGAACGTCCCCACCTCGCGGGCCAGTTCCACCAGCTCGAGCGCGTAGCGCGGCGACGACGGCGACGGCACGACGTCGTCAGTAACGTCGCCGCCCAGGGCCATGACGTTCTCCACGCCAGCCCGGGCGTACTCGCCCAGAATCTCACGTAGTTCGTCGGGCGTGTGACCCACGCAGGTGAGGTGGGCCACGGCGGTCAGGCGTCCCTCACTCTGGACCCTGGTCACGAGCTCGAGGGTGCGCTGGCGCGAGACCGGTCCACCTCGGTAGGTCACCGACACGAAGGACGGGTCGAGGGGCTCAAGCTCGCGCAACGTCGCGGCGAGCCGGATACTTTCGGCGTCGGATTTCGGTGGGAAGAATTCGAACGAGCGGGTGAGACCCGCCGCGATCAGAGCGTCAACGCGCACGCACTCAGCTCGCCCTTCCGAAGTCATCCTGGTAGCGCACGATGTCGTCCTCGCCGAAGTAGGTACCCGTCTGAACCTCTATGAAGACGACGGGGGCGTCCGAGTGATTCTCCACCCGGTGCTTCTCGCCCACCGCCACGTCGACGCTGTCACCAGGCCCCACGTCGCGCGCGACGTCGTCGAGAATCACCGTGGCCCGTCCGCTGACGAAGAACCAGTGCTCCGCGCGCCGGGTGTGGCTCTGATAACTGAGGCGCTTGCCCGGCGACACCACGATGCGCTTGACCTTGTGGTCGGTCATCTCGTCGTCGAGAACCGTGTAACTGCCCCACGGCCGCTCGTCGTACTCGCGGCCCCGTTCGTCCGTCGTTGTCATAGTGACACCCTCTCCGCCGCTAGTACCGCGTTGCGCACCAGCATGGCACGCGTCATCGGACCCACGCCACCCAGGCGCGGCGTGATCCAACCGGCCACGTCAGCCACGTCGTCGGCGACGTCACTCAGGAGGCGCCGCCCCGACCAACTGGTCCCGGCGCCCACCACCGCCGCCCCGGGCTTGACCATGTCCGCGGTGACGAGGCCGGCCACGCCGGCCGCGGCCACCACAACGTCGCCCTGTCGCGTCATCGCACCGATATCCGCCACGCCGGTGTGCACCACGGTCACGGCCGCGTTGCACCCGGGTCGCTTCAGGGCGAGCAGCAGCGCCAGGGGCCGGCCGATAGTCAAGCCCCGACCGACGATCACCACGTGGCGACCCTCCACGGGCACGTGGTGCGCCGCCAGCAGTTCCACGATGCCGGCCGGCGTGCACGGCAGCGGTCCTGGAGCCCCCATCACCAGGCGTCCCAGATTGGTCGGGTGCAGACCATCGACATCCTTGGCCGGGTCTACGCGCAGGAGCACCCGCTCCTCGTCGATTCCCGCGGGCAAAGGCAGCTGGACGAGAACCGAGTGCACGCGCGAGTCCGCGTTCATCGCGTCGACGGCGTCCTCGATCTCGCGCTGAGAGGCGTCCGCGGGAAGGTGCACGCCGAAGGAGACGATGCCCACTTCCTCGCAGTCGGCGTGCTTCATGGCCACGTACCGGGCGCTCGGCCCGTCGTCACCCACCAGCACCGTACCGAGCCCGACGGGACGTCCGGCGCTCGCGAGCCGGGCCGCACGCTCGGCCAACTCGCCCTTGATCCGCGAGGCGAGTCCCTCTCCGTCCAGTAGTTCGGCCATGTCGTCCCCCTAGTGACGAAAGTGACGCTCACCCGTGAGCATCATGACGATCCCCGCGGCGTCGGCGGCGGCGATGACCTCGGCGTCGCGCACCGATCCGCCGGGCTGGACGACGGCCACGACGCCCGCCGCCACCAATGATTCCAGACCATCCGCGAAGGGGAAAAAGGCGTCCGACGCGGCGGCGGCGCCCCGCGCGAACGTCCCCGCCTTGGCCACGGCCACGTCCGCGGCGACCACGCGCGACTGCTGACCCGCGCCGACGCCCACGGCGACCTCGTCGCGAGCGATCACGATCGCGTTGGAGGTGGTGCGCGCGCACACGCGCCAGGCGACCACCAGGTCGCGCCACTGCGCGTCGCTCGGCGAGGTGCGCGTCACGCAACGCCACTGATCGGGGGGCGTACGAAGTTCGTCGGCCTCCTGAACCAGGGCGGTCGCCCCCATCGTGCGCACCGAGAGGGCGAGGGGCTCGGGCGGTCCGGCGCTGAGGATCCGCGTGGCCTTGCGCCGCGCGCGCAGCCGCGTCAGCGCGTCATCGTCGTAGGAGGCCGCGATAATCACGTCCGCCTGAGGACCGGCGGCGATCAGGGAGGCCACCTCGTCGTCGAGGTGGCCCCCGACGGCCACGACGCCCCCGAAGGCGCTCTGGGGGTCCGCGGCGAGCGCCGCCTCAAACGCGTCGGCGAGCGTCGCGGCGACCGCGGCCCCCGCGGCGTTGGCGTGCTTGATGATGGCCACGGCTCGGCGCCCGGGTGCGTCGGCGACTAACTCGTGGACCAGGCGCCAGGCGGCGTCGGCGTCGAACAGGTTCAGGTAGGACAGTGCCGAACCGGCGTGCTGAACGACCCCGTCCCACCAGGGAGTTTCCCCCGCCAGCCGGTAGCGAGCCCCGACCTGGTGGGGGTTCTCGCCGTAGCGCAACACCTCACGACGTTCGAGCGTGAGGTGCAGCGTCGGGGCCAGGAGCTGCTCAGACGGCGTCGCGGGCGCGCCAAGAGCGCCACCGGTGTCCAGCCACCGGACGATCTCGGCGTCGTACGCGCACGTGTGCGCGAAAGCGGCGCGAGCCAGGTCGTGGCGCGTCGCGGCACTGAGCGATCCGTTCACGGTCAGCTCCTCGAGCACCGCCTCGTACTGGTCGGGACTCGTGAGGACGCCCACGTGCGCGTGGTTCTTGGCCGCCGCGCGCACCATGGTGGGACCGCCCACGTCGATGAGCTCGATCGAGGGATTCGACGAAAAGGGGTAGAGATTGCACACCACCAGATCGATCGTCGCGAATCCCTCACGCTCCAAGTCCGCCCAGTGCGACGCCTGATCACGATCGGCGAGGATTCCCGCGTGGATCGCCGGATGCAGCGTCTTGACGCGACCATCGAGCATCTCGGGCGAGCCCGTCACCTCGGCCACGTCGCGGTGCGCCACGCCGGCGGCGGACAACACCGCGGCGGTCCCCCCCGACGCGATCAGCTCCACGTCACGCGCGGCCAGCCCCCGCGCCAGCTCCACCAAGCCCGTCTTGTCCCACACGCTGAGCAATGCTCGCATCACTCCTCCTCCGTGTCGCGGCTCCACGAGGGCTCTCGGCCCCGGGCCAGCGACGCCATCACCCTAGCCACGACGCGCGGGTAGAGATCGCGCTCGACCGCCTTGATCCGCTCGTGCAGGGACGCCTCGTCGTCGTCGGGCGCGACGGGAACGCGACGTTGCGCCAGGATCGGTCCGTCGTCGAGTTCCTCGGTCGCGACGTGCACGGTACACCCCGTCTCACTCACGCCGGAGGCCAGCGCCTGGGTCACCGCGTGCCAGCCCTTAAAGGCGGGCAGCAGGCTCGGGTGCGTGTTCAGGACGCGACCGGGAAAGGCCTCGTGCAGGGGTGCGCTGAGCACCGTGCCGAAACCCGCCATGGCCACCAGGTCGACGCCGCGCGCCACCAGCTCGCGAGCCAGCGCGGCACTGTAGGCGTCGCGGTCGAAGTCGGCCGTGTAGCCCCCGTAGCGCGCCCGATCGACGAGCACCGCCGCGACCCCCGCGTCGCGCGCCACCTCCAGGCCGCGACACGGCCGGTCGGCCGCCACTACCGCCACGTCCAGGCCGACCTCCAGCATTGCCTCCAGAATCGTGCCGGTGCCCGAGACCAGAACCCCGAGACGGACCTCGCGCAACGCTAGAGCGACGCGACGATGTCGACCATCGCCTGTCCCGCCTCGGTCGGGTTCTGACACACCCGTACCCCGGCGGCGGACAACGCCGCCATTTTGGCCTGCGCGGTCCCCTTCGAACCGGAGATGATCGCCCCCGCGTGGCCCATTTTGCGTCCCGGCGGTGCGGTCACGCCGGCGATGTAGGCAACCACGGGCTTGGTCATGTGCTGGGTGATCCACTCCGCGGCGCGCTCCTCCTCGGATCCGCCGATCTCGCCGATCATCATCACGGCCTTGGTCTCGGGGTCCGCCTCAAAGGCGCTCAGACAGTCGATGAAGTTGGTTCCCGGCACCGGGTCACCGCCGATGCCCACGCAGGTCGTCTGGCCCACGCCCTGCACGCTCAGTTCGTACAGCGCCTGATAGGTGAGCGTGCCCGACCGCGACACGATGCCCACGGGTCCGCCGGCCAGTGCGATGTCGCCCGAGGTGATCCCGATGTTGCACTTGCCGGGGCTGATGATGCCCGGGCAGTTCGGCCCCAGGAGACGCACGCCGGGGAACTCCTCCACCAGTCGGTTGTAGGTGACCGCCTCATCCTGAGCCGGAATCCCCTCCGTAATACACACGATGAAGGTGATGCCCCCTTCGGCGGCCTCCATGATTGCCCCGGCCGCGAAAGGCGGCGGAACCACGACGAAGGACGCGGTGGCGCCGGTCGCGTCCACGGCCTCGCGCACGGTGTTGTACACGGGGATACCCTCCACGTCGGTGCCGCCCTTGCCCGGGGTAACACCGGCCACGACCTGGGTGCCGTAGGCGCGATTGCGCAGTCCGTGGAACCGGCCCTGACCCCCCGTCAGACCCTGGACAATGACTTTCGTATTCTCGTCGACAAAGATGCTCATGGTGCCTCCTAGGCGTTCGCGATGGCCACGGCCCGGCGGGCGGCGTCCAGCATGGTGGATTCGGTGATCAGGGTGTCGCTCAGGTGCGGCGCCAGGAGAGCGCGCCCCTCCACGGCGTTGGTACCGTCGAGGCGCAGCACGATCGGTGACGTGATGGTCACGCGTCCGAGCGCCTCCAGCACGCCGGCCGCGACCTCGTCGACGCGCGTGATGCCACCGAAGACGTTGACGAAGATGACGGTGACCTTGGGGTCCGAGTTAATCAGTTCGAGGGCGGCGGCCATCACGTCGGCATTGGCGCCACCGCCAATGTCGAGAAAGTTAGCCGCGGTGCCGCCCACCTGATTCACCACGTCCAGAGTCGACATCGCCAGGCCCGCACCGTTGGCGATGATGCCCACGGTGCCGTCGAGACCGATGTAGTTAAGGCCCTTCTCCTTGGCCCGCCGCTCGCGAGGGTCCTCGGTCTCCGTGGCGCGAAACTCCTCCCACTCGGGGTGGCGGTAACTGGCGTTCTCGTCCAGGGTGACCTTGGCGTCGAGCGCGTGAACCGTTCCGGCGGTCGTCAGGATCAGGGGATTGATCTCAGTCAGGTCACAGTCACCCTTGGTGTAGCACTCGTAGAGCTTCACCAGCAGTTCGGCCGCCTGGGCGCGCGCCTCCTCGTCGAGTCCCGCCTCGGCCACCCAACGCCGGGCGGTCGCCAGATCGAGTCCGCGAACCGGGTCGATCGAGAGCATCGCGATGGCGTCGGGGTCGTCCTGGGCCACCGTCTCGATCTCCACGCCACCCTGGGCGCTCAGCATCCCGAGGTGCACCTTATTGGGGCGGTCCAGCGTGAACGAGGCGTAGTACTCACGCGCGATATCGCTGGCGCGCTCGAGCCACAGGCGATGCACGACGTGGCCCTTGATGTCGAGACCCAAAATACTGGTGGCGTGGGTGCGCACCTCGTCGGCGTTCGCCGCGAGCTTGACGCCGCCGGCCTTGCCCCGACCGCCCACCTTGACCTGAGCCTTCACGACCACCGGGTAGCCGACGCGCTCGGCGACGGCGAGCGCGTCGTCGACCGTGTCCGCCACGCCGCCGGGTGATACCGCGATCCCGTAGCGCGCAAAATACTGCTTTCCCTGATACTCAAAGAGATCCATTACCGTCCGCTTTCCGTTATCCCCACTGGTTGCACTACGAACTCCTGTACCGCGACTGCAGCGCCCTCCCCCCGCGCACCGACTCCCCGCCTAGTGCGCGTGATCACGGGCGTCGAGGGTCGCCTCGAGCCACGTCCCAATATCGGCGAGTGAGGCACCCGGCGTGAAGACACCCGCGACGCCCTGACCCTCCAAAACGGCGACGTCGGCGTCGGGGATGATGCCCCCTACGACGACGACCACGTCCTCACGACCCGCCTCGGCCAGTAGGTCGATCACCCGCGGCACCAGCACCAGGTGCGCGCCAGAGAGCAGCGAGAGCCCGAGGGCGTCGGCATCCTCCTGGATCACCGCCTGAACGATCTGCTCGGGCGTCTGGTGCAAGCCGGTATACACCACCTCGAAGCCGGCGTCACGCAGAGCGCGAGCAATAACCTTCGCGCCGCGATCGTGGCCGTCCAGACCCGGCTTGGCCACTACCACGCGGTACGTTCGCTCCATCGTCGTTCCAGCATAGAACGCACCCCCCGGCAAAGTTGGTTGGCGAAGGAGTAAGGCAAATATGTCACACCCCGAGGCGATACTGATCACATGCCCGAGGCGACACTCACCAAGGTTCACCAGGGCTTCTCGTACCGACTCGATCCCACACCCGAGCAACGTCACCTACTCGCGAGCCACGCGGGAGCGGCGCGGTTCTGCCACAACTTCCTGCTGGGCATCATCCTCGCGAACTGGAAGGATAACCGGGAGAGGAAGGAGGCCGGCGAGGAAGTCGCCCGGGAGAGTTATCTCGGCACGCGCCAGTTCGACCTCCAGAAACTCTGGTACGAACGCAGAGCAGAGTCCGCGCCGTGGTTCTCGGAAAACGCCTCGTCGACCTACAACTACGCGCACGCACACCTCGCCCAGGCCTTCGCCAACTACTTCGCCGGTCGCACGCGGTTACCGACGTTCAAGTCCAAGGGACGACGTGAGTCCTTCACGCTGGCCGGCGGTTCTACCCGCCTCGTAGATTCACATCACGTGCGGCTCAGTCGTATCGGAGAGATCAAGACCTACGAGACGATGCGCAAACTTCACCGCCACCTCGAGCGCGGCAGCGCCCGGATCCTGTCGGTCACGGTCGTCGAGCGTGGCGGCATGTACACGCTCGCCTTCAGCGCGGAGATGAGTCGCGTGATCCCCGCTCCGCGTCCCCCCGAGCGGGTGATCGGCATCGACGTGGGGCTCGCCACCCTCTACACCGGCGCCACCCCTGACGGCACGCCGGTCCTCTCCGTGGCGAACCCGAGGCACTACCAGAGGTCGGAAGCAAGGTTGGCTAGAGCGCAGCGTGTGGCCTCTCGTCGTCGGGGACCTCGTAAGGGAGTGACCCCGTCGAACCGGTGGCGGCGCGCGAACCAGCGAGTCCAGAACGTCCACGCCGACATCGCCCACGCGAGGAAGAATCTCATCCACGAGACCACGACGATGCTCGCAAAGAGTTACGACCGCATCGTGGTCGAGGACCTCAACGTGAAGGGGATGCTGAAGAACCACACCCTCGCCAAGCACATCAGTGACGCCAGTTGGAGTGAGTTCGTGTGCCAGCTCGAGTACAAGGCCACCTGGTACGGCTCGACCGTCGTCAAGGCCGACCGATTCTTCCCGTCAAGTAAAACCTGCAGCTCGTGCGGGGCAGTGAAAGCCAAACTGTCCCTCGAGATCAGGACGTATCACTGTGAGACCTGCGGTCTCACACTTGACCGCGATCACAACGCGGCCGTCAACCTGGCCAGGTGGACCAGTCAAGCCACCTCCGCGGGGACACACTCCGTGGCTGGACGTGGAGGGGAGGTAAGACCGCGACGGACTCGTTCCGTCAAGGCTCACCCCGATGAAGCGTCAACCGAAACCCCAGTACCTGTTGGGGCGTAGGAGAAACCACGGAGTGAAAGTCAGGAGGCGGAGCGGCTATGTGCCCTACTCCTTCGCCAACCAACTTTGCCGTGGGGGGAACGCGCTGTCGTGGCCCTCCGGCGCGACCGGGCAGCAGCCCACCCACGACTAGCGTGGTCGCGTGAGCGAGATGCCAGCACCGCGGCGCGGCGCCGTGCGCGCACTCGTCTCGGCGATGCGCCCCCTCCAGTGGGTAAAAAACATTTTGATCGGCATCGCGCCCGCCGCCGCGGGGGTGGCCACGCACGCCGACGTCATCCGCCATACCGGCGCCGCGTTCCTCTCGTTCTGCGCCCTGGCATCAGCGATCTACCTGATCAACGACGTACGCGACGCCGAGTCCGACCGTCATCACCCCACCAAGCGCTACCGGGCCATCGCCGCGGGCGAGTTAAGCGTCCCGGCGGCCCTCGTCGCCGCCCTCGTCCTGACGGCGATCGCCTTCATACTGCCCGCGTTTCTCTGGCAGCCCGAAGGGCTCTACCTCATCCTTGGTCTCTACCTCGCGATCTCACTGAGCTACACCTTCTGGCTCAAGGAGATCGTCATCGTGGAACTGGGAGTCGTGGCCAGCGGCTTCTTTCTTCGCGCCTACGCCGGCGCGGCAGCGTCGCACATCTACGTGTCGACCTGGTTCCTCGTGGTCATCTCCTTCGGGGCGCTCTTCCTAGATCG
>JAJYSU010000086.1 GCA_021793395.1 Actinomycetes bacterium
CCAGGCGTGCCAGATACCGTGAGGTCTTCACCTTTGCCGCTGAGCAGGAAGTTTCGGTTTGTGCGGTGCCGACAACCACGCGATACGCGATGCTCGACCACAGTGTGGATGACGACCGCGGCTCAGTCTGATCGTCGATTCGACCGCGCCGGGCGGGGCCGAGCCTCGACGACCGCGAGGCTCAGGGCTTCGAGCTCGGACAAGAGCACACGCAGCTGTTTGGCGTTCTCGAAGAAGACCTGGTAGTCAGCGACCTCGGCGTCGCTGAGATAGCGGGTCACCGTCTTGTTCTCGATCTTTCGGGTCCAGGACCAATAGGGACCGTGCAGGACCGGCGGATCCGCCGTGCAGCGACACCCCGCCTTGCCGCACCGGGTGCGCCGGTGCGTGAGGGTGCCCGGCAGCGCCAAACCGGCTCGAGCGGCGGCGGCGATCTCGTTGCTCAGACGCGCAAACTCGGCCCGGGTCGCCTTGTCCAACTGCACGATGCCACCTTCTCACGTCACATCCGCCCTTCCGCGGACGTCGTACAGTAGCATACTGCTCGATGACACCGGACGTCCCGTCAGCGGCCGCGACCACCGTCGCGAACTACCGGCGCGCGACGAGCGACGCGGTCACCGACTTCGTTCGAGACGTCGTGACTCGAGCCGCGCCCACGAGTGCCACGCGGGCCAAGGCGTTGCTCTTTGGTGCGATGAGGCTCGGTGCCTTTGGCGCCTCGATCGGTCTGGAACTGGTCCCCGAGGTGCTCGTGCGCCCCTCGGTGATCGAACGATGCGTCCTTGAGGCCACGACGCTGACCGCGGCCTCGCGGCGCACGCTGCGCACCAACCTGCGTGCGCTCGCGCGCGCGGTGCTCGCACCGGGGCCCAGTCCATCGGCACTGTCGCGTGAGCGAGCCAAACCCCCCTACTCAACCGCCCAGCTCGCCGCCTACTTCGCCCTCGCGCGCCATCAGCCGACGCCCGCGCGGCGGGCCCACGTCGAGGGGCTCTTGGCCCTGGGGGCGGGGGCGGGCCTGGTCGGCGCCGATCTGCGCCTCGTGCGCGGCACCGACGTCCAGGAACGTTCGGGCGGGCTGGTCGTTGTGGTGAAGGGAGCGCGGGCGCGAATCGTTCCCGTGCTCGCTCGCTACCACGACGCGTTGAGGTCCTCGGCGCGCTTCGCCGGCTCGGACTTCGTCGTCGGCGGAAGAGACCCCCAGCGGCTCAACGTGACCGCACCCGTGGTCTGGCGCCTCGCGGGCGGCGCGGACCTGCCACGCCTGGAGACCTCGCGACTGCGCTCCACCTGGCTGGTCGAGTGCGCCCAACTGATCGGGCTGAAAGCCTTCATGGACGCGGCCGGCGTCGTCTGCTCCCAGCGACTCGGTGACCTGGTGGGCGCGATGGCCCCCGCGGGCGACGACGAGACGGTGCGCCTGCTCACGGGACGACGGTGAGCGCTCTTTCCTGGTTCGAGGCGATCGTTGACCTTTCGGGGGTGGCCCCGCGCCTCGAGGCGCTCTTGCCCGTCGGCGTGCGACCTCGCCAGCTGCGCGTGCGCACGTTGCTGCTCGGAATGCTTCTCTCCCAGGGTGACGGCCGCGCGGCGCACCTCACCCGCGTGCTCCACGCACTGCTCGCGCTGCCCGGCGACGAGCGACGCGCCCTCGGCGTCGACGTTCGCTGGCCGAACGGGTGGCACCCGCTCACCTACCGCCAGGTCGAGCGCACCTTCGCACTGCTCGTCGCGGCGCTCGAGAAGGAGGTCCCCGACGGGGAGCCATCGGAGCGCCTGAGTGGGGTACTCGACGCGCTGATGGAGGCGAGCGTGCCGCGAGCGTTCAAGGAGCGCACGAGCGCCCTCGCCGTCGACTGGAGCGACCACGAGACCTTCTCGCGCCCACCGTCGTGTCGAGGTGGGGTCTGCGCGGACGGTGAGGCGAGTTGGGGACGGCGCAAGAGTGACCAACCGGGACGAACCGACGAGCTGTTCTTTGGTTACGAGCTCCAGGCCGCGACCATGGTGCGTGAAGAGGGCGGACCGGCCGCGCCCGAGTTGGTGCGTCGGATCCTCGTGACGAGCTGCTCGGTCGATCCGCCCGCCGCGTTCGTGGCGGTGCTGACCCGAATGGTGCGAAGTGGCGTCGAACTCGGCGACGTGCTGGCCGACTCGGGCTACGCGCACCGGGTCGCCGAGCACTGGGCGTTGCCGCTGCGGGCGCTCGGCGCGAAGATCATCACCGACCTGCACCCCCAGGACCGTGGACCGCGCGGCACCTACGCCGGTGCGGTGGTCGCCAACGGCAACCTGTATTGCCCGAGCACCCCGACCGCCCTGTTGTCGCTCAACCCACTCTCGCGCGGAGCGAGTGAGCGCGAGACCAGCGCGCACGATCTCGCGAGTGCCGAACTCGCCCGCTACAAACTCGGTCGTCAGAGCGCCGACGACGTCGACGGCTACCACCGGGTGGCCTGCCCGGCGGTGACGGGCAAGGTGCGCTGTCCACTGCGAGCGTCGTCGATGGCGCTCTCGTTCGCGCGACCCGAGGTTCTCACTCCGCCCGAAGTGCCTCCGCAGTGCTGCTGTCAGCAAACGCTCACCGTCCCGGTGAGCGTCGCCGCGAAGTCCACTCAGAAGCACGACTACCCGAGCCGGGCCCACCGCCTCTCCTACGCGCGGCGAACCGCCGTCGAGCGGACCTTCTCGACCACCAAGGACCGCGCGAGCAACGACATGACCCGGGGTTGGAGTCGGGTCACGGGGGTGACCGCCATCCCCCTGTTCACGCTCACCTGCTTTGTCGCACGCAACAAGCGCATCCTCGACTCCTTCGAGGCGAAGCACATTGACGACGAGCGGCGACGTCTCACCGGACTTCCGGTGAAGACCCGCCGCCGACGACGTCGGACACTCACTGATCTCGTGAGCGCCGACTTACCAAGTCCTCCGGCTTAGCGACCCTTTAACGTGGCAGCACTCACGCCACACGGCGTTCTCGTGACTCGACGAGACCCGAGTTCAACTAGCGACAGATGAAGGCGGCCCGCAAACGACCATGGCACTGATGTGTGTCACACCAAACGTGAAGACTGTGAACGCCGAAACGTGAAAACCTCACCGTGCCCCCGGCAGGAGTCGAACCCGCAACCTGACGGGTAGAAACCGTCTGCTCTATCCAGTTGAGCTACAGGGGCGTA
>JAJYSU010000044.1 GCA_021793395.1 Actinomycetes bacterium
CCGGCGACTAGGCGCACGAACTCGTACACCACTTGTTGGGACTTAACCCCCCGCTGCAGCACCTGGATAAAGGCCCCTGGCGCTGCCACTGACTTCACAGATTGAACGTCGCTAGAGCGTCATGCGCACTGCACCACCGTTGATTCGTGTCGGAGCGCCAACGCATCAGAAGTGCAACCCTCCGCTGGAGACATTGCATTCCTGATAATGAACTCGATGAAACCTAATCTTCACCAACTCCGAGACGTGGTGAATGTCAGGACTTAGGAATAGGGAAAAACAGCCTCAATGCGAGGACCTTCGCTCGACCAAAAGACTTTGTAGGGGTGGTGACCCGGCACCGCTAAGCGAAACCGAATACCTTCCGAAGTCGTAAGTGCGCTAGAGCGCGACTGTGCCTGTCGCGGATTCGCGAGGACGAACTCACAAACATCGAGTAAGGCATCGTAGAGGTCGGAATCGTCGCGATTCTCGATCTCGTCGAGTTGGGCATTGGCGATTTCGGAATAGCCTGAAGGCCCGCTCACTGGCGCCGACGTGCCCGCGACACGGTCTTCGAGGCGGCGGCGCGGCTGAGCAGCGCTTGCAACTCAGGGCTCTCGTCATACTCCAGCTGCGCCTCGGTGATCACACGGGCTGGCTCAAGCAGGATGCTGCCATCTTCGTTCTCGCGCACCATGAATCGCTGGCTCGGGTGTCCAGGTAGTACGACGCGACTACGATCGTCGGTTTCGATCAGGGTCATGAGGTCCTTTCGGTTATCTCTGAACTTTAGCCCATATTCCCATAATGGGCGAGTGGGAATTGAAATCGAAAAGGGAGTTCGGTGACGAGGCAGCTCACATCACCGCCAAAAGTGATGAGGCCCGGGCCCTAGGGAAAGCTCCCACGACGATTCGACGTTTCCGTGTAGCCCCCACTGCGTCGCCCGACGCAGAAATGCAACCTTGCACTGGAGGCTGGACCGAAGCGAGTCCTGATTGGTGTCGGAGGCGGGACTTGAACCCGCACGCCCCTGAGGGCACCAGCCCCTCAAGCTGGCGCGTCTGCCTATTCCGCCACTCCGACGCGGCACCCGATTCTATCGTCTTGATTGCTCCGCCCTAGTTACCGGCTGAACCCGACTGCGCCGTACCCCACCCGGTGACCTCATCAACGAAGCCAGGAACCGAGAGCGCTCCCACGACGCCCGTCGTAGGACTCGTCCACTCGATCAAACTGGGTGCCGTGAAGAGGGGGCGTACCCAGAACGAACTCATCACTGCGTGGTCCAAGACGTGCCAGATTGACAAGGCCGTCACCGGATTGAAGGTGGCCAGCGCGTTCTGAAACAACGTCGTCGTCGCGGATGACGAGAATCCGGTCGCGAACGCGTTCGGATACGGTGCGCCACTCCACGAACGAGCACTGTAGGCGGGCGACGCACTGGTGGGTCGCGTGAAGACGGCAACGTCGACCTGGTTGGACGCCGCCAGCCGCGACGCGTCCTCGTTGCTGGACGCTCCCCTCACGCGCACAGCGATTCCGGCCCGACGCCACTGGCGAGCCAGGACTCTCTCCGTCGCTCGATTGACGGCGCCAGGAGCCACCGCGACACGAATCGTCAGCACCGATCCGTGGACGTTCGTCCAACCCCGGCGTGAGTGGTGATAGCCCGCCGCCTCGAACACGGCTTCCGCGCAGGCCGGGCAGTCGCTCAACGTCGGGGTCACCGTCGGCGACGTCGTGGGAGACGTCGCCGGCGACGCGGGAGGTGAACTTGCACCCGACGGGTAGCCAGTTTGACCCTGGGAGAACAGAGCCGACGTGGCGACGGACGGCGTGAAAGTGACTGCTCCCCAGATCTGGTTAATGACACCCTGACGATTAAGGATCCACGCGAGAGCTTTTCGAAGTGGAGTACGTCGCGTCAGTGGCCGCGCCGGCGCGAACGTCAACTCCTCAATTGAGCTCGATGACCCTAGGTGGCTCAAGATCCACGGGTGAGCGCTCAACGTGTCAAACGCCGCGCGATTCACCGCCAACGAGTAACTCGCGAACGGGGCGGCGGGCCCGGACGGAATGTTGTCGCCCGCCAGGATAACGATCCGTCCAAAGCGTCCCGTGTCGGTGAGCCAGTGAGGATTCATGGTCAGCACGATCCGTGAGCGGGACGCGCTGACGATCTCGTATGGGCCAAGGGTGGGGCGACGCAGGAGATCGCCTATCGCGCACCCCCTCGGTGCGCCCCGCCACTGCACGTCGCGAAACAGGACGTCCCAGTCGGCGTACGGGTCGCGAAAGGTCGCCGTGACGCTGAGCGCGGTGGCGGAGACGCGCATCGACGAGATATCACGATACCCGTCGCCCACGACGCTGGCCAGTGAGCGAGCCCGCTGCCACCACGCCACGAGATCGCGCGCGGTGAACGGCTGACCATTACTCCAGCGCTCGTGAGGGGCGATCGTGTACACCACGGTCTCGGGGCTGAGCGAGACCAGTTCGGCGGACGCGATGGGCCCACCCGACCCGACCAGACCATCGCCGGGAGTCGTCTGAAACGCCGAGGGAACGATGAGATCGCCGATGGCGTCCATGGTGGGCGTCGCCCCCGCGTCCAGATAGGTGCATCCGTTAAAGGGGCCCGGCAGCGCCAGAGTGAGAGTGCGCGCGTTACTCCCGACCAGAGGAGTGGAGCCCGCGTAGACGGCTACCGGCACGGCACCGGCGACGACCAAACCGAACGCCAACAGCAGGCGCCACGACGCGCGCCGCCTCACCGGCTACTGCAGACGCAGATCGAGCGTCAACGTGGCGAACGTGAACACCAGCGCGGCGGCGACCGTGATGCGGTCGAGGTTGCGCTCCACCACCGTCGAGCCCGACGCCACCGCGCCGATTGAACCGCCCATCAGGTCCGAGATACCACCTCCACGACCCGAGTGCAGGAGAACGAGAAAGACCAGCCCCACCGCCGACACGACCTCGATGATGATGAACGTCCAAGTGAACACGAGCCCTCCGATTAGCGCTTTCCAGCGTAGCAGTCATCACACGCGCGTCCAATGGCGAGAAACGACGACGCTCGAAGACTGGCGCCACCTACGAGGAAGCCGTCCACGGTGCCTATAGTGGCGATGACACCGGCGTTCTCCTCAGTGACCGAGCCGCCGTAGAGGATGCGTGAGCCGGTCGCGCCGAGGTCATCGAGGGTGGAGCGCACGAACGAGCCCATCTCCTCGATCTGTTCCACCGACGCGCTGACGCCCGTACCGATCGCCCACAGTGGCTCGTAGGCCACCGTCACCGTGGATCGGGCAACGTCCGAGAGACCGGACAGCGCGCTCGCCAACTGGGCACCGACGAAGGACCGGTACTCACCACCCTGGCGTCGCTCCTCGTCCTCGCCCACGCACAACACCGCGTTCATACCCGCGCCCACCACCGTGGCCAGCGTGGCGGTGACTACCTCGTCACTCATCGCGTAGTGCGTACGCCGCTCGGAGTGGCCGACGATCACCCAGCTAACGCCGAGGCGACGAAGCATCGACACGCTGACCTCGCCGGTGTGCGCACCGCTCTCGAACTGGCTCACGTGCTGGGCCCCGACTCCGAGGGGAATCTGCTCCGACTCCACGACTGAACAGACCGTGCGCAGGTCGACGAAGGGCGGGACCACTACCAGGTCCGTATGCTCGAGTGGCGAGTGGTGCATCACCACCCCGAGCTCTTGAACGAGGTGCAGGGCCTCGACGAAGTCGAGATTCATCTTCCAGTTGCCCATCACCAACGGGCGCGTGGCGCGGTTCGTCACGAGAACGGGCTTTCGCGCAGGGCCCGCAGACCGGGTAGGTCACCAAACTCCACCAGTTCGAGAGACGCACCGCCTCCCGTCGAGACGAAGCCCACCGATTCACTCAGTCCGAACTTCTTGAGCGCAGCGGCCGAGTCACCACCGCCCACGACGGAAAATGCCGACGAGGCCGCCACGGCCCGCGCGACGGCCTCGGTTCCGCGGGCGAATCGATCATCCTCGAACAGGCCCATGGGCCCGTTCCAGAGGATGGTCGCCGCGGGGGAAATCGCGGCGATGAATCGCTCGACCGTCTCGGGTCCAATGTCGAAGCCCTCACACCCGTCCGGCACGTTGGCGCCGAAGTCGAGGACGGGGTCATCGCCGGCGCCGGGACCTATCGGCGAGCCGTCGCGTAGCCCCCTGGTGTCGGTAGGAATTAGTACGTTGTCACGCGACAGCAACTCGGTGCACTGAGCCACGTAGGAGGCGTCGAACAACGACGAACCAATGGTGCGGCCCTGGGCGAACTCGAAGGTGTACGCCATCCCGCCGCCCACGATCACGCTATCGGCGCGATCCGCCAGTACCTTCACGATGCCGAGCTTGTCACCGATCTTCGCTCCCCCGACGATCGCCACGAAGGGACGTGCCGGCGAGTCGATAATTCCGCGCATCACCTCCACCTCGCGGCGGAAGTTGGGCCCCACCGCGCTAGGCACCAGCGTGGGTGGAATCATGATCGACGCGTGAGCGCGGTGAGAGGCACTGAAGGCCTCGTTGACGTAATAGTCAAAGCCCTGCACCAGCGACGCGCCGAAGGCGGGGTCGTTGGCCTCCTCGCCCGGATTGAAGCGGAGGTTTTCCATCAGCGTCACGTCGGCGCAGAGGGTCGCCAGACGCTCACGAATCGGCTCGACGCGGAACTCCTCGACCACTCGCCCCTTGGGTCGCCCGAAGTGCGTGCACGCCACCACCGTGGCCCCGCGTGCGAGGAGATCCTCGAACAGCGGAAGGGCGCTGCGGATCCGAAAGTCGTCGGTGACGTGCCAACGACCCTCGCGCAACTCGACGGGGACGTTGAAGTCCACTCGTACCAAGACTTTCTTACCGTCGAGACGCCCCCAGCGCTCGTAGGACGTCAGTTCGTCACCCATTATCGGCCCACGTGCGCCGTCAGGTCGACCAGCCGGTTCGCGTAGCCCCACTCGTTGTCGTACCAGCCGAATACCTTCACCAGGCTCTGCTCGTCGTCGATTCGCTGGACCATCGTCAGGGACGAGTCGAACGTGCACGACGCCGAGCGGCCGACGATGTCCGACGACACGAGCGGCTCATCGGTGTAGTCCACGATGCCCCGCAGCGGACCCTCGGCGGCGGCCCGAAACGCCGCGTTGATCTCCTCCACGCTGGTGGCGCGCACGATCGCGGTGAAGTCGGTGATGCTCCCGTCGGCGACGGGCACTCGCAGCGACGTACCGTCGAGCCGTCCCTTCATGGCAGCCAGAACCAGACTCGTCGCCCGAGCGGCACCCGTTGAGGAAGGAACAATGTTGACCGCCGCGGCGCGCGCACGACGAGGATCCTTGTGAGCGAGATCCAGCAGGTTCTGATCGTTGGTGTACGCGTGCACCGTGGTCATGAGCCCGGTACGCACACCCAGCGCGTCGTCGAGCACCTTGACCATGGGCACGAAGCAGTTCGTGGTGCACGAGGCGTTGCTGATCACGTGGTGAGACTGGGGATTGTAGGTTTCTTCGTTCACACCCATGACGAAGGTGGCGTCGGCGTCACCCGACGGCGCCGAAATGATCACGGTGCGCGCGCCGGCCTCGAGGTGGGTGGCCGCGGCGGCGCGTGACGTAAAGCGCCCGGTGGACTCGATCACCACGTCGACACCGAGGTCACGCCAGGGCAGTGACGCCGGCTCGCGCTCCGACAGCACCGTCAGCGTCGAGTCACCGACGACCAGTTCGCCGTCTCGCACGCTCACGGTCTCCTCCAGGCGACCCTGGGTCGAGTCGTACTTCAGCAAGTTCGCGTTGATCTCGGGTGACGTCAGATCGTTGACGGCCACGACCTCGATGTCGTCACGGTGCAACGAGGCGCGAACAAAACCGCGCCCGATTCGACCAAATCCATTGATGCCCACTCGGATCGTCACTCTTACTCCTCGCCTCACGCGTTAGGCCCACGCACGAGAGCGAGAACCGCGTGACCCAATTTTGCCACACCGGCGCAGGCCTCCCGTCACCCCGTGCTCCGCGCACGCGTCCGTCGCCAGTAACGCGCGGCTGCACCGCCTAGCGATTGATATCGCGGTGCAGGACGGCCGTCTGCAGATCCAGTCGGCGTCGTAGTTCCTCGGCGATCGCTACCGAGCGGTGACGACCGCCCGTGCAGCCGATCGCGACGGACAAGTAGGACTTCCCCTCCTGGACGAAGGCGGGGATCTGCCACGTGAGCAGGCGCGTCACGTCCTCGAGAAAGTGCTGGGCCGGCTCGTGGCCGAGCACGTAGGACGATACCGGCTCGTCGAGCCCGGTGAGCGGGCGAAGGTCGTCGACCCAGTGGGGGTTGGGCAGGAAACGGCAGTCGAAGACGAGGTCCACGTCACGCGGTAGTCCGTGGGAGTAGCCGAAGGACATGATCGAGACGCGCAGCGCGCGTGATGCGCTCAACGCGGAGAAGGCCTCCACGACGCGCGAGCGCAACTGATTGGTGTTGAGAGCCCCCGTGTCGATCACGAGGTCGGCGGCATCGTGGAGCGACTGTAGCGAGACCCGCTCGCCGGCGATGGACTCGGCCAGACTGGCTCCGGGATACGGGTGACGCCGGCGGTTGCCCTCGTAGCGCCGAATGAGAACGTCGTCGGGAGCATCTAGGAACAAGATACGGGCGGTCTCGTGGAGCGACTGCAGCTGTCGTTGTACCGAGAGCAACGCCTCGGGTTGCACTCGTCCGGAGCGGCCCACCGTGAAGGCCACCCCGGCGTAGTCCGACGAGCCACTCGACGCCAACTCCGCCACGCGGACGATGAGCTCGAGGGGCAGATTGTCGATGACGAACCATCCGAGGTCCTCGAGTGCGGCCGAGACGGTGGAGCGCCCGGCACCGGACATTCCCGTCACCACCAACACCTCACTCATCGCCGTCCCCCTTGGTCAAGCGCGGGCCCCGGGGTGCCCGTAGTTGATCGTAGAGCCTCGACGCGACGTCGTCGGGCAACCAGGACAGCGCGCGCAGCTCCTCGAGGGACGCCGCGCGCAGCGCGTCCAGCGAACCGAAGGCGGTGAGCAGCCGCTCACGGCGCGCGGCGCCGAGTCCGCGCACGCCTTCGAGCGACGACGCCACCATCGACGCGCCACGCTTGGAGCGGTGAAAGGTGATCGCGAAACGGTGGGCCTCGTCACGGAGCCGCTGGACGAGGTACAGCGACTCCGATCCACGCTCGAGCGTGACCGGATCCGACGAGCCCGGACGATAGAGAAGTTCGTCACGCTTGGCGAGAGCGGCCAAGGCGACCTGCCCCGTGAGCCCCAACTCCGCCACCACCTCCTGCGCGGCGTGCAACTGCGGTAGACCCCCGTCCACGATCAGCAGGTCAGAGCGAGCGAAACGGGTACGGGCGCGGTCCTCGTTCCAGTGACGCAGGCGGCGTCGCACCACTTCGGCCATGGCGCCCACGTCGTCGTTGCCGAGCACCTCGCGCACGTTGAAGTGTCGGTAGTCCTTCTTCTGAGCCAAGCCGTCCTCGAAGACGACCATCGAGCCCACGTAGTTCGTCCCCTGCAGGTGGCTCATATCGAAGCACTCGATCCGAAAGGGAGGCTGGACGAGACTCAGGGCCTCCCCCAGTTCCTGGAGGGCGCGAGAGCGAACATTGTGATCAGCCTCGCGGCGCAGTGACTCACGGGCCATCACGGCGTCGGCGTCGGCCCGGGCCATCTGGACGAGTCGCCGACGTCGCCCCCGTTGGGGTACCACTACGCGCACCGGGCGCCCCCGGCGTGAGGAGAGGAGCGACACGCTCAGTGGCGTCGTCGCGGTCGACGAGTCCACCACCACGGTCGCCGGCACGTCACTCGGGTCGTCGAACAGGTTGACGAGCACCGCCTCGAGAATCTCCGCCTCGCTCTCATCCATCGACCGATCCACCAGGTGGACACTGCGCCCCACGACGCGGCCGTGGCGCACCCGAAAGCGCACCACGCACGCCCGCGCCCCGTGCGTGGCGGTCGCCAGAACGTCGAGACTCGAGTAATCATCGAGCACGACGGTCTGCTCACCCGCCGCACGATCCAACGCGGCGAGCGCGTCGCGCGCGCGCGCGGCCGCCTCGTAGTGCTGCGCGGAGGATGCCTCGGTCATCTCGCGCTCGAGTCGGCGCCGTAGGGGCCGAACGTCACCGTCGAGAAACTGGACCCACGACTGCACTAACCGCCGGTAGTGCGCGGGATCGATAGATCCCACGCACGGCCCGCTGCACTTACCGATGTCGAAGAGCAGGCACGGCCGACCGATACGCGCCTGGTAGTCGTACTTGTGGCGGGTGCACGACCGTAGCGGGTACGCCTCCAAGAGTTGGTCAACGGTGGCGCGCAGTGCGCGCACGTCAACGTAGGGGCCGAAGTAGCGAACCCCCTTGACGTGATGACCTCGGGTGATCTGGGGCGCCGGAAAATCAGTGCGCGTGTCGATCGCGACGTAGGGGAAACTCTTGTCATCCTTCAGGCGCAAGTTATAGCGAGGCTGGTTCGCCTTGATGAGTTCATTCTCCAGAACCAAGGCGTCGAGTTCACTCGGCGTCACGATCCACTCGACCGACGTGGCCTCGGCCATGAGTGCTCTCGTCTTGGGCGACAGAGCCTCCGCACGCTGAAAGTAGTTCGAGAGCCGCGACGCCAACGAGCGCGCCTTGCCGACGTAAATCACGGTCTCGCGCTCGTTTCGAAAGAGGTAGCACCCGCTGGTGCGCGGGATCGCGGCCGGCTTGTTCAACACCTCGTCACGCCGAGAACGCCACGCAGCACGACGCCCGTCGCGGAGTCCAACGTGGCAATGTGCTCGGGTGGGCCCTCGCCCACGATCTCTCCACCCCGACGCCCTCCGTCGGGTCCCAGGTCGATGATCCAGTCGGCCGTCTTGATCACGTCCAGGTTGTGCTCGATGACGATGACGGTATTACCCTGATCCACGAGCCGGTGCAGCACCTCCAGCAGACGCCGTACGTCCTCGAAGTGGAGCCCCGTCGTCGGTTCGTCCAGCACGTAGAGCGTGTGGCCGGTCGGCCTGCGTGCGAGTTCGCTGGCCAACTTCACGCGCTGCGCCTCCCCACCCGACAGTGTGGGTGCGGGCTGTCCGAGGCGCACGTAGCCCAGCCCCACGTCCACCAGGCTCTGAAGATGCCGGGTGATGGCCGGCTGACGCTCGAAGAACGTGAGCGCCTCGACGATCGGCATGGCCAGTACGTCACTGATCGTTTTGGCCCGATACGTAATCTCCAGCGTCTCGCGGTTGTAGCGCGAGCCGCCACAGGCCTCGCAGTTCACGTAGACGTCGGGCAGGAAGTGCATCTCAATCTTGATCGTGCCGTCGCCGGCGCAGGTCGCACACCGCCCACCGTTGACGTTGAACGAGAAACGCCCCGGTGCGTAGCCGCGTACCTTGGCCTCCGGCGTCTCGGCGAACAGCCGACGTATCTTGTCGAATACTCCGGTGTACGTCGCGGGATTCGAACGGGGGGTGCGTCCGATCGGTTGCTGATCGACCGCGACGACCTTGTCGAGGTGCTCCACGCCACCGATGGTGTCGTGTTCGGCCGGCACCGTCTTGGCGCCATTGAGCTGGTGCTCCAGCGCGTTCAGGAGAATGGCGTTGACCAGCGTCGACTTACCCGACCCCGAAACACCGGTCACCGCGACGAACTCGCCCAGGGGAAAGCGCACGGTGATATCGCGTAAGTTGTTGGCTCTAGCGCCGCGCACGACCACCCCGTTCCCGTCGCCCACACGACGCACCGAGGGCACCTCAATCATCCGACGCCGCGCCAAGTACTGGCCCGTCAACGAGTCGGGGTTCTCAAGCAGCGTCTCCACGCTCCCGGCGTGTACGACACGTCCTCCGAACTCACCCGCCCCTGGTCCGATGTCGAGGACGAAATCCGCGGAACGGATCGTCTCCTCGTCGTGCTCGACCACAATGACCGAATTACCCAGATCGCGCAGCCGCTCCAGTGTCGCGATGAGTCGATGGTTGTCGCGCTGGTGTAGCCCGATCGACGGTTCGTCGAGTACGTAGAGTACGCCGACGAGGTAACTGCCGATCTGGCTGGCCAGGCGAATGCGTTGCGCCTCACCCCCGGACAGGGTGGCCGACGCCCGACTCAAGGTCAGGTAGTCGAGCCCCACGTCCATCAGGAACGACAATCGCTCCAGAATCTCCTTGATCACCTGACGCGCGATTGCCTCATCACGTGCGTTCAGGGTCAGCGAGCGAAAAAACGCCACCGCCTCGTCAATGGTGGCGGCACTGACCTCGGCGATGCTGCGATCGGCCACGGTCACGGCCAACACCTCCGGCCGCAGGCGCTGGCCGTGACACGCGGTGCAGGGGACCTCGCGCATGTACTGCTCCGCTTGCTCGCGCGACCAGTCACCGTCAGCCTCGTTGCGCTTACGCTCGAGCCACTCGACGATGCCGTTATAGGTTGTCTCGTAGGAACGCACTCGCCCGTAGCGATTGCGGTACTTGACCGGGACTGACTTGGTCTGCACGCCGTAGAGCACGAGCCGGCGATCCTTGACCCGCAACTTTCGCCACGGTGTCGTCACGTCGAACCCGCCCAACTCGGCCACGCTGCTGATTAGTCGCTCGAAGTACTTGAAACGCGCCCCGGACCACGGTGCCAGCGCGCCCTCGGCGAGCGACAGCGACGTGTCCGGCACGACCAGGTCCGGATCCACCTCGTAGCGCGTCCCCAGACCCGTGCACACGGGACAGGCCCCGTAGGGGGAGTTGAAGGAGAAGTCGCGCGGCGCGAGTTCGGTGAAACTCAACCCGCAGTGCGTGCAGGCCATCGTCTCGGAGAAGGCGACCTGTTCGCCGTCGTCCACGAAGAGGAACGACACCGTCCCCTTGGTCAACGCCAGCGCTGTCTCTACCGACTCGGTGACGCGTTGACGATCCTGCGCCCGCACCCGGAGTCGGTCGACCACCACGTCAATCGTGTGCTGCTCGTAGCGCGCGAGGGTGACCTCGTCGCGATCGGCCAAGTCGGTGACGACGCCGTCGACGCGCACGCGCGAAAAGCCCTGGCCGGCCAACTCGTTGAGTAGCGCCGCGTACTCACCCTTTCGACCGTCGACCACGGTCGCCAACACGAGAAACGGCTCACCCTCGGGTCGCGTCATGACGTGGTCGACGATCTGCTGCGGGCTCTGGCGTGACACCACCCGCCCGCACTGGGGGCAGTGCGCGACGCCCACCCGCGCGTAGAGCAGGCGTAGGTAGTCGTGAATCTCGGTGATCGTACCGACCGTCGAGCGCGGATTACGCGACGCGGTCTTCTGATCGATCGAGATCGCCGGCGAGAGGCCCTCGATGAAGTCGACGTCGGGCTTGTCCATCTGGCCCAGGAACTGGCGCGCGTACGCCGAGAGACTCTCCACGTAGCGGCGTTGCCCCTCGGCGTAGATCGTGTCGAACGCCAGGGAGGATTTGCCCGAACCCGACAAACCGGTAAAGACCACCAGTCGGTCGCGGGGGATCTCCACCGAGAGGTCCTTCAGATTGTGAACGCGCGCGCCTTGCACGCGGATGCTCGCCGTCACGGCCGTACCCTACCGTTCAGACATCGACGACGAGGTCGTCGAGCAGCGGAGCCAGGCTTTGGCGGTGCAGGGTGTGCAGGACGTCGCGCAGCGCGGCCGCCTCCTCAAAGCGCAGCTCGCGAGCGGCCTCGAGCATTGCCTGCTCCACGCGCGCCATCTCCAGAGCCAGATCGTCGATCGCCCCACCGCCGGCCGCGGCGACCGTGATCTCACTCGACCCGCGCCCCGCTCCGTCGTCACTGCGCAGGCGCCCCAGGATGTCGGCCACGTTCTTGGTCACGCTCTGGGGCACGATGCCGTGCTCGGCGTTGTAGGCGGCTTGCACGTGGCGACGCCTCTCCGTCAGCGCCAACGCGTCGCGCATCGAGTCGGTGACGCGATCGGCGTAGAGCACCGCGGCACCGTGGGCGTTACGCGCCGCGCGACCGATCGTCTGAATGAGCGCGCTGCGCGAACGCAAGAACCCCTCCTTGTCGGCGTCGAGAATCGCGACGAGAGAGACCTCGGGTAGGTCCAAGCCCTCGCGCAGCAAGTTGATCCCCACGAGAACGTCGAATTCACCCAAGCGCAGCGAGCGCAGGATCTCGATGCGCTGGATGGTGTCGATGTCGCTGTGCAGGTACTGCACGCGATAGCCCGCCTTGACGAGGAACGTGGTCAGGTCCTCGGCCATCCGCTTGGTCAGGGTGGTCACCAGCGCCCGCTCGCCACGCTCGATCACGGCGTTGAGACGCGAGCGCAGGTCGTCGATCTGCTGACGCGTCGGTACGACGCTCACGACCGGGTCGAGAAGCCCCGTGGGGCGGATGACCTGCTCCACCACCTGATCGGAGTGCTCGTACTCGTAGGGTCCGGGTGTCGCGGATACGAAGACCACCTGGGGCACCATCTCGATGAACTCGTCGAAGTTGAGCGGCCGGTTGTCGAGCGCACTGGGCAGTCGAAAGCCGTGCTCCACCAGAGTCTCCTTACGGGAACGATCACCGGCGTACTGACCGCGAACTTGGGGCACGGCGACGTGCGACTCGTCGACCACCACCAGATAGTCCTCCGGGAAGTAGTCCAGCAACGTGAAGGGTCGCTCCCCCGGCTGGCGGCCGTCCAAGTGGGCCGAGTAGTTCTCCACTCCGGCGCACACGCCCGTCTGCTCCAGCATCTCGAGATCGTGCTCGGTGCGTGAGCGTAGGCGCTGGGCTTCGAGAAGGCGGCCCTGACTCTGCAACTCGGCGAGCCTCTCACCCAACTCGCGTTCAATCGATCGGCAGGCGCGCGTCAGCGTGTCGGCACCGGTGGCGTAGTGCGAGGCGGCAAAGAGGGTGCACTCGCGTACGGTTCCCCGGCGCTCACGGGTTAACGGGTTGAAGAAGGAGATCTCCTCGATGGTGTCCCCGAAGAACGACACGCGGATCGCCTCTTGGGAGTAGGCGGGCTGTATCTCGAGGGTGTCCCCACGCACGCGAAACGTTCCTCGCTCCACGACGAGGTCGTTGCGGCTGTACTGCATCTCTACCAAACGCCGCAGCAGGGCCCGCTGATCAAAGGTCTCACCGACCGACAGCGCCAGCATCCGTTCGCGATACTCCAGGGGTGAGCCCAAACCGTAGATACACGACACCGAGGCCACGACGATGGTGTCGCGATGGGTCAGAAGTGACGAGGTCGCCGCGTGACGGAGGCGATCGATCTCCTCGTTCACCGAACTGTCCTTCTCGATGAAGGTGTCAGTACGCGGGATGTAAGCCTCGGGCTGGTAGTAGTCGTAGTACGACACGAAGAACTCCACGCGATTGGAGGGCAACATCTCCTTCAACTCCGACGCGAGTTGCGCGGCCAGGGACTTGTTGGGCTCGAGAATGAGCGTGGGGCGCTGCACTTGTTCAATGAGCCACGCGATCGTCGCCGTCTTTCCACTACCCGTAATGCCCTCAAGGGTCTGGAAGCGCAAGCCGTCGCGAACTCCCTCAGCCAGCGCGACGATCGCCGCGGGCTGATCCCCCGCGGGGCGTAGCGCCGACTCGACGCGAAACTCAGCCACCCGCGATCCCACTCACCACCACCAACTCGTCCAGCGCGCGGTAGAGCTCGTCGAGAGTTCCGGTATTCCACAGAACCCGGTCCACCATCGCTTCGCGCTCGTCATTGGTGACCTGAGCCGCGAGGCGCGCGCGCGCCTCCTCCTCGCGATAGCCGCGCCCGTTGATCAGCCGCTGCACCGCCAGGTCGTCGGGCACCTGCACCGCCCACACCTCGCTAAAACCGAACGTCTCGCGGTGCTCGGGCCGATACAGCGGCAGCGCGACCACCCTCACCGGTGCGTCGCTCGCCGCCAGCCAACGAGCAATCTCCTCGCCGATAGGTCCGTGGGTAATTCGATTCAGCCGCCGCAGAGCCCAGGCGTCGTGGAACACGACCTCGGCGAGAAACGGTCGATCGATCTCCCCGGTCTCGGTCAGGATGGCGTCGCCGAAAGCGTCACGCAGCGCCTGGTACGCCGGCGTGCCCGGCGCCGTGACGTCGCGAGCCACCTGATCAGCGTCGATCACCTCGACGCCGCGCGCACGCAATCGCTCGGTCACCACGGTCTTTCCGGCTCCGATACCCCCCGTCACGCAGATCGTTCGCACTGCACCACGCTAGCGACCCGGTCGGCTGGTCTCGGCAAAAATAAGAGTCTCGTTATCATCGTCGCACGATCCCGGCCACCCGCGCGCGACGCCGTTCGCTAGTGTCGCTACAAGTCTCTCGGGGGGGAACGTGCTGCGATACGTCGTGCGACGACTACTCACGCTCGTCGGCATCGTCATCGTCATCTCGGTGGGTAGTTTTTACCTGATCCACCTGCTACCGGGCAACCCGGCCACGGTCATTTTGGGTACCGGTGACAGCCCCGCGAATCGTGCTCTGCTCTACCAACAGCTTGGCCTCAATCGGCCGCTCGTGGCCCAGTACTTCATCTGGATGGGTAACGTGCTGCACGGCAACCTGGGAGTGTCGTTCATCTCACAGACCTCGGTCGCCGCCACGATCCGCGCGGCGCTACCCATCGATATCGAGCTCATCGTGCTCAGCCAGATCCTCGCGTTCGCCCTCGCCATCCCGCTGGCCATGCGCTCGGCCCGCCACCCCGATGGGTGGGTCGACCGTCTGCTCAGCGCGGGCAGCTTCACCCTGCTCTCGATTCCCCCCTTCATCCTCATCGTGCTGCTCGTGCTGGTCGTGTCGATCAAGCTGGGCGTCGCTAATACCGGCCCGTCCGCCTACGTCGCGCTCGGCACCGACTGGGTCGCCAACCTCGAGAGCCTGTCCCTACCCGCGGTGACACTGGCACTCGGGAGCTTCGTCGTGTACTTTCGCGTCTTACGCAGTGACCTCATCGCGACGCTCCAGGAGGAGTTCATCGCGATGGCTCGATCCAAGGGAATCAGCCACCGGCGCATCATGTGGCGCCACGCCCTACGCCCCTCGTCGGTCGCGCTACTGGGCGCCGCGGGAGTGAACATCGGGGGCCTGCTCGCGGGCGGCTTCGTCGTCGAGTACCTCCTCGCTATTCCCGGGCTGGGCTACACCCTCATCTCAGGCATCGCCAGCAGCGACTACCTCCTGGTGCAGGGGATCGTCCTGGTCGTGTCGGTGGGCGTGGTGCTGGTCAACTTCCTCTTCGACTTTGCGATCAACCTGATTGACCCTCGGATCAGCCGTGAGTAGCGCCGTCACCCGCACCCACGAACTCGACGAGTCACCACCCGACGACGCGCGCGCCCCGCTGGGGCCGCTCTTCTGGGTCTGCGTCGCGTGGCTCGCACTCAACGTCGTCGGCGCCGTCTTCGCCAACGTCCTTCCCCTCGACAACCCCCTCTACCAGAACTACAGCCTCGTCAACGCCGGCCCCTCACTGCACCACTGGTTCGGCACGGATGACCTCGGTCGCGACATCTTCTCGCGCGTGGTCTTTGGCTCGAGGGTCTCGCTCGCGGTCGGCGCCGGCTCGATGCTCATCGGCTTCGGGATTGGCGCGCCACTGGGCATGCTCGCCGCCTATCGTCGCGGCCGGCTCGACGCCCTCCTCAGCGCCGTCATGTACGTCGCCCTCGCCTTCCCCGCGATCGTCGCGGTGATCGCCGTCCTCTCGTTCTGGACGCCGCGCACGCTGGTCAAGATCATCCTCGTCATCGGGCTGGCGTCGACGCCGCTGGTCTACCGCGTCATCCGGGCCGCCACGATGTCGGTGGCCACGCGCGATTTCGTGATCGCCGCCAAGGTTCAGGGAGCGACCGACCGGCGGATTCTGCTCCGCGAGCTCACTCCCAACGTGGCGCCAATCGGCATCTCGTTCCTCCTCATCGGCGTGGCGACCGTGGTCGCCCTCGAGGGGGCACTGGCGTTCCTGGGACTCTCGGTCAACCCGCCCACCCCCTCGTGGGGCAACATGATTAACGAGGCGCGCACCGTCATGTCCCAAAATCCGTGGCTCGTGCTCTTTCCGTCAGCCGCGATGTGCCTACTGCTCCTGGCGCTCAACTTCGTGGGCGACCGCCTCCGTCACCACTTCGAGGTCGCCGAGGTGAAGCTGTGAGCGGCGTGAACGAGTTCGCGCCCACGGCGGCGCGCCCGCGGGGCCCGACCGAAGGTCCTCCGGCCGCGGCCGACTCCACGTTGTTGTCCGTCCGTGATCTCACCACGACCTTCGCCACCACCGCCGGTCCCCTGCGCGCCGTGGACGGCGTCTCGTTCGACCTCGCGAGCGACGAGGTGCTGGGCGTGGTCGGCGAGTCGGGTTCGGGCAAAACGGTGCTCTCGCGCACCATCATGGGACTGCTGAACCGCTCGCGGGTCACCGTCACCGGCTCAGTGCGCCTCGACGGCGTCGAGGTCGTCGGAGCCAGTGAGGACGCGATGCGCCACTTGTGGAGCACACGCGTGGCCATGGTGTTCCAAGACCCGATGACCTCGCTCAACCCCGTGATGCGGGTGGGCCACCAGATCGACGAGGTCCTACGCGTGCGACTACGTCTTTCGCGCGCCGCCGCCCGTGCACGGTCCCTCGAGCTCCTGAGCCTCGTCGGCATTCCCTCGCCCGCCGAGCGCTATCGCGCCTACCCCGGACAACTGTCCGGCGGCATGCGCCAGCGCGTCGTCATCGCCATCGCCCTCGCTGGGTCGCCGTCGCTGCTACTGGCCGACGAGCCAACCACGGGACTCGACGTCACGATTCAGGCGCAGATCCTCAATCTCCTCGACGACCTCACGACACGTCTGCACATGTCGGTCGTGCTCGTCACCCACGACCTCGGCGTCGTCGCGACGCGTACCTCGCGAATCATGGTCATGTACGCCGGACGAGTCGTCGAGACCGGTGCGACGGCCGACGTGTTCGCGCGTCACCGCATGCCCTACACCCGCGCGTTGCTGGAGTGCTCGCCCCGCGTGTCCCAGGCTCCCCACACCCGCCTGGCCGCCATCCCCGGTCGACCACCCAACCTGGCGACGCTGGGCTCAGGCTGCCGCTTCGCCCCGCGCTGCGCCTACGCGACCGAGCGTTGTCACCAAACG
>JAJYSU010000087.1 GCA_021793395.1 Actinomycetes bacterium
CCCACGTCGGGCTGCACGCCTTGGGTGCGTTAGCGGACCGTGTGGGGCTCGGTGCTTCACTCTCGTCGCGCATCGCTCCGCGCGGGGAGCGCCTGCCCCTGCACGACCGGGGCAAGGTGCTCACCCAGATGGCGCTCGTGCTCGCGGGAGGTGGTGAGAGCTGCGCGGACATCGAGCACCTACGAGTCCCGGAAGCTGTTCGGCTCCGTGCCGTCGGACACGACGGTCTTTCGCACCTTCCACGAGTTCGACACTGGCCAGCGCGCGCACCTCGCCGAGGCCCTCGCCGAGGTGCGCGCTCGGGTGTGGGCGAAGTTAGACACGAGGCCCAGTGACCCCGTGATCCTGGACTTCGACGCCTCGCTCGTCGACGTGCACTCGGAACTCAAGGAGCAGGCGGCCCCGACCTATAAGAAGGGCTTCGGGTTTCACCCGCTCTTCGTCTTCGCCGACCAGACCGGTGAGACCCTGGCCGCGAAGCTGCGCGCGGGCAACGCCGGGTCCAACACGGTCACCGACCACGTCGAGGTCTTCGACGCCGCAGTTGCTCAGCTGCCTGCGTCAGTCACCCGAGGTCACCACGCCGGCGACGATCCCTCGTTGGTCGAGCGTTCGGTGATCGCCCGAGCCGACGGAGCGGGCTGCACCGAGGGGTTCCTCGCGGCGTGCCGGGAACGCAACGTCACGTTCTTCGTCACCGCTCGCTCCAATGCCCAGATCACGGGCGCTATCTACGCGGCCTCGGACCAGCCCGACCGGTGGCAGCCCTCACGCACGCAAGCCGGTGAGCCCCACAGTGAGGCGTCGGTCTGCGAGATGACCGAGTACCTGGACCTCTCCTCGATGCCCGCGGGAACTCGGTGCATCATCCGTCGCGAGCCCCTGCACCCGGGGGCCCAGCGCAGTCTCTTTCCCAGCCACGACTACCGCTACTGGGGTTTCTACACCGACGCGGCGGGCGACCCGGTGGCACTCGACGTCACCATGCGCGCCCACGCCCACGTCGAGAGTCACATCCAGCGGCTCAAGGAGTCGGGACTGTGCCGCTTCCCCTTCACGAAGTTCGAGGCGAACAGCAATTGGCTCATGACCGTCGCCCTGGCCGCTGATCTCGTGCGCTGGTTTCAGCTGCTCTGTCTCGAGGGTCGCTGGCGAGAGGCTCGCCCCAAGACCCTGCGCTGGGAGATCTTCCACGCGCCGGGACGCCTCGTCTGCCGGTCTCGACGTCGCATCGTGCGACTGCTCGAGGGCTGGCCCAGTGCCGGCGTCCTGCTCGGCGCCTACCAGCGTCTCGCTCTGCTGACCTGACTCACCATGTCCCACGAGAACCGGCTACGCGCGTCTCTGGCCGTCCCTACATGCCCCTCGGGTCACTTTGCATGGTCGAATTCGACGTCATGGACGTCGTGGCAATCAAAACAATGACCAAATCAACACGCACCGGCTTCAATCATTGAGAAACATGCGGCGAGACGCCCTCGGAGAACTCTCGCGAATGATCGAGGCTAGATCCTCTGATAAGGCTGTGTGCGTAAAGTTGTCCGATTGCGTCTTGGCGAGGTGACCTCACCGGTCCAGGCATGCCAGCCAACGAAGACTTCGATCGCCTACTTCGCTACTGCCCGCGGGGCCTGTCCGAGCGTCAGTGGAACCTCGCCCGGCAAGTGGCCGTTGGTGCCGTCGTGGCGACCGGTGTGTCCACCGACGAGTCCCACATGGTCCTGCTCGGTCACCTGGCACGGTTCCTCGTGTGGCACCCGGTCTGGGATCGCTCCGCAGCGCCAAACCTCAAGGACTTCCTGTCGGCCCCGTACCTCGAGGCGTTCGTCTCGGCGTCTCCTCAGCATCGCGTAGCCCGGCCGTACCTGCGTCGTATCGCTCGAGCGATCGGGGCGATCCCGGCCACAACTCCGGTCAGGCGGGTCAAGAACCGGCCGGCGGCTCGGCGCTTTTGGACCACGGTCACCGATCTCGGATCCTTCGCGACGTTGGCCGAGGTCTATCGCCGTCGCGGCTACGCGGTGATGGCCACGATCTTCGAGGGCCTCATCGGCGAGCTCGCCACGGCCGACTGGGACGACGTTCGATTCATCGACGAAGCGGTGAGTGCGCGAGAAGGCGAGCCGGGCACTATCGAGCCAGCCGTTCGCGCGACTCGGGAACTACGGGCCGCACGTGACGTCGAGCCCATGGGGGTCCGTGTCGTTAATCCAACGAAGGCCGAGTCGGTGAAGCCCAAGGCGGCTAAGTCGTTGTCGCGCTCCGCGGCGCTTCGGATGGCGAAAGCCGCGCACGCGCAGCGCGAGGCGGCGCGAGTGAGCGGTCCGCGTGTACGAGCCGAGGTGGGTGCGCTACCCGAGCTCGACACCGCCGTCGCGGCCGCCGTCGCGGCCTTTCGCCCCTACCGGTTCAGCGACGCGGACTGGGCATTCGTTGACGTCGCCACGCGGCACCTGGCGACCGTCTACGAGCCGCCGAGCGTCGAGTGGGTCCGCACCCAGATGGGAGTCCTCGCGCGCTTCTGTCTGTGGGTGGCGACTCGCCCGTCGCGACCGTCGTCGACCGACCCGCTTCGACCCGCAGAACTCCTCGAGAGCGGCTTGGTCGAGGCGTATCTCGCCGGACCGGTCGCTGGGTCACCCGACGCGACTCGCGCCACCGTTCGCTCGGCGCTGCGTCGTGCCGTGAGACGACTCGCCCCCGCGTCCGCCCCTCAGGTCATCGCCTATCAACCGGTACAGCCCCCCTATACGCCCTTCGAGTGCGCCTCACTGGTACGCCTCGCGCGCAACCAGCCGACCGCGACGCTGCGTCGTGGACTCTCGGCCATCGTCGCCCTCGGGCTCGGGGCGGGACTCTCGTCGGCCGAGCAGCGTGCGGTCACCCCGGAGTTGATCGTCGAGGGTGAGCTGAGCGCTGGCGTGACCGCGCTCTTCGTGACGGTGGGTGGCGCCATGTCTCGAACTGTCGTCGTGCGTGCTCAGTACGAGGAGTTGTTGCGCGAAGTCCTGGACCTGCACCGAAAGGCCGGCCGCAAGTCCTCCGATCCCCTCTACGGACTGTCGG